>NZ_PYHV01000006.1:0-66545 GCF_004766475.1 Pseudoalteromonas sp. KS88
CGATTAAAGCGCGTTGCTTTACGTCGCCAGGGCTGCGCATGTTACGCTTTCCTATTTTTTTGTCAACACTTAATTTTAAACTTTTTAAAAAATCTAAACTTAAGTTTTACTCGACTTACTGATTAGCTGCTTGCCTCGCTAAGCGTTGCCTGCTCTGCCGTCTCAGTGGGGTCGCATTATAGGGAGAACCAATTTTTACGCAAGCGTTTTTTAAAGAAAACTTAAAATAAAGTACTGTTCGCTCACTATTCACGCCAAACACTACAAAACCTATACTTAATTTACGATTTAATAACTTTATTAAATGATTTAATGTAAAAAGCCCAGTGAAAATCACTGGGCTTTTACTAAGTAATGATTAGATAGCACCTACACAAGGCGTAATTAAGCAATACCGTATTGCTCGCGGTAAGCTTTAACGGCTTCTAGATGTTCATCCATTGTACCTTTGCTTTCGAGGTAACTAATAAGATCAGCTAATTTCACAATAGAAATAACTTTAGTACCAAAGTCACGCTCTACTTCTTGAATCGCAGAAAGGTCAGCTTTACCTTTCTCTTGACGGTCAAGGGCGATTAGCACGCCGCTTAAGTCAGCACCGTTTTGCGCGATGATTTCCATTGATTCACGAATAGCAGTACCGGCAGTAATCACATCATCAACTAACATGATTTTACCATTAAGCTCAGAACCCACTAATGTACCACCTTCACCATGCGCTTTTTTCTCTTTACGATTAAAGCAATAAGGCACATCTTTATCGTGATGATCAGCTAACGCTACAGCAGTCGTTGTTGCAATTGGAATACCTTTATAAGCAGGACCAAATAAAACATCGTAGTCAATACCCGCGTCTTCAAGGGCTGCAGCATAAAAACGACCTAAGCGTGCAAGGTCACGACCAGTATTAAACAAACCAGCATTAAAGAAGTAAGGACTAGTACGGCCTGATTTTAAAGTAAACTCGCCAAATTTAAGCACCTGCTTTTCAAGGGCAAATTCAATAAACTCTATTTGATAATCTTTCATTACTATTAAACCTATTACTTTATTAAGCGAGCGCTTGCTTTTGAACGTCAATAATTTCGCGAATTGAATGTTTAGCTAAAGTTAGCAGCTCATCAAGTTCGTCAAACGAGAACGGTTCACCTTCAGCGGTACCTTGTACTTCAATGATCTTACCTGTTTCAGTAAGAATAACATTCATGTCTGTTTCAGCTTCAGAGTCTTCTAGGTATTCTAAATCACTAATCGCTTGGCCTTTATAAACACCTACAGAAATTGCGGCAATCATAAATTTAAGCGGGTTAGAGTTAATCATACCTTTACTACGCATATGTGTTAATGCATCAACTAAGGCAACACAAGCACCGCTGATAGATGCTGTGCGTGTACCGCCATCGGCTTGAATAACATCACAATCGATAGTAATCGTATTCTCACCTAATGCTTTTAAATCAACCGCAGCACGAAGCGAGCGTGCGATTAAACGTTGAATCTCCATGGTACGACCGCTTTGCTTGCCACGCGCCGCTTCACGGCCATTTCGAGTATGGGTAGAGCGAGGTAACATACCGTACTCAGCAGTGATCCATCCTTTACCTTGGCCTTTCATAAAGCGCGGTACACCTGATTCAACAGTCGCTGTACAAAGTACTTTAGTGTTTCCAAATTCAACCAACACTGAACCTTCAGCGTGTAATGTATAATTACGTGTAAATGAAACCGGTCTTATTTGGTTAGGTGTTCTTTCGCTTGGACGCATTAACGATCCCCTTAATTCATAATTTGCCATATTATAAGTGTATGTGAGTACAGATGCCATGCTGATTTAAATAAAAGCCGACTGTAAAAAAAATTCCTCTAGAGGTTACGTAGTGTTACGGTATAATCAATTTTATATTGCATAAACAAAACTAGGAAATCATTCATGATCCACAGTATGACTGCTTACGCCCGTCGCGAGATTAAAGGCGATTGGGGCACTGGCACGTGGGAAGTTCGTTCAGTTAACCAACGTTACCTTGAAACCTTTATTCGCGCACCTGAGCAATTTCGTGGCATGGAGCCGGTTATTCGTGAACGCCTACGTAAACACTTACAGCGCGGTAAAGTTGAGGTATTTTTAAAGTTTGTTGCTAACCCTGCACATGTAGGTGAACTTTCAATAAATGAATCCCTTGCGACACAACTCATTAATAGCGCTAAATGGGTGCAACAACAAAGTAATGGTGACATAAATCCAGTTGATATCCTTCGTTGGCCAGGTGTAATGGAGGCGCAAGAGCTTGATATGGATAGTATTAACACCGCGCTCATTTCTGGTTTTGATCAAGTCGTTGAAGATTTCAAATCTGCACGTGGCGATGAGGGAGCAAACCTTGAAGAAATGATAGCCACACGTCTTGATGCTATTTTAGAGCAAGTTGCTGTTGTAGAAACTCATATGCCAGAGATTGCTAAGTGGCAACGTGAAAAACTAGCTCAAAAGTTAGAAGATTTAAAAACCGATATTGACGAATCTCGCCTAGAGCAAGAACTAATCTACCTTGCGCAAAAGCAAGATGTAGCCGAAGAACTCGACCGTTTAAAGTCACATGTGAAAGAAACTAAAAAAATTCTGAAAAAAGGCGGTGCATGTGGCCGCCGTTTAGATTTTATGATGCAAGAGTTTAACCGCGAAGCAAACACCCTCGCCTCTAAATCAATTAATAGTGACATCACTAATGCAGCGGTAGAGCTAAAAGTGTTGATTGAGCAAATGAGAGAGCAAATTCAGAACATAGAATAAGCTACAAAAGCTTTTAATTACGATACTAAGCCTTTTATTAAAGGCCTAGTATCGTAACCCTCAGTTAGCAATTCTTACAATGCATTTAATGACGCCTTCAATGTCTCAAATTTAATCGGTTTTGTAAGCACTTTGTTCATACCTACTTTGAAACAAGAGGCTTTGTCGTCTGTGGCAGCATTGGCGGTAAGGGCGTAAATAGGAATATCGCTTAGAAGCTCATTGCGAATATGTTGTGTAGCAGTTAACCCATCCATAGTTGGCATCATGATATCCATCAGTATTAGATCAAAACTTTTAAGCTGCATAAATTCAATCGCTTCTGCGCCATCGTTAGCAACCGTTACTTTATGATTTAACTTTTCTAGGAATGCTTTAATCAATAATTGATTGGTTTTATTATCTTCAGCAACAAGTATGTTGAGTGTTGAACGATTTTGTAATGAAACTTTCTCTACCTCACTTTCTAGCGCCGTATTCAATGGAATTGATATACTAAACGTACTCCCTAAACCAAGTTGAGTATGAACATCTATTGAGCCATCCATTAATTCAATTAAGTTCTTAGAAATACTTAACCCTAAACCCACACCTTCACTTTCTCTATTAATGCCATCATTCACTTGTCTAAAAGGCTGAAAGATTAGTGCTAAATCTTTTTTGGCGATCCCTACTCCAGAATCTTTGACTTCAAAATTAAGCAGGGCATTTTCGACATTCACTCGCAAAGAAATACTGCCAGAACGCGTATATTTAAACGCGTTACCAATAATATTAAATAGAATTTGCCCTAATCGAAATTCATCCCCCATTATAAAAGTAGGCACTTTCTCATCAATATTGATTGAAAAAATAATATCATCACTGTCTTCTATTATGTGTAATTGACCCACTATATTTTCGATCAATAGCTTTACATTGAGTGGTTTATTTACCAGTAAAATTGTGCCCGATTCTATTTTTGAAAAATCCAATACATCAGTGATTAAACCATAAAGTATATCGGCACTTGAATTAGCATAATCAAGCCACTGGCGTTGCTCTTGAGTTAATTCAGTATCAAGAAGTAACTCAATAACCCCCATAATTGCATTCATAGGAGTGCGGATTTCGTGTGACATAACAGTTAAAAATTTAGATTTAGTATTACTTGCCTCTTCCGCTTTTAATTTAGCACTTTCTAAAGCGACCTCTCGCTGTTTAGAAAATGTAATATCCTTAGCTATTCCTAAATACCCTATAAATTGGCCCAACTCATCAAACTGTGACTTACCATTTAATGACACCCATAAGCGTTGCGACGCATTCACTTCAAACTCAAAATTACTAAAATCTTCATGCTCTTCTATCAGCTTTGAGAAACCTTGCCACTTCTGTGTATTTTGTTTTTCATTATGCGTGAGTAAGGACATAATTTTCTTTTTTAAAAATAACTGGGTATATATTTTATTTTCACTCTCGATATTATTCACACTAACGAATTTCATGTCCGAATCTGTTCGCCAAAACCATTCGCTTGCAAGCTCTTTAAACAAGGTCGACAACTGAGTAAGGTCATCGAGTAATCTAACCGATTTACTTGATTGCTCAACAACCCGGTTTAAGTTTATAAAGGCTAAAACCACTTGTTGTAAATAAAGCTTTATTATTTCAGATTGCACTACCCCAGAGTGTTCTATTAAATTAATGTTCGTGAAAATATATAAAAAACGGCCCATTTCAAGCTCAGTACTTATGATTAAACAAGTCTGCATATTGCGCTTTGTTAGCTCATCTAAATAAGTAAACTCCAACTCCTCAGTTGAATTTTGGCAAAGGCTAAAGCCCCTTTCTTGCGCCTGTGAGAACAGTGCACAATGTGGCCATTTATCAATATGAAAATTATGGTTGCTTGCTGCAAATAATGTGCATTGAGCATTCTCTTTTTTCAAAAGAATGCAGTCTTGGTACTTCATTAAAGGTTGAAGCATTTTATTCATTGCTGTGAATATACCTATCTCATCTTCACATTGAGATAGCTTAGCAAGATGTAGTTGTAGCTCATTAACCGTAATGACATCATTGTGTTGCATGAATGCTCTCCGTTTAAAATGCATCGCGTTATGCAAATATTTGCAACCGTCGATTCCATCCCAATTAAATATAGAACAAAATTCAATATAAATCATTGAGTTAATAAACTTTTTAAGGTGGAACGATTACTGCTTACTAACAGTATAAGTAAGCGAAGGGGCAAGTGCATGAATATAGTATGTATTGGTGGTGGTCACGGACTCGCACAAGTTTTAAGTGCAATAAAGCCAGTGTGTAATCAATTAACAGCTATTGTTGCGACTACCGACAATGGTGGTAGCACGGGAAAAATTAGGCAATTACATAACTGTATTGCTCTTGGAGATATAAGGCGCTGCAGTGTTCAACTTGCTGATGACTCAGTCGTTACGAGGAAAATTTATGAGCATAGATTTACCACTGGTGATTTAAAAGGGCACTGCTTAGGCAATTTAGTCCTGCTAAACATGCTACAAGCATCACATTCTGCAACAGCAGCAATTGCAAAATTCAATAAGCTTTTAGGTAACTCTGAGACAGTATTACCGATGACTGAATCACCAACAGACCTCGTCGCTATTTTAAGCAATGGTGAAGAGGTTTTTGGTGAATGCGCCATTGATGCGTTAAATTCGCTTCCCGATAAAATCTATTTATCTAATAAAGTGGCTGCATCGCCTGGATGTGTTGATGCTATTTTAAATGCTGATTTAGTTATTATTGGGCCCGGAAGTATTATATCTAGCGTGATGCCCGCATTGTTAATCGACGATATACTTCGAGCCGTTGAAAAAACATCTGCGTGCCGGGTCTTTATTGAAAACACAGCTGAAGAAAACAGTGTTATGAAGCATATTCAAAGTGCTGGAATTGATTGGCTGCAAGAGCAACTCGGTAGCAAAATATACGATTTAAGTATCTCACCTTCGGCTATTTCTGAAATTTTAGCTAGTAATTCACATTTTAAAAATCACTCAAACCACTTGCACGATATTAGCGAGCTAAATCATATATTTTGTACTTTTTTAAAAAGCTCAATAGATGAAAGCCCTCTTGTTTAAGGATTTTTTATTACCAATGCAAGTTGCTTAAAGGTGAGCTCGCTTTGGGACTCCGCTACTTTTAAAAGTTGTTGTAACTGGGAGCTTACACCCTCTTGGTTAACAGTTTTTTCAATTTGCAAACACGTTTGCGCTAATTGGGTAGCACCAAAGCTGTTGCAACTACTCTTTAAACTGTGCGCGTTTATTTCTATTGTTTTAGCATCAGATGAGTGAACCATCTCTGCGACTAACTTTTGCGATTCATCAACAAAAACGTGGATTAGTTCGATGGCTAAAATTTCACCCACATCAGATTTAAGTTGTTCTATTATGGAATTATCAATCATATTGTTCTTTAGGAGTTAAGTATGAAATGTCAGGTTGTTTTATTTGTCGACTCATCCATGATCGGCGGCATTGAAACCCATATAGTAGAACTATTTAAGCTACTAAAAAATAATCATGTTAGCTGCTCTGTATTATTTTATAAAAATCATCACAATCATGAATTTTATACACTGCTTGATAAAGAGAGCGTAGAGTATTCCTTCATTCAAGGTACACTCAGTAGCTTGATAAATCAATTCACTCAGTATGATAAACATACGGTCATCCATACGCATGGCTATAAAGCGGGTATTTTAGGCCGTATAGCTTGCAAAATAATGGGGCGACGTTGTATTAGCACCTATCATGCTGGCGAGGCTGGCAAAGGAAAAATGTGGTTTTATAACAAGCTAGACGTTTGGCTATCAATACTTTCTACTAATTTCGCAGTTTCACGTAAAATTAAAAAAACAATTCATAATGCAACATTACTTGAAAATTTTATAGATATGCCTAAAGAGGTTCCCCCTATCGAAACTCATAGTCATATTAGAGTCGGGTTTGTGGGGCGACTATCTTACGAAAAAGCACCTGATATTTTCTTTTCACTAGCAAACAATATGAAGAACAACCCTAATGTGAGCTTTCATCTTTTTGGTGATGGCCCAATGAAAAAAGATATTCCAAAAATAAGTAACTTACAGTATTACGGATTAGCTAAACGAGATGACATTTGGCATAACATAGATGTGTTACTCATCTGCTCTCGAGAGGAAGGCTTGCCAATGACACTACTTGAAGCAATGTCCAAGAATAAACTAGTTATTAGCAGCCCCGTTGGCGAAATACCAAGTATTATCAATAAAACTAACGGACTATTAATGAATAAAGGAGATGAAAAAGAATGCCAACAATGCATTGAAACACTGCTAACGCTGCATCCTGAAAGTAAAAAAATAATGATACAAAATGCTTACTCAGTCCTTACGCAAAGGTTTTCCGGCAAACAACAATTTTCAATATTGCTTGATGCTTACAATGCGCCTAACTAAGTAGCACTTTCCTCCCACCCTTTAATTTTTCTGTAAAGAGTAGAGGGGCTCACATCTAATAGTGCCGCGGCTTTAGGAATATTACTGGCACAAATATCGATTACTCTTTCTATGTATTCTTTCTCAGCCAGCCAAAGCGCCTTCACCCCAGCTTCATCTGAAGGTAATGCCGTTAAATCTTCTACAGAAACACGGTTTTCAGGTTCTTTTTTCTCAATTGGCAACGGTGTTTTAATGTTGCTATTTGGAAGAACTGGAAGCATATTTACATCAATTATTTCTTGTGGATTGAGTACTAATATATTTCGAATTACGTTCTCTAACTGTCTAACATTACCCGGCCAATCATATTGGCTAAAAGCGTGTTTTACATCCATTGTCATAGACTTAAATGGGTGGTTCTCTTCTTTCGCTATTTTTACAAACAAGGCCTCAGCTATTTCAATAATATCGCCTTCACGCTCGCGTAAAGGCGGAAGTTCGATAGGGATCACATGTAATCGATAATACAAATCTTCCCTAAATCGTCCCGCCTCAACTTCAGCTAAAGGATCTCGATTTGTCGCACACACAAAACGCACGTCAACTTTAACCTCTTTTTCGCTACCCACTAACTGATAGGTTCCCGTTTGGATAAAACGCAGCAACTTGCTTTGCAGATTGATGTCCATTTCACACAACTCATCTAAAAAGAGTGTTCCACCATCAGCTTGACCTGCAGCACCAGCACGATTTGCAATAGCTCCTGTGAATGCCCCCTTTAGATGACCAAATATTTCGCTTTCTATCAAATCTTTAGGTATTGCGGCACAATTTAATGCCACAAATGGCTTACTAGCTCTGCTAGATGCTTGATGGACAGCACGTGCGCACAACTCTTTCCCTGTGCCGCTTTCGCCAGTAATAAACACCGTCGCTTTACTCACAGATGCAGAGCTGATGATTTGATAAACAGACTGCATTTGTTTTGAGCTACCAATCAAATCAAAATAACGACCATTTTCATATGTGTTTTTGTATGTGGTAACTTTTTGTTTTAGGTCTTTAATTTTGAGAGCATTATTTATTGTTATTCTAAAGCGATCTGCTTCAACAGGCTTTTCTAAAAAGTCACTCGCTCCCAATTTTATTGCTTGGATTGCCATTTCTTTAGTGGCGTGGCCAGTTAAAACAACCACTTGTGGAGAGTTTTCGGGTTCTAATTGAGCGAGTATATCCAAACCATTCATATCAGGAAGCATAACATCTAGCACGATTAAGTCAGGCTTGACGCGATCTATGATTTCTAAAGCAGTTGCCCCGTCATTAGCAAGCAAGGTGTTGACACCTGTAGGGAGTAAATAGGCTTGGTACATCATAGCTAACGACTGGGTATCTTCTACAATTAAAATTGTTGGTGGCATTATCCTTTCCCCTTAGCTATCCACTAAAATTACTTTAATTATTATTCGCCTAGCGCAATTTAAGTTAACTATATAAAACACATTAAATCAAATTCAATTAATGATCACCAACGATGCATCATCTACTTCTTTAGAAAGGATTACTTGTGAATTTTTCCATAATAAATGAGCAAACTCCTCAGCAGAGTCCTGGTGAGGGGGAATTATTTTTTTTAGTTCAGCAATTTCATTCATATCAGCACATCGATTCTCGGTCCAACCATCGGTATACACCAAAAGGTGCTCTACATTTTCTAACTCAGCTTCATAAAGTGTATAAGTATGCTCTTTTGAAAGACCGAGTAACGGACCCGTACCTGTAAGCTGTAAAACAGTGCCATCTTTATAAATTACCACTGGAGCTGGATGACCTGCATTTAACCAATACAGTTTGTTGTCTTTCAAGAAGCAAATAACCAAGGTCACTAGGCTCGATTTACATAGTTGTTGCTTGTAAAGTGCATCATTTAATGCACTCAGCATATCTTGGTAAGCGAGTCCTGTTGCTAAAAACCCACTTATAAAACCTTTAATTGCAAAGCTTTCTTTCAAAGCTTGTAACCCGTGCCCCATCATGTCACCGAGTATAAACGCGCTGCCTTCATCATTGATTGGCATAAAAAAATCGCCGCCATTGCCAACGCTAATTGAGCCAAAAATATGCGCAGTTTTTTTATTTGCAAGGTGGACCTTTGCTGGAGCCTGACCAAACGTGCTTTGGTATGACAAGTAGGCAAATCGATGTGTAACACGCTCTATACTTTGTAATAGTTTGTTTTTCTTTACAGGTTTAATTAAGTAATCATCAACACCTAAACGGTTAATTTTACTGATCACCTCTTCACTGTCATCACCCGTAAGCATAACAACAGATAATTGGGACTTAAGGTTCGAACGATTTAGCTTCGCCAATAGCGGCTCACAAGTGCCATTTTTGAGCTTATGATCCAATAACAGAATACTTGCATCCGACGTTAGAATAGCTTGCCAACCGGCCTCGATATTTTCACATGTAATAACTTGAAACTTGTCTTTTAAATAGGCTTTCATCAGTGCAAGCTGAGTTACATCGTCATCAACATAGATAACGCAAGGTCGCTTATCAATCTGAGTTAAAGGAAATGTAAAAAAGTTTTTTAACTCGATTGTTTCATATGAGGCGTCAGCGAAATAGTGGCGAATCAATTCAACCCCCATTCCTCCCTCCACCAGCTCTTCAGAGTCTATTTTCCAAGTGGAGTTATTTTTTTCAAATAGGTTATAGGGTTTTAGTTCATCGATAAAAGTTAAGTGATACGAATCACTGCTTATTTGACTTATGCGCACAGTGATCAACTGCTCACTTCCCTCATTATGGCGAATAAGATTAGTTAAATATTCCGTTGCAACCAATCCGGCTGCATCAGCCTCATCACGCTTAACAGACAACGCCCCTAGTACATGTTTAAGTACTTGGCGAATTTCAGTTAATGTTGGCCAAAGTAATTCAAAACGTCGTTCAAATAAAATATCCATGCAGCCCTCAGTAATGCTTAAACAGCCATTTCTGTTTATGTATTTTGTTACTTAATAGCCGACACACTTTCGGCCACTTCTGAGCTTTACTCTCTAAAAAGAGCAAGACTCTTTCACCTAAGGGGGCAAAATCATGTTGGCTAACTAACATTTTTATATTGCTATGTCCTGCCTGTTTTAATTCCCGAACACCTTCACACAATGACTCTTCATCGTTAATACCCAACCCAACAGTAACCAACGTTAAATCGCTACACAAACTTAGTGAGTGTAAGGGAACATTGTTACGATTAAGCTTTAAAGCCGGTGACATATCTAACAAGATATAATCATATTCTTGCTTTAAACGGATAATTGCCTCATTCAAAACATGCTTATTTTTTGCTGATTCAATAGCCGATAAGTTTTTTATCGTTAGTATATTAACTTCTTTGTAAGGTAATACACTGAGCTGGCATGAAATATCATCAAATCGCCACTCATTCGTTAAGTTTGGTAAATGCTCATCAATGTTAAATGAGCTTATTGGATTAAGGTCAATAATTAACACTGATTGATTTTGGCTTTGTAAACGCCTTGCAACGCTTATACAGGCACTAGATGACCCTTCTGCACCATGTAATGAAATAAACGTGACACACCGTGCATCACTATCTTTAATAGTATTACAGATTGTTTCTAACTCATGGTACTGCTCTGGTATAATTTTCATAAGCCCACCACTAGCGCAATAATAGTAATAAAGTCGAGGAAATTGTCTTTAAATTGACTGAGTAAATCTTGTCCTTTATCTGGCACATAAAGCGTGTCGCCGGCTCGCAATACAGGAATGTTTGCTGAATTAGGTGACTTAATAAACGCCTCTAAATCAAAAACTCTCGACTGCTCTTTACAACATGAATGATTAACGACAACAATTTTATCAATTAACGCTGAATTCAGTGGCCCACCAGCTTCTGCTAATACATCAAGAATAGACATGGTATCGTCAAAGTTATACCGGCCTGGCTTTTGTACCGCGCCCATAATGCGTACAACCCGTTCCTTAGGTGTGCGCAACCAGTCTTTATTTTTTTCTGGGATAAAAATAGTATCGCCAGGCTGCACGTGCGGAAATAATGTTTCATCACCTGTTTCAAAATAAAGCGCTAAATCTAACTTGCTTACCCGTGCACGATTACTATTGCGATGTGTTACGCGGATATTTCTAATGTCTGCATTTGCATTTGGCCCATCAGCAGCTGACAGAATATCAATGAAGTGCATATTACCATTAAACGCATAGCGCCCAGGAGAGCCCACTTGTCCCATAATGTAGATTGACTTACTCGACTCTTGGCGTATCCATTGCGATTTATTATCAGCTGGATCAACGGGTAATTCTTCCACAATAATGGTGTCGCCTGCATGCAAATCAGGTAAAGAAGTTTGCCCGTCAGTAATGGTGTATTTTTCTAAATCAAAACGCTGGGTTTCTTCACCATCTCGAATTATTTTAATATCATTGATGTTCGCCCCTTTGGTTGGCCCACCAGCATGCGCAAGTAAATCGGTAAAGTCCATCTCATTGCTCCACTCATAACGTCCTGGCGATTGAATAGCACCAATGATTTTTATTGCTCGTTTAGTGGGGATTTTTAACCAGCTTTTTTCATTAACGTCTGTTTTCTCAGGCACAAATATGACATCACCTGGATTAAGATCAGGCACCTTAACTGTTTGTGTGCCTTCACTGTAACTTTGTAAATCAAATAAAATACTCTCGCCTTGAGGGGTCAATATTTTAATTAAACGTGTTTCAGCAAACCGTGTAGGCCCGCCAGCATTAGCTAAAATATCTAAAAAATTAGTACTGTCTGCCGCTTCATAGGCACCAGGTTTTTGCACCTCTCCCATAATATAAACTGTACGCGAGGTAGTATTGACATCATCCACCATAATGGGGACGTAAATAGTCGACCCTGCTTCTAGTTCAGGCATACTATTAACTGGTTTATCAAGATAAGCTTTTAAATCAAATATGACAGGGGTTTCATTTAAAATGACCCTTATTTTGGTCACGTCAGCGTAACGCGTCACCCCTTCTGCACGCATTAGCGCATCTAAAATTGTCATTTTTTCTTTGAATGAAAAACTACCTGGGTTGTGTACTTCACCTAAAATAGTGATGGCGCTTTTGTCGCTGGCATCCCCAGTGGCGCTAAGCGTTTGTGCATCAAAATCTATTTGTACATTACCTAACAAAGGAGAGACAGGCACAAACACGGTATCTTCACTTTTAAGTGGGGGTAATAGGCTAATATTGCCTGTGTCTAGGTAGGCCTTGTAGTTAAATTCAATAACCTCATCGCCACGTCTTATCTGTAGCCTATCAAGCTGAGCACCCGGCTTTAAGCCATCGGCTTTTGCAATAACCATTTGAATGTTGCCATCATCTGGAATACTGACTTGAGATGGGTTAATGACATAACCTAACACGTTAATAAAAATATCGCGGCTACGCACCTCCACATAAAAATCATCAATTGCAACATATAGCTCTGTTAACAGCGGCTTTAATTCAGATTCTATTTGTGCAGTCGTTTTATTAGCTACGTTAAATTTTCCAATTTCAGGGATATTGATTTGGCCATTTTTATCTACCTCAAATAAGCCATCAAATTCAACCTCACCCGGTATATACAAAAACAGTTTGTTACCTACTTGCACTTCAAGTTCGTCAGCAGCTGTGCTTGCAGCACCAGGGGTCACCAAAAATAGTAATATCAGCATAGTAAAAATAGTTTTCATGGCACTACTCCTTTTTACTTGCAATAATTTTTGTCCATTTAACCAATGCTTTTTCTTTTTGATCTTGTGGATTGGTGTTATTTGCATCGAGTATTATTGCTTCAACTCTGCGATCTGAGTGACGAGCACTTTCATTTTGAATTGCATTGTCACTATACGGTTTTAAGCTCCCTTGAGTCAGTGTGGTAATACTCGCTTTAGGCACCCCATATATTACCAACCATTGCTTTACTGTTTCTGCACGTTTGAGAGCAAGCTCATAGTTACTATTCGTTGTACCTAATTTATCAGTATGACCTACCAATAAAATGTTGATACTTTCTAACTGTTTAATTAAATCCGCTGCTTGGGCCACTCTCACGGCATACTTAGGCGTTATTTCAAACGCATTAAATGCAAATTGGTTGTCACTATTAAGTAATTCTGATAATTGTTTTTTAACATTCACAAGCGCAGGCTTGGTCGCCGTTTCTGGTGCGCAATCGGTGAGTTTACGAACAGTATCAAAATGATTAGTTAGCTGATTTAGCGCATGATAATGAAGTAGTAAGTCGTGCTCAGCATCTTGCCACATTTGAGCTGCAATTAATCGACGAATACGGTTTTCGTATATTTGCGCCTTGAGTAGCTGCGCAGGCATGCACGCCTTGATGTCTTGTGATTTAAGTAATTCAAGTTTAAGTACTAAATGCTCAAACTCACTGGTTACCACATCTTCAGGTTGCGTATAATTAGAATCATATAATTCATCTTCCTGTGGATAGTTTTGATATTTTTCAGCTAGCCCCCCTTTACCGTGCTCCGGCCAAGAAGAACACCCACCTACAAACAAAATAATGGCAATGATGACATAAGATCTCATTATACTCTCCTTAGTCCATTTAGATTGAGTCTATAAACGGAATTGTTTTATCGACTCTCAACAGATTCATTAGCTTAAACGGCTGACCCGTCACATTTAGTAAAGATAATGAATTACCTTGTTTTTCAATTCTTTTGTATAGAAAAACAATAGCACCAATTCCAGAAGAGTCGATAAATTCCGTGTTTGAGAAATCAAGAATAACCGAACTCGCATCCTGTTCTACAAAATATTCAAACTTATCTTTTAGTTCATCAACTGCAAAACCTGAGAAGTCTGTAGGAAGTGTTAAAACTTTTTGCTCTGTATCGCTGGCTAAATTAATCATGCTTGTTACCTTTTAAGTTTAAAGACTCTTAAAGTAATTCAAGAAGAATGCCAAATATAAACAGTTGAATTTTAATGATTTTTATTTTAGTGCTTGGTGTAAGCAGGCTTGATACGCATAATGCAATCGCTTTTTAAGTGTGCTTTTGCATTATGCGAAAAAAATTACTGACCTTTTCCTGTAAAGATAACAACAAAGGTTTTATACAAAATACTGCACTCCATATAACACCAACTACGCGCTGATGACGTACTTAGCATATAAGCATAATCCCAACCGATTTTATTTCGCGCATCATCAATACTTTCATCATATCCATTCATTACTTGCGCTAAGCCTGATATACCTGGTTTTATACCGTATGTTCTTTGGCAAAAATAAGGAATGTCTTTTTCCAGCTTTGAATAAAATACCGGTCGCTCTGGACGAGGGCCTATTAATGACATATCACCGAT
Source organism: Pseudoalteromonas sp. KS88 (assembly GCF_004766475.1). Taxonomy (NCBI): domain Bacteria; kingdom Pseudomonadati; phylum Pseudomonadota; class Gammaproteobacteria; order Alteromonadales; family Pseudoalteromonadaceae; genus Pseudoalteromonas; species Pseudoalteromonas sp. KS88. Next base: position 14,658 of record NZ_PYHV01000006.1, read on the forward strand.
CAGTACATTCCAAAGTTGCGGTAACTCATCTAACCTAGTTTTGCGAATAAAACGACCTATAGGCGTGATTCTAGGGTCATTTTTACTCGCCCAAACGGCACCGCTTTTACTTTCAGCGTCAACCACCATAGAACGGAACTTAAGCACATCAAACAAGGCGACAAAGTCATCATTACTCTCACCCACTCTTTGTTGCTTAAACAATACAGGTCCTTTAGAGGTCATTTTTATGCTTAGCGCCACCCCAAGCATAACAGGCAATAACAGAATTAATCCGGTTGCGGAGCCGATAATATCAATTCCACGCTTGATAGTTTTGATCGGCGCATTGTTTTGTTTATTTAAATGATGAACACGATGCCAATGAGTTTTGTAGTCTCCGCGCTCAAATTTAACAATTCCCCAAAGCGCCAGCGCATAAGCACTAATTAGGTAATTAACACTGTCTACAATTGGCAATTTAGCTTTAATATTAAATAGGCGTTTAATTACGCCAACCCCATGAACCGCAAGTATCAAAATACTTAATAATGAAGGTAATACTGAGCTGGACAAAAATGCTAGGGTAAACGTCGATACATAAACACTCAATAATATAATTGGCATTAGTCCACGTAACACCTTATGTGAAAAAAAGTTAAAACTTACCCAACCCAACTTGGGGTTTAATAAAGTAAACAATGCTTTTATTTGTTGCCAGTTTCCAGCACCAATTCGCACTCTTCTTGCATTATCATGGCTTTGTTTGTCACACTCTCTTTCTAAAATATTGATGTCACTATTAACCTGCGATTTACCACCTTTTTGAAGAGCCTTCATCGAAAGAATAAAATCATCATTGATGGTGCCACCCTCTAAAAGCTCAGCAGCCTCAGAGCGTATAGCAAACATAGCCCCTGGCATCCCAATAACAGCCCCAAGCGATGATTCCATGCTTTTTACTTTGTTCTGATAATGCCAATACTGCTTTTGCTGTGCAGAAGCGAGTTCATCAAGCACATACACCCCGGTGATTACATTCACCTTTGGGTTTTTAAAATCTGTATCGATTTTATTTAATACATCTATGCTTAATAAGGCGCTCACATCGGTAAATAATAATGCATCGTAAGTTGGCTTGGTGAGTTTGAGCAATTCATTGATGCCAAATGCCTTACCTTTATTCTCTTTGCTAAAATGCAAATGACAATTAACATTTTGCTTTGCAAGATGCGATTGAGCAATCATGGCTTCTTGATATGTTTTATCTGTGCAACCGTCAAGGTAAACATGAATTGCATAATACTGAGTATCGTAAAGCATCGACCCTAAGTTATATAACTTCTCTTTAATATGAGCTTGCTCATTGTAAGCACACATTAAAATTCCAAAGCGTGTGGTGGGAGTTACAGTGGGCTTATCTTCCTTACGCTGTTCATTGCTAAAGAGTTTTAAAACAACTAAATACCCCACGTGATGGTACAAAACCAATACAATTAAAATTACCCATATAGTAAATAAGACCGACATAATGTTTCCCCTATAAAGCCAAACCATTATAAAAATGATCGTATGCTTTGCTCATTTGATCTGCATCGGCAATTGAGAAGATATGCTCTCTAATACATTGCCCTTGCTTCATGTTTAACGCTTTTAATAGAGCAACTTTTAAACCAACTAGATCATTTAACCCAACAAGTACTCCTTGCTCTTGCGTAACAACCTCACTAATGCCGCCAACATCACTGGCCACAATGACTTTTCCACACGCCATGGACTCCAATATAGACAGCGGTAATCCCTCTCTTTGCGAATAAAGGCACATCACATTAATTGCCGAGTAAAACTGCTGCATATGCTGTACATTTCCTAAAAAATGCACTCGCTCAAACACACCAAGCACTGAAGCTGCGTTTTGAAGCGACAACATTAAGCTGCCATTTCCTGCAAACACTAACTCAATATCGCTATCTAATTCAGGGAGTAGCTTTATTAAGTCCAAATGACCTTTTCCTGGCTCCAAACGAGCAGAACACCCTATGAGTTTTTTATCTAAGGGTAACCCGAGTAGATTACGTGCATTGGCCTCATCGATATCGGTAAACTGATGAAAATCAATTCCATTAAGAATAGTTTTATCAGCCTTGATAGATGTATGTTGGTAAAAATCATTTGCCACTACTTGAGCATCGGCAACCCAATTAATTTTGGTAAGGCTATTTAATACTTTCGTTATTAAGCGTTGCTTAAAATTATTTAAATACCACGCATCGTGGATTGTTGAAACATGGCGCACATTCTTGTTTGTCAAACATACAAGACTGGCATAAAGCATAGGCCCTATGTGGTGGCTATGTATCACATCTATATTGTGCTCTATGATTAATCGGTTTAGTTTTTTTAGTAAGGAAAAATCAAATTTGGGCGCTTTATTTAAGCTCACCATTTGATGCCCAAACTGTGCAAGCGCAGGCCACTCTTTTAATGCATCTTGTTCTTTACCTTCAAGGGAAACAATCAAGCTGTTATGAGCAAATTGGCTTTTTTGCATCAGTGTTACAGCCATTTTTTCTAAACCGCCAATTTTAAAATGCTGAACCAAGTGTAAAACATTCATATTAATACCCCTTTTTTAATAAGTTCATCGTTGAGTGTGAGTTCGTATAGATCTCCTCTTTACTTACGATGGGTAAGACAGTTATCACCTCAACGGCTGCTAACTTCTCAATAGTTTGAATATCTTTTAAGTGGCTATCGAATAACGTAGCAACGAAAACACATGTTCCACTTGTAAAGACACCTAACAAAATACCTACAATCACAGCGACCATCATTGAAGTGTTAATTGGTTGAGTTGGGCTGTAAGCGCGCTCGATTGTTTTAACCTTATCTGGGCCTTCATATTTGACTAACTTACCTGTGACTTTAGCCATTTCGTATCGCCCTAACATGTCTTTGTACAAAGACTGTTTAACATCGTAATCACGCTCTAATTTTCGTAATTGTTTTTCAACATCACTGGTGACAAGTAAACGTTGGCTTAGCTCATTGACTTGTTGATCAAGCAGCTCAAATTCCTGTTGATGCTGATAAACTTGGTTTTTAGCTTCTTCCAACGCCAATATTTGTGACACAAGCACATTACTTTCATTATCCGTGTTAGCGGGTAATGTATTAGCCATTTGCCATAGTTGTTCAATATTTTTAGCATCTAGATTCTTGCCGTTTTCGATTAACGTTTGCTGACGAGCTCTGATGTTTATCAGCTCCCGTTGTTTTGAAATCACTTTACTGTGCTTGTCTGTGTAACGCGTTTTTAAAAAGCTTAATTCGGACTCAGCAGTAATGATTCGTTCCTCAATGCGTCCTAAAATAGGGTTTGCTTGACCCATTTTTGAGGTTAACGCTTCCAGCTTGGCTTTGGCGCCAGACAGCACAATTGATTTTTGCTGCAAGTCACTCAATAACTTATCAAATGTCTGTCTGTTACTATGAAGTACAGTGGGCAGCGTATTAGTATTTTTAGCTTTGAATGCAGCTAATTCCTCTTCTGATATCTCAAGCTCTTGGCGAAGGCTAACAAGCTGTTGGTAAAAAAACTGCTCTGAGGTATCCAACGAGGCTTTTGTTGGGGCCAATAAACTCTCAATGAACTTTTCAACAATTTTTTCCAACACAGGCTTCATTTGTGATGGCTCATGCCAAATAAAATTAACACGCACAAGTTCATCACCGACTAATGAAAGTGAAAGTGACTGAGACAACTCTTGGTGTACCTTTTCAATGGCAGCTGGGCTTGCATTTTTAGGCACTAAATTGGTTTCGCGTGCGACAGCGATAAGTACCTTACGGCTAATAACCAAGGTTCTTAGGGCTGCCATACGGTTAGTTAAGTCAAAAGAAAAAGATAAATCATCTAAATAAGGATTAAGTAACGCTGACTCTTCAATAAGAATTGTAGCGTGGTTAGTGTATTTTTTTTGTGCCGTTACTGCCAATAATATAACCACAACAGGGACAATCGCTAATGGCAGCACAAAAAGCTTAGCCCGTGTATACAGTGCATACAAAGCTAAATAAAGTAACCGTTTTATTTGCTCTCTAACTAACATAATCCCTACCTATATATTTGCATTTTGCTATGCATAAATGAGCGATTATTTGCAAAATAAAAATGATTTACTGCTAATAACCGGCTTTACTAGGTAGTTGCACAGGGCGCGCCAATATAACGTTTGCGCTAAAAAAATTAGCGATTTAGCCGCACGGTATCATTGATTACTGTATTCGCCTTAGATTGCCAACTGTGTTGGAGTGCAATGTTTTGCTGTGTCTTTTCTAAGCACATTAATTGCGCTTTACTAAGGTTCAGTGCGTTATCAAGGTGGCTAATAAATTGCTGTGTAGTATCAGCTATAAAAAGGTGGGAAGCATAACGCTCTACAGCGGGGAAGTTTGTTGTAACAATAGGTTTGCCTGCGGCTAGGTATTCTTTTAGCTTTAGGGGATCGCATGCACGTATTTGATCGTTAATAACAAAAGGTAAAATCGATACACTCCAATGTGCAGAAAAAGATGCTAATCGCTCATGACTGACGGCTGGAATATGCGTCACATTTTTAAAACTTAATAACCGTTCTATGTTAGTAACAATATGACCCATTAATACTAATTGGTAATCGGGTCTTGCTGCTGCAAGCGCCTCAAGCAGGTCAATATCAAGCCATGCATTTATACTGCCGTAAAAGCCAATCACTGGCGCATTGAATGCTTTGATTTCGTCGGCCTTGGTTGTACTTTCACTAAATAACTCAACGCTCACGCCGTGGCTTAACATTTTAGCTTTATTCGCGGGCATTTTTGCCATTAAAAAATCACTTATGACATAAATTAAATCTGCGGTTGCTATTAATTGCTTTTCAAAAGGAGCAACAAGCTGTGCATCTACCCCTGCTAATGCTGAGAAGTCATCCCCGCAATAATAAATCACCTTATCTTGTGGCTGTTTTTTTACAAGATAATGCGCAGTTGGCACACTTAACCAGTAAACCACAGGAGCAGGGTCTGCATGTTCTTTGAAAAAGTGAGCGTAAATACGTTTATTTATAGAGCGAATAAAGCGGTTATCATGCCAAGGTAAAATAGGCAGTTTATATACAACCATATTTTTAGGCGTTGTAAGTGACTGTGTTTTGGTAGGTTTGAATACTTGTAGCACTTTATCAAAAACACGCTTTATATCATGAAGCCTCAAACGTGGTTTACGCATTCCAATAGAGTTCACCCAGTGGATCTCGTGCTGTTGCGCAAGCTCATGAAATAAATGCTGAGTGCTGCTTGGGTGACTGCCCCAATCTTCTGCGAAAACGATAAATTTCATGCGTCATCCTCTATTTCCTTTACTACTTTTGCAGGGTTACCAGCTGCAATACAAAATGCTGGTACATCTTTAGTAACGACACTGCCAGCACCTATAATGGCTCCTTTACCAATTGTCACACCACCAAGTACAGTTACTCCGGTTCCAAGCCACGCACCTTGTTTTATTATGATATCGCCAACCTGAGACTCATCATCACTTTCCCCCGCAGCGCGACGTTCACAGTCAACAGGGTGCCCAGGAAAGCCTGCAAGAAAAACTCTGCCAGCTAATCGCACATCATCCTCAAGTATAATAGTACGACCAACAGAAAACGCATTTTGCCAACCAATATCAACATTACTGCCAACGATTAATTTAGCCTTTGTATTACCGCAAGAGCGGCCGCATAAGGTACTTATTCCAGAGACTCTAACGTCATCGCCACACTCAATTTCAAGCTTACCGAGAATTTGCGGCATACCCGAATACACATACAAGCGCTTCTTTGAGCCTGCAATTTGGCTTTTAAAAAGTGGCGTAAAATATAAAACACGCAGTAGCTCATGGCTTAGCTGCTTAATCAAATGATGGAAGTGGAATAATCCAGAGTGAAACACTGGTATCACTATCATTTGCGGATTGCGAAGCGCTTTTGCAAAACGAAAAAATGGGGATGCCAGCGGATGTTCACTATTTTTTAGCCAATGCTTTAATTGTGTCAACATGCGGTTATTCCTTATTGTTTTGAACTGTTAGCTTTTCAAGTGCAATCGTTAGAGACAAGATAATGTAAAGTGGCCATGTAAAAGCTTGTGTTAAAAACGTGCCAGCTACCATAAAACCTAGTAAACCTGCTTTTAATGCATTGGCATTAACAGCTACATCAGGACTAAACTTCAGCTTATTCATGCACAGCACTCTAGATAAACTGCGGTAAATAGCAGCAATCACCAACACAAATATACACATTCCTACAAACCCTGTTTCACCTAGAACTTGAAACCATGTGCTATGTACTGCATGATTCTTGCCATCCCAATGCGGACTATAAAAATAATAATTAACAAAAAAGTTATTTACACCGACACCTGTAAATGGATTCGCTATCGCCATATTTATGGCCGCTTGCCAAGCATATATTCTCCCCATAGCTGATTCATCAACACCAGATTCAGCAGCGCCTCCACTTTGTCGATCTGAAATGCCAGCGAACACCATCATGGCTAACATGCCAACGGCACCAAATGCAGCCACAACCACAGGGTTTTTTACTTTTTGATATAAGAAGAAACTTAAAATAGCAGCAATACCTAAAAGCCCGCCTCGACTTTGCGTTGCGATAACACCTGAAATAGCTAAAATTAATCCAACTCCGGCAAAGATGCGTCGATACTTATTCGCATGTGTATCAAACAACTCCGCCGCTAAAAAAGACACAGGGAACATAAGCACCAAAGATAGATCGTTTGGGTCTCCTAGTTGCGAACGGTATTCTCGTGAAATAGTTACTCGAGTACCTTCAACAAGCCCTACTCCATTCATCTTGTTATTAAGTGCGACTAAAGAAATCGTGACTCCTGAGATCATAATTCCCAGCCTCACAAAGCTAAAGTGAGAGAAACGGGTTAACCACCAGCTAATAGCAAACACCATAATAAACACTTTCACTAAAACCCCTGACCAATATTCAATTGCCACACCTCTGTTCGACGCTGAAAACACACACACCGTTAGCCATGCAAACCAGATCGCAAAAATCAGGTGAGTAGAACTCCAGTGAGGCTTTAATGTTTTAGAAATAAACAAATGCCATGCAATTGCCAATAATGAAGCAATTGCCAACAATTTGGGGATTTTTAGCGGCATAAGCACCACAAATGCTTCGTGGATTCTAAAATAACTAAAGAGGATAAACAGAATGACAAATACAGTACTTAAACGAACAGCTAAAAAGCCTGCAAAGGGCAACAGTAAAAGCGCAAAAGCAGCGATTGGGCCAAATAAGAAATACAGCACCGAAACTAAAATAGTGACCAAAAGCCCATTGATTAATAAATTATGTTGCTTATACCAATTAACCATGTGCATTCCTTTTAGTTAATTGCTCAAAGGTATTGGTTACTAGAGATTTATACTTGTTAGCCAAAATAATAAGTAAACAAGTAAAAATAAGGCACTGGATACTCACAGCATAGCTTACGTCAATCACAGCAAACGCAAAAATACTTAAAAAGCACACCCAGCTGGGTACTATTCGATAAAAATTAAATGACAAAGTTTCTAGCTTTTGGCTCACCACAAAAAATAAAATAGTTTTGAGTGTTTGCGCCAAAACCAACGAGACAACGGCACCAACCACACCCCATGCAGGTACTAAATAAGTAAGTAGAATAAGAACACATACAGCACTGATGCCATTAATTACCGAAACAAATAGGCCATTAGAATGGATATAGCAGCCAATATTTAATAAGTCACTATGATGACGAAGTACTACAATAAAAATAAGGCAAGGTAACAACCAAGCATTGAGTAAGTAGCTTTGAGGTAGCACAAAAATAAACAGGTGTGGCGTAACAATTAGCATTAATGCACACAGTGCAATCCCTATCTCAAGGCTAAGTTCACATAAGTACACATAACGTGAAGGGCTCGAAGATAGTTCATCAAATCGGCGGGAGAACCACCACATTCTTACGGGCTCAAAAGCGAAGGAGGTCATCACTGCAAATTGCAAAGCAACATAATATTGTGCTAACGCCTCCTTCCCTATATTGGCTGCAATAAACCAGTTTTCGGCCCCGTTATTGGCATAAACAAATAACGATGACACTAGAATACTCAATAGAAACAAACCATTTTTGCGTGAAATGCTCCATGGTACTTGTTTAAAATCAATGTTAATCCTTGAAAAAATAATACCAAGTGAAATGATTAAAACAACGCAGCTTGCAATCGCACCTGAGGCCATTACCCCTGTTACCCCAAAACCTAGGTAGAGTAAAACTATGGTTAAGAGTGTTTGACCCACCCCTTGCAAAACCGCCAGAAAACAAAATTGCTTCGCCATTTCGTAATACCTGAAAAAGCAAAAAACGAGTGATAAAAGTGACGAAAAAGCTAAGTTTAAGGCGAGTAACTGCAAGTCAATTAATGACAAAGAAATAGGTAATAGTTCACTTATAGGCTGAATAAAAAACCAGAGAATTAAAACAAACAATAAACTTAGTACACTACACAGTAGTAATGCATCTCTAAATAATGCACGCTTATGGACTTCACTTTGCATTTGTTGTTTAAATAAAAGTTCTGGTAAACCTAAACATAAAAGCAACGACATCACAGCTGAAATAGAGACTAAAAAATTCAACTCACCAAATTGTGTTTGGTTTAATAACCGTGTTGAAATAGGCAATAAAACAAAGCCTAACCCTTTGAGAAGTAAGGTTGATAGTCCAAAGTAGGCAATTTGCTTTATTCCTTTCATACTCTACCCCTGTGCTTTTTGCACCCATTGCGATAATTTTTTAGCTTGTGCATTCGCATTGAACTTACTCGCGGCTAAACGTTTTGCATTTACCCCTTTTGCATATCTCTGGTATGGGCTTAATTCACAAAACTCCCTGAGTATTTTTTCTAGGCCAGAAATACTAGACGGCTCACACTTATAACCTACCGCATCATTAACTATCTCTTTCGTTCCCATCAATTCAGTGGTTAACACAGGTATACCACTGGCCATCGCTTCTTTTAAAACTACAGGGCCTGTGTCTCTATCACCGTTACGCGACACGCAAAAAGGTGCAACAAGAGCAGAATAATTACAGGCGTTCTTTGACAACCAAAACGGTGTTTTGCGACCTAGAAACCGCACGTTATTCTCTATACCGAGCTTTTCACATAAAAATTTAAGATCATTTAATAATGGACCATCTCCTACGATATCTAAAGAAATGGGGTACTTAGTACTTAATTTTTTGATTGCAGGAAATAGAAACTGCAATCCTTTCTTTTCAACTAGTCGACCTACAAAAAGTAACTTTACTGACTCGCTTAAGCGGTTTGGCGAAGAATTGAATAAACTAAAATCGATACCGCAATGAAGTAACTCAACTTTACCTGCTTTGTATTCATTCAGCTTCTCAACCATGTCTTGGCAAACTGCCACTGAAAAATCACAAAGAGAAAGTTTAAGCTTTAAATCTGAATAATTAACATACACATCATGGCCATGGCCGATAGAAGAAACGCTGATACCCGCCATTTTGCTACCCGCAATTGCGTAGGCCAGTGGTGCATGCATAAAGTGACAGTGTATGTGCGAAATTTTATGCTGTTTTATAATAGCAGCTATATTTGCACCAAAACCCAATAATGACTGTGTTGAAATTGATTTAAATTTAGTTGCGATTAATGCTGTATTTATAAATTTGCCTGGGTGCGCTGATGCAAACTTCACGGCTTCAGGTAGCGACCTTTTTACAACAATAACGTTAACGCTTTTATCGATATTGCTAGACTCATCAGAGTTTTCAAATGTAATAACACTTACTTTATGCCCAGCTCTAACAAGCGCGTTAATTTCGGTTACCACAAATGTTTCTGAAGGTACGTGAAATGCAGGGACTACAATGCCGATATGTTTCATGGTGAATGCTCCTAATAATAACTAACTTGTTATTTCGCAAGAACCATGCCCACGTTATTTCCCATAAAATAGCGACTAAAAACCCAATTTGCGAACATATATTGCAATATGCAAAGCATTAGACAAAAAACGCCGCGCTAAGCCATTAAAATAGTTGGCGCCTAAATTGCGTATACCCTTGTAAGTTAATTTGAACCTCACAAGGTAAACATTATGAGCGTAGATATCAGTGTTATTATTCCAAACTACAACTGTAAACAGTATTTAGCCAAAGCGATTAGCAGTGTTATTAGACAATCTAAAGTAGATGTAGAGATTATTATTGTTGATGACGGCTCAACTGATGGCAGCCTTGAGTGGCTAAAAGAAGCACAACAAACTTTTCCACAACTGGTGATTTTAGAACAAGAGAATACAGGCGTCGTCAACGTCAGAAACAGAGCCATTGGTGCAGCAAAAGCGGAGTATATTGCATTTTTAGATGCCGATGATTACTGGACAGATGACAAGCTGTTTGAACAGCTAAGCTATATGCAACAGCATAAGGATTGCGTACTCAGTTTTACCAATTATATGCACGTAAATGAAGCGTATGAACCCATTGTAGATTGCTTTTCATTTTGGCCTGAATTTGCAAAACACATAGATCATAATGATCTTGGCTATCAAAACTTAAAATCACCGATGGATTTGCTCATTTACGCCAATGTTATAGGCACATCCTCTGTTATGGTAAAACGCTCTACCATTAACTATATTGGCCGGTTTGACAATGCATTAAACAGCGCAAGTGACTGGGATTGTTGGTTAAAACTAGCTCGAATTGGTGATGTTGCTTTTTCGCCTAATGTATCGATGGACTACTTAATGCGAGCAGGCTCAATCACAGCAAATAGAACTAATAGGCTTAATGCAATGAAAGAAATTGTATCACGTTGTAAAGATGATGCTGGCTTACTTGCACAAGTAAAAGCGCAAGCGCGTATTTTAGAGTGTTACGGTGAATATTATCGTGAAATAGGGAATAAATTTAAAGCGTTATCAACGGCCGCGGCTGCTTTTACTCTATTTCCACATAAACGAAATCTTCGCCATTTATTACATGACTTAAAGAGCTCGATATCAACAAGTTAAAATCCTGCCAATCTAATTAAAAAAACGTGCTAATTATGGGCACGTTTTTTATTGCTATTCAGATATTAATTTACACCGAGGGCGTAACTGAGCATTTTGTGATCGCTGCCTTTAAAAGGAGTCACAGACAAATTTTCAAGCGACAGTTCACGACTAAATAAACAATGATCAATGGGTAATCCAGTAAACACCGAATCAATAAAGTCAAAAGGGGTAAAGCTAGTATAAGCGTTCGCTTGGCTATAACAGCTGTTTGCTTGTGCAAAATTAAAATAGTATGACCAAGGCACGGTATTCAAATCGCCAGCAACTAACCAAAGTGTTTTTTCACTGAGTACAGATGCGTTAATTGAGGCCAATAAACGGTTTCTATTGTGCCAATGTTGTTGCGTTCTGGGTGACGGTGGGTGAGCTACATAAGTTGTAATCATCCTGTTTTTAAATAGCACACGCAGCTTTATATAACCTAGCCAATCACCGTCGAGCTTTATTTGCTGCCTATAAACGATAGGTAAACGTGAAATAACCACGATCCCATAAGGTATCCCTTCAACTTCTCGATAACCAAATAAATCAGCCTGCGTTAAAAATGGGCGAACTAAATGGCGATTCAAATCACTGAATTCTTGTAGAATTAATATATCCCATGTTTGCTCTTTAAGGGCAGTTAAATGCTCAGCAATAAAAGGATTGGTATAGCTAAGATTAATTTGCTTAATGTTAATAGTATCTTGGCTACTTAATTTTGATGATGACGGCAAAGGGATCAAAGTACCCAGCCCCACAGCACTTGCCAACAGCATGAGCAAGGCAACCCCTTTTGATTTTGTTAGCATCAATAATAAACTACACACTACTGTGAAGCTTAATAAAGGCATTCTCAACGAAATAAGAAGATCGCCATAGTAACTCTCAAAGGGAATGTATGCGCAGGCAATACACACAATGCAAACAACGATTCCCAGCCACTTTAATAGGCTTTTTTGCCAGCCCTTTATGGACTTTTTTTGCTCAATATAATCAACCATTTTCTATACACCTTTACGCATAGAAAAAAGAATATACCTAAATATATTCTTTCATATTTTTAACCATTACTCAGTACTAGCGAATCTCGAATAACTGCTGCTGTTGCTGTGTGTCGTACTGCCATGAATATGATAATGGCTGAGTGCTAGAGTCATAAAACCAAATTTCAGCTACTAACTCAATGTCTTGACGACTCATCACTACCGTTGTGTCTATCATGCCTTGAGTTAAAGGAGACCTAACAACGCAGTTATTGTAATCTGCGCGATCTGATTGATCTTTTTTGTAGCACACATTTAGATAAGCCCGTTGATCACCCGCATTAAGGTTTACGTCTATATCCAGCTCAAACTTAGTCGATAAATTGAAGTCATTCGCGATGGTTAACCCTTGCATTCCTGTTAAATCAGAGTCTGTAGTAGTTGTTGTGGTATCCGTTGTTGATGCCGCGCTAGTCGTTGTCGTTGCTGCTACCGATTGTACTGATGATGTTGCTTTGTCATCACCACCGCCTCCACCACACCCAACTAAGCATACTGAAAAACATAAGGTAATCGTTAATTTGTTCATTATTGCTCCCCTTTTACAACATTGCCTACATTGTAATTTTTAAACCATTGTGAATTTTGTTGCCCTGAAGATTCTGCAAAACCAGCGAAACGATCATAGGCAGTTGTAATATCAACCCCTTCAAGAGGATGTAACCATTGTGTTCCAACTTCAATTGCCCACGGCAGACCATTTTCAGTTTGAAAATATAGGTTGCTGGTAGGCTCACTTACATCGTCGCTTTGTGCGTATTTAAATAAAGCAGTGTCAAAGGCCGCTGTCGGCTGCTGGTTTTTCATATGAACCTCCCAACTACGCGCCTCTTTGCCAACTAAAAAATCACCATGGTAAAACCCCTCGCTTGCAAAAATAAACGGGTCTAACAATGTGCCTGGAGAAACGGATTTGGCTTTAGGCGCCTTTAGAGGAATCGTCATTGAAAACGACACTTTAGTATTCACATCACAATCTTTTTGTGTTCTAAAGTAGCTACACCCTGTTTGAGTGGTTACATGTTCCCAGGTGTCCTGCATAAAGATTAAAATAGCATTCTCACGTCCTGTTTCTAGCACTTGCTTGTTCTGCAATTGCCCATCAACGAGATAAGTAATGTTTTCCTCATCCACTTCGCTGCGTAAAACAGTCAATGTGTTGCTGCCAACCGTTTCCTTTAAGCTAACTGCAAACCCATTATGGTAAGTTGCGCCTATTCCTATTAGTTGACCTTCAATTCTGTAACCAACAACATTACTACCTTCAATTAATTGCGTGGTGCGATAATTTAAAACAACATCATTGAAGTCATAGTCTCCTGCAAATGGCCACTTGTCCTCATAGGCAAGGGTAACCCAATCACTTTCACCAGGGTAAACAGCGCTGGCAAATGTGGTAATTTCATAATCTTCGACTTCACCACCCAATACTCCACCAGTAGCAGTGATTAACGATGCCTCTGTACCATCTGTAACTCTAAAACGTGCCCAAGTTTGGCCTGACTTTGTGTTGTTAGGTACATCAACTAAAATGCTGTTGTCGCCTTTATTAAGAACAGTCTTAGTCACCATTCGCTCAGTTTCACTAAAAACACCATTTTGATCCCAATCAAACCAGGCATATAAATAGCTGCTCGCTGAAGCATTCACGATAATTTGACTTGATTGCCCTGCAGAAAACGCAGTAACAAAGCTAACTCCATCATCTGATGCGTCAACTGGGTTAGAAGCAAGCTCACTGTCAGTGTTGATGTTTTCACCATCAACCGTTGCGCCTAAATAAATTAGATTAGTATTATCGCTATTTGGGTCGAATAAGTGTCTTGCACCACTTTGCGCTAGACTTGTGCGGTATGGCAAAGGTGCATCACCAAAATCAATTGAACTGTCAGTTACCTTAACTTCAGCGATAGCACAACGAGCACCATCATTTTGACTTGATTTAGGCCCAGACGTAAATACATTGGCCACCGGCGTGTAATCCACAACAGGGCTGGTACTTAAATCCACTTTATGAATTTTACCGCTTCTATTATTACTAAAATAAAATTGGCCATTAATATCAAAGTAGGCTGCCCCGAAAGCCCCTGTATCTGTGCCAATGTCTAGCTGCGTTATAAACTTACTGGTGTTCGCATCGACATCTATTTCATGTAAATCGCCATTTGATTCAACCGCATAAAGCAAGTTACTTTGGGGGTGAAATGCAAAGTCATAAATCCCTAGTTTCCAATTAACAGTACCAGGCATTAGGTTAGCGGTGATAGGTGCGTTTAAGTCACCATCCAAATCAATTTCGTACAGCCCAAAGTTAGGCGAATAAACATAATATGCAGCACTTTGTGCCGCTTCTTCACCAGTGACACGAACATCACCAACATAAAAATTAGTGTCTGGAAGGCCTGAGATATCAAGGCGGGTCATCTCGTAACCACTGCCGATCTGCACCACACTTTTAGGTGCTTGGCGGCTGAAGCCATATAAATACTGATCTTTATAATTAAAACCAATTGCATTGACGCTTTCGTTGTTTGCTTCTGTAGAAAAGGTTAATTGAGAAGCTAAAACGGTGGGCTTTGCAGAGACCAAGTCTATTCCGTAGAGCTGCGCATTTGCGTCTTGCATTAAGAATGCTTGGCTTGGACACGTATCAAATGACTGACTATACGCGGTGCATGGGAGTAGCAATATACATGCTTTTGCTAAATAGGTTAATTTCATTAGATACCCCTCATAAGTTAAGTGCGTATACCAATGCAGGCTTCATTCCAAAATTTAACCTATTGAAAATTAACACTAAACATATTCAACAATGCATCTTGCAACTTGGTTTTTTGCATTATGCGAGTCTTTTTTGAAAATAGGCGAGCAACAGGATTCACTACGCTCAATTTGGTTGATAGTTGAGTCAGGTGAGATAAATACAGTACAATAATGTAATTAAGGCTTAGCTCCATTAACGCTAAGCCTGTTTATTTTAGGTAACAAGCATGGCACAAAATCGCGGAAATCTATTTATTCTATCAGCCCCTTCGGGAGCAGGTAAATCAAGCTTAATAAATGCGTTATTAGCAAAACATGCAGATATGAAAGTATCTGTATCTCACACAACTCGCTCACCTCGACCTGGTGAAGATAATGGTGTGCATTACCATTTTGTATCCGTTGATGAATTTAAGTCGCTCATTGATAAAAATGACTTCTTTGAATGGGCTAAAGTATTTGATAATTATTACGGCACATCTAAACAAGCTATCGAAGAGCAACTCGCTGCGGGGATTGATGTATTTTTAGATATTGATTGGCAAGGCGCACAACAAATGCGCAAGCTAGTTGATGATATTGAAACGATCTTTATTCTCCCCCCGTCAAAAGAAGAACTAGAAACTCGTTTAAACAATCGTGGTCAAGATTCAGCAGAGGTTATTGCTGGGCGCATGGCACAAGCACAGTCAGAAAGCTCTCATTACGACGAGTATGATTACGTTGTAATTAATGACGATTTCGACACGGCATTAACACAGATAGAAACAATAGTGCTTGCTAAGCGTTTATCTTTAAAGTGCCAGTCTGTTCGCCATCAAAGCCTTATTACTGACTTAATAAAATAGCTGTTTATATATTTATAGATAAAAATTAACCACTAGCTATTGGCGAATCTTACTGGGTGCAGTAAACTACGTCTTTGCTTAAAAATTTATTTGGAGTGCTGAAGATGGCTCGCGTAACTGTTGAAGATGCAGTAGATGCAATTGGTAATCGTTTTGACTTAATTTTAGTTGCGGCTCGTCGTGCCCGCCAAATTGCTGTGGGCGGTAAAAACCCACTAGTTGACCCTGAAAACGATAAACCAACAGTGGTTGCTTTACGTGAAATTGAACTTGGTTTAGTTGATAGCTCATCAATGGATGTTATTGATCGTGAAGAGCAACAACACCAAGAAGCGGCTGAAATGGCTGCCGTTGCTGCTATTGTAGGTGGCAACCAATAATCCGACTTCCCGGTCTGATTTCGTCAACGGCTTAGTATTTCTACTCTAGCCGTTGGCAATCCCTTCTTTTCATCGTATATTCTTAACATACCGTTACCTATTTGCTTCACGAGAACATTGGAGTGTGAATGTATCTTTTTGAAGGTCTAAAAAAGAAAATATCAGAATATTTGCCATCGGCAGATGTAGAACTGGTGCAAAAAGCCTATGTTGTCGCTCGCGAAGCGCACGAGGGGCAAACTCGCTCAAGCGGCGAACCCTATATTACTCACCCAGTTGAAGTAACTCACATCCTTGCTGGCATGCATTTAGACCATGAAACGCTCATGGCTGCATTAATGCATGACGTCATTGAAGACACCGACTTTAGTCAACAAGACTTAGCCGATATATTTGGTGACACCGTCGCGGAGTTAGTTGAAGGTGTTAGTAAACTCGATAAACTCAGCTTCAAGGATAAAAAAGAATTTCAAGCTGAAAACTATCGTAAAATGATTATGGCCATGACGCAGGATATTCGCGTTATTTTAATCAAACTTGCCGACCGTACACATAACATGCGCACCTTAGGGGCTCTTCGTCCTGATAAACGTCGTCGCATAGCACGTGAAACGCTTGAGATTTACGCGCCAATCGCTAACCGTTTAGGTATTCATGACATTAAAAACGAGTTAGAAGATCTTGGCTTTCAAGCACTCTACCCTATGCGTCATCGCGCACTTAAATCCGAAGTGGCAAAAGCACGTGGTAATCGCAAAGAAGTTATTTCCAATATTCAAACTGAAATTACAGCACGCCTTGAAGAAGCGGGCATAAAAGCAGGTGTTTCAGGTCGTGAGAAGCATTTATATAGTATTTATAAAAAAATGCTAAACAAAGAACTGCTTTTCAATGAAGTTATGGATATATACGCCTTTAGAATCGCTGTTGACTCCATGGACACTTGTTATCGAGTACTCGGTGTTGCGCACAATCTTTACAAACCCATTGAAACACGTTTTAAAGATTACATAGCGGTGCCTAAAACGAATGGTTATCAATCGCTGCATACTTCCTTAGTTGGACCTCACGGTATCCCTGTCGAAATACAAATTCGAACTCACGACATGGATCACATGGCTGATAAAGGGGTTGCGGCGCACTGGATGTATAAAAAATCAGGTGATGGTGCCGGCCATACAGCACAACAACGAGCACGCCAGTGGATGCAAAGCCTACTGGAACTTCAGCAAAGTGCTGGATCTTCATTTGAGTTTGTTGAAAACGTTAAAACAGAACTTTTCCCTGAAGAGATATATGTATTTACACCCGATGGCCGCATAGTTGAATTACCAATGGGCGCAACAGCTGTTGATTTTGCATATGCGGTTCATACTGACGTAGGCAACACCTGTGTTGGAGCTCGGGTTAATCGTAAGCCTCATCCGTTAAGTAAAGCATTAGATACTGGCCAAACTGTAGAGGTTATCACCAGCTCTGGCGCGCACCCAAATGCAACATGGCTTAACTTTATTGTGACTGGTAAAGCCCGATTAGGTATTCGTAACTATTTAAAAAATCAACATCAGGAAGAAGCGTTACAACTGGGTCGTCGTTTACTCGACTCAGCATTGGGCGAATCAAATTTAAACGATTTACCTGATGAAAATATAACTCGTGTACTGAACGAACATAACTTAAATACCGTACTAGAACTGTTAGTCGAAATTGGCGCTGGTAATTTAATGAGTATGCTTATTGCCCGACGCTTATTACAAAATGATGATGAAGATTTAAGTGACATAGCCAAAAATGCCAAAGCAACCATAATTGGCACTGAAGGAATGTTGGTTAACTACTCTAAATGTTGTCGCCCAGTACCCGGAGATGCCATTACCGCACATATCAGTCAAGGTAAAGGCGTTACTGTACATCGCCAAGAGTGTAAAAACATTCGTGGCTGGGAGTCTGAGCGCTCTAAATACCTCGTAGTGAAATGGGATGACAACCCTGAAAAAGAATATATAGCTGCACTGCGTGTTGAAATAATTAACCATCAAGGTGCACTGGCTAAATTGACCAATGTTGTTGCGACTACACAAGCAAACATTGTAGAAATAGCCACCGACGAAAAAGAAAGTAACCTCTATGTGATAGACCTTGGTATAACAGTGAAAAACCGTGTTCACGTTGCCAATATTATGCGCCGAATCAGGGTTATGCCTGATGTGCAAAAAGTCTATCGAAAAAAATAAATAGGACAATCATGAATAAAGCATTTATTTCTACCGATGATGCACCTGCTGCAATCGGTACTTATAGCCAAGCAGTAAAAGTGGGCACCGCAGTGTACTTATCTGGTCAAATCCCACTTGTTCCTGCAAGCATGCAAGTAATATCAGAAGACTTCGCAGAGCAAACACACCAAGTATTTAAAAATATCAGCGCAGTCTGTGCTGAAGCAGGTGGTACAATTCAAGACTTAGTAAAAGTGAACATTTATCTTACTGACTTATCAAACTTTGCCACAGTTAATGAGGTAATGAGCCAGTACTTTAAAGCGCCCTACCCTGCACGCGCAGCAATCGGTGTTCGCGCACTACCAAAGAACGTACAAATTGAAATTGATGGCATCATGGAACTGCCATCAACAAACTAACCTTATATAAGCCAAGCACTTGTTTAAGTATGTTATGACTAAACAAGTGTTTGCTAACAATTTCAACCTACTTGCTCTGCTTTCCTAATACCTTGACAGTTTCTAAATTCTCTAGCACTCTATGGTTATAAATTTTGATAACCTTTAACTTTAGTAGTGTAAAAGGATAATGTGTGTTTAAGCTTGCCCATAACGGAAATGTATTACTGGATGTTGTAGAGCATTCACCTCCTAGTGCGGCCTTCGTAACCGAGGCTCTTGAGCGCTCGCAGTTTTGCGAGTACCGAGTAGAGCACGACTCTATAAAAGCCTATTTCGATGCACCAAATAACGAACGCACCCTGGTTGTTGCTAGTAAACATGACGCTAAGCTCGTCGTAACCATTGATAGTGAAAAGATGCTTGCTACAGGTGAGTTAACCTTAGCCGAAGGTGGGGATATACTCGACCTCGACACGGCTAAACAACTATTAGTAAAGTCAGGCGTTTCCCGTGGTTATAAACAAGCATTTTTAGAACACTTATTACAACAACAGTTTGAAATGGCAGCAGGGCAAACTGCCAAAGGCGTCCTTGCTAAAGGTCGGCTTCCAGTTGATGGACAATCATCGCGACTGATTCCTCACGTAGAAACTCTCAAAGAACGCTTAAAATCGCCAAAACTACGTGAAGACGGAACAGTAGACATGCGTGATTTCGGTAAGCTTGCCAGTGTTGAACCTGGTACATTGCTATTACAACAATTACCGGCAACGCCAGGTAAAGAGGGTTTTACAGTTACAGGTGATTCACTCCAAGCCAAACCAGGTGAAAGCTTCTCATTGGTCGCTGGTGATGGCACAGAAATATCAAAAACCAATCCGTTGGAGCTAGTCTCTACTATTTCGGGTGTGCCTATAGAGATAGCTAATGGCATGCGTGTTGATGATATTTACACAGTGAAAGACGTCAATGTAAAAAGCGGCCATATTAATTTTGATGGCAGCGTTATCGTTACACAAAATATAGAGCCTGGAATGAAGGTTACTGCCAAAGGCGACATTACAGTGATGGGTACTGTTGAGTCAGGAGAGCTAACTGCACAAGGCAGTATTACCATCAAGCAAGGTGTTATTGGCCACCAACTTGACGATAAGTCACTCTCTTGCAAAATAATCAGTCAAGGTAGTATTTACCTATCACATGCACAATATAGTTACCTAAGTGGTGAAAATATTTTTATCGAACGTCAATCAAGTCATTGCGTGATGAAAGCAACTCACTTATTACAAGTTGGTCAAAAAGATAACCCGCAAGGAAAAATTTTTGGCGGTGAAATACTTGATGCAGGAATGATAATCGCGGGCGAAATAGGTAATGAATCTGGCGCTAAAATGCAGATAAACTTAGCTGCTTCAGGAAGAGAAGTAACAGAAGAAACAGATGGTTGCTTTAAGGAACTAGCCAAAACAGATAGCCAACTTGATACCTTACAATCAGCAATTGAGAAAGCAGATTTAGTAAAAGATCTAGAAAAGAAAAAACAACTTCTCGCTAAAATTGGTGCAACGCAGCAGCACTATTGCCAAGAAGCTGAACAACTTGAAAAGCGATTATCGAAATTAGAAAAACACTTACATGACATACTTAATAACGCTAACTTAGCAGTTAATAAAGTGCTTCATCCCGGTGTGGAAATTCATATTTTTGATAAAGTGTTAAAAACTAACCGTAATTACCCTCCATGCAATGTAAAATTGCAAGAAGGTAAAATTGAAGTCGAATTCAAAACCAGCTAATGGGACTCAGTGGCGATGTTGCTGTATCTCATAAATTAACCTGAATTCTGAAGGTAGATAAATACATTTGTACATCTCTCAACCAGAGTTCAGGTTGAATTATTTATGCGCTATAGAATGTCAGCGACTTCGTGTTTTAGTTGCTCATTCCAAACACCCACTTGAACTTGGCCTATATGTGGTTTTTGTAAAAGCAGCATTGCTAAACGTGACTGACCGATTCCACCCCCAATTGTTTGCGGAAATTCATTTGCCAAAAGCTGCTTATGCCAATCAAATTCTAATCTTGCTTGATCTGCGGTAATTTCAAGTTGTTTTACAAGAGCCTCGGCATCAACGCGAATACCCATTGATGAAATCTCAAACGCATCTTCAAGCACAGGGTTCCATACGATAATATCACCATTTAAGCCGCTGTATTGCTCACATGTCGCGCTAGACCAATCATCGTAATCTGGTGCTCGCACATCATGTATTTTTGCATCACCAAGCTGACCACCAATACCAATTAAAAAGACCGCCCCATACTCTTTAGCTATGGCTTTTTCTCGCTGCTTTGCGGTGAAATCAGGGTACATTTGGCGTAGTTGCTCAGAGTGAATGAAGGTAATGTCTGCTGGTAAAAATCCGCTAATGCCAAATTCATCAGCAACAAACTTCTCCGTGGCTTTTAAGCCTTGATACAGTGATTTAACTGTCTGTTTTAACTTATCTAGGGAGCGCTCTGAACTTGCACAAATCACTTTTTCCCAATCCCATTGATCAACATATACAGAATGAATTGGACTCAAAGATTCCTCATCAGGGCGCAGTGCCTTCATGTGGGTATACAACCCCTCTCCAACAGCGAAACCATATTGAGCCAACGTTTTTCGTTTCCATTTTGCTAGTGAGTGTACTACTTCAAACTGACTGCCAGGAATCGCTTTAACACTCACACTAACCGCATTTTCAGTACCGCTTAAGTTATCTTGGATCCCATCGCCTACTTTTGCCAAAATTGGTGCCTGAACTTCAACTAATCCAAGCTGTTTTTCCAGTTGCTGTGAAAAAAATTGTTTAACTTTACTTATTTGCTGCTGTTGCTGCACATAGTGTGAACTCATAATAATTGGCCTCATTCCCAGTTATTGTCATGTAATTATTTTGCCCTTTGGCAAAATCCAATAAACCAATCCTCAATCATTTAGCAATTAAATTCAATAACCCATAATGAAAATAGCTTTAATATATAAATACCAATAAAATAATGCTATAAAAACCGAACATTCAATAATTATCAGTGGTTATTTATATGGAAAATTATCAAATCGATAATCTCGATAAAAAGATACTTCACGCGTTAATGGATAATGCACGCACAGCTTATGCCGAATTAGCCAAACGCTTTGCAGTCAGTGCTGGCACTATTCACGTGCGTGTAGAGAAAATGAAGCAAGCAGGTATTATCACCGGCACACAAGTAACCATTGATGCCAAACAACTGGGTTATGACGTTTGCTGCTTTATTGGTATTAACCTAAATAATGCCCGCGATTACCCGCAAACCTTGCTGCTGTTAAAAGAGCTTGAAGAGGTAGTCGAGGCCTATTACACCACAGGTAACTACAGTATTTTTATC
The DNA here is from genome assembly GCF_004766475.1 of Pseudoalteromonas sp. KS88. NCBI lineage: Bacteria > Pseudomonadati > Pseudomonadota > Gammaproteobacteria > Alteromonadales > Pseudoalteromonadaceae > Pseudoalteromonas > Pseudoalteromonas sp. KS88. The sequence continues at coordinate 36,879 of NZ_PYHV01000006.1, forward strand.
AAAGTAATGACCCGCTCAATTGAACACTTACAAGATGTACTGATTAATAAGATTCAAGCAATTGAAGCAATTCAATCAACGGAAACCCTTATATCACTACAAAACCCGATTAGCCGCAGCGTAATGCCTTGAAGACCTAATTGGCGTATAATCACGCTACTTTAAAGATTATAGAAAAGGTAAATGATGGAAAACACACGCTTTCACCGAGTTAAAAATGTACTGGACCGTCGCCAAACAGATTTAACCGTGTGTTTAGAGGATGTGCACAAGCATCATAATTTATCAGCGATTGTACGTAGCGCTGACGCCGTTGGCTGCCATCATGTTCATGCTGTATGGCCTGAAAATCAAAAATGGCTTACCAACAACACTTCTGGCGGCAGTAAAAACTGGATTGAAACGCATCTACATAAAGATATTGATAGTGCGGTAGCAACAATGCATAAGCATAATCCTGATGTCCAAATCCTTGCCACAAACCTCTCTCCAAATGCCGTAGATTACCGCGATATTGATTATACAAAACCAACAGCTATTATCGTGGGGCAGGAAAAAACAGGGATCTCATCTAAAGCGCTGGCTCATGCAGATAAAAATATCATTATTCCAATGCAGGGAATGGCGCAATCACTGAATGTATCGGTTGCAGCAGCGTTAATTTTATTCGAAGCTCAGCATCAGCGTTTAAAAGCCGGGCTATATGATCGAAATATGCTAGATGAACGCATAAAACACACCATGCTATTTGAAGGTTGCCACCCCATCATTGCGCAAAAATGTAAAGAAAAAGCACTGCCATACCCTGCACTTGATGAAAACGGAGAAATTGTGGCTGATGAGATTTTTTGGCACACATTAAAACACACTTGATGCCTTGCTTATTCGCACGTAAACTCAAAAACAATCTAAAAATTAAAGTGTTGAGCCTATTTTGTCAAAGCCCGATTTAAGTCGATTTCCGATAACCGAACTAAAAGGTGTTGGGCCAAAAATGGCTGAACGCCTAAAAAAGTTAGGCATTTCCACTGTACAAGATATGCTCTTTCACTTGCCTCTTCGCTATGAAGACCGCACGCGAATATATGCGATAAATGAATTGCAAGCCCACAGCCATGTGAGTATCGAGGCCACAATAGAGACTAGCCAAATCACATTTGGCAAACGTCGTATGCTCGTGTGCCAGGTCAACGATGGGACAGGCAGGCTTACACTTAGGTTTTTTAACTTTAGCGCGGCACAAAAAAATGCCATGGATGCAGGAAAAGTCATTCGATGTTTTGGTGAAGTGCGCCGCGGTCGTGTTGGCTTTGAAATGACTCATCCAGAGTACAGTATTAGTGACACCTCCTCTGAACAACCGACAGCAACAACATTAACACCCGTGTATTCAACCACCGAAGGCTTAAAACAGCTTTCTATTCGTGCCTTAAGCGATCAAGCCATTGCGCTATTAGATAAATATCAGGTTGAAGAGTTATTGCCCTCACAATTTCAACATGGTGGTATGGGGCTAACCCAAGCCTTGCATATACTTCACCGACCTAGCAATGATGTCGATGTCGCCGCGTTAGAGCTTGGCTCACACCCTGCGCAACAAAGACTTATTTTTGAAGAATTGGTTGCACAAAACCTAAGTTTATTAAAATTACGCCAGCAAGGTCAGCAAGTTAAAGCAGTCGAATTAACCCCCTCGAACGCGCTAGAGCAAGAGTTCTTATCAAAGCTACCGTTTACACCCACTAATGCTCAAAGCCGAGTGGTAAACGAAATTAAGCATGATTTACAGCACCCTTATCCAATGATGCGTTTAGTACAGGGTGATGTTGGCTCAGGAAAAACCTTAGTTGCCGCACTAAGTGCTTTAACAGCAATAGCACAGGGCTACCAAGTCGCGCTAATGGCACCAACAGAAATACTGTCTGAGCAACATGGCATCACATTTTCACAGTGGTTTTGTGCACTGGGAATAAAAACCGCATGGCTCGGTGGAAAAACCAAAGGTAAAGAACGTACCACTACACTTGAGCAAATAGCCTCGGGTGAAGCTCAGATGATTGTAGGTACTCACGCTTTGTTTCAAGAACAAGTCGTTTTTAATAATCTGGTACTTATTATCATTGATGAGCAGCACCGCTTTGGTGTTCACCAACGATTATCGCTAAGGGAAAAAGGTCGCTTTGGTGATTGCTACCCACACCAGTTGGTCATGACAGCCACCCCAATACCTAGAACTTTAGCCATGACGGCCTACGCTGATTTAGAAACGTCAATTATTGATGAACTTCCCCCCGGCAGAACCCCTATTACGACTGTTGCTTTGCCTGATTTAAGACGTGAAGAAGTTATTGAAAGGGTAAAAACTGCCTGCACAGAACAGGGACGACAAGTCTACTGGGTATGCACCTTAATAGATGAATCTGAGGTACTTCAATGTCAAGCGGCTGAAGACTCAGCCTTACAGCTTACCCAAGCACTGCCTGAACTCACTGTGGGCCTTGTTCATGGCAGAATGAAGCCAGCTGAAAAACAAGCCATCATGAGCGACTTTAAAGCTGGTAATATCCATGTGTTAGTTGCAACAACTGTGATAGAGGTTGGTGTAGATGTACCCAATGCCAGCCTAATAATCATTGAAAACCCAGAGCGCTTGGGGCTTGCACAGCTACATCAATTACGTGGCCGTGTTGGCCGTGGAGCCATCGCTTCTCACTGTGTACTGCTATACCATGCTCCACTTTCGGCAACCGCGCAAAAACGGTTAGCCGTGCTACGAGATAGTAACGACGGTTTTGTTATTGCTGAACGCGATCTAGAGATAAGGGGCCCCGGTGAAGTGCTCGGTACCAAGCAAACAGGGTTAGCTGAGTTTAAAATTGCAGATTTAAGCCGTGATAAACATATCTTAAACCAAGTAAGACCGATCGCCTCAGAATTGCTTAGAGCACACCCTAACCTAGTGGATAAATTAATTTACCGCTGGTTGGCAGGAAAATCAGATTACGCACTAGCTTAATGGCACTTTCAAATACAAAAAACCCAGCACCTCTGCTGGGTTTATTATCAACTATTTAAGATTACAATAGTTTAGAATTTGTATTCAATACCAACACCCATGTAATCTTGGTCTACTAAACTATCCATATCGAAGTTAGAGTAGAAACCGAATACTTTGGTGTTTTTAGTTAGTTTATGGTCAACACCTGCTGAAATAGCTGTTTTAGTATCACCTTGGTCAAAGTCGATAACTTGATACTGTACTTTGAAAGTATTACTGTTTAGCTTGTATGCTGCATTTACCAAGTAGCCATCAGCTTCACTGCTGCCATCAACCTTTTCTTGTGTTTGGTACATCGCACCTAATTTAAAGTCGCCCAACTTACCTTGAACAGTAGCACGAACAACATCGTAGCCTTTCACTTCGCTGTCTGCGGCAACTGATGCATAAACATCGCTTTTCTTAAGGCCTACATCGCCGTAGGTTAAGGCTACTGAGTAACCATTATCACCATCAGTAGAATCTTCTGCGATATAAGAGGCAAGCACTTTAAATCCATTGAGGTCATTTGACGCGTAAGAGATGCTATCGCCAACACGGTTTTCGCCTTTAAATAAATTTTTAAGGTCAGCTTCTAGGTCGTTAAATAAATCGATTTTGCCCTGAGACTGCTTCGTGGCAGTGTCATTTCGGCCAATAACCACTTGACCAAAACCACCTTTGATACCCACATACTGGTTGCGAGAAGTGATGTTATCTTTATCACCTTTTGAATCGGCATCAGATACATCTACACCAAACTCAAATTTATAAACAGCTTCAAGGCCGTCTGTTAAGCTTTCAGATCCTTTAAGGCCAAAACGAGAGCTATTACTTTTAATTTCAGTAAATGAACCTTCACCATCATCTGATGATTGTACAGTAACGTTCGCTTTACCATAAACGTCGACATCTGCTGATGCAGAAAAAGATAAAGCACCCAATACTGTTAGCAACAGACTAGAATTTACAAATTTCATATTAACAACCTCATAATCGCAACAAACTAATTTTCAAAACAGCTGCAGTTTGCCCGCATTTAATGACAGAATTATTACAACGGAAATATTTCTGCCTCATTTGTTTAATAAAAAAGAACAATTAGCGACATGTAACTGTCATAGTTACTCGTTAAGCTACTGACCTAGCTTTGGCCCTAACTCAATTAGCAAATTCACTAGCTTTTCAAGCAATTGTTTTTGTTCATTATCTTTATGGTAAGCAACAAAAATATCCCTTGAAGTATGTTCAACATCAGGCACTTCAAATAAATCACCCGCTTCGATGTAGTTTTTTACCAATACATCAGGTATAAACGCACTTCCGCCACATTGCAAAATTAAATCTAACGCAATTCTTCCTGTACTTGTTCTAAAGAAAGGTGGTGTACGGCCATTAAACTGGCGAGCATGCCACAGTGAAAATGTAGTTCCCCAGTCAACATAAACATATTTGTTGTCAAAGAAGTTTTCATTAACAGCCGATTCATAAGCACTAACCGGAATAATAGGAAGCTCGCAAATACGCTCCACCACCAGCTCATCTACTTTTGGCGGATCAAACAAAATAGCTAAATCCAGTGTCCGTTCAAGTAATAGCCGCGTACTTTCTTGTTGCGCTTTTACTTCAGCAACAAGTGAAACACCGGGCATAGCTGAAACTATATTGGTAATACCAAACTGTAAAAAAGCATCCCAAATATTAGGGGTTCCAGCTAAGCTTACTTGTTTATGCATATTATCAGCTAATGCAACGTCCACTTTCGCGCGCTGCATACCAGTAATAATCATTTGCGCATGGGGTAATAATCGCTCACCTGGAGCCGTTAGCTGAATATTGTTGCGCTGACGAATAAATAAATTTACACCCAACCCTTGCTCAAGCTGACGTATTCGAAAACTGACTGCTGACTGTGTTATATATAAATTTTCGGCAGCTTTGCCAAAATGCCTTGTCCGTACAACTTCTACAAACGTTTTTAATAAATCGATATCCAATTATTTATCCTCACGATAAAAATTTCTCGCTTAAAAAATCACTCAACTTGTTCCATACTCCAGCATGAAATTAGGGCATGAGGAAACAGCCATGAGCAATGATATTTCAGTACTTCGCCAAGCATTTGTAAGTCAACGTCAGTTCTTTGATGACAAAAACTTCCCTCGCGGATTTAGTCGCAGTGGTAATTTCACATTACTTGAGGCAAGCATCCTAGAGCAACATGGAATTATTCTTAATGGGTTATACAACAAATCTCTTGCACCGCAAAATGAAATTCAAGAACAATTTTTAAAGGTCATCAATGGCGAGTCTGCTGTTAGCAATTCCATTGAAAGAGCATGGCTAAAATACTTAAAATTAACAACCTGTAAAACCAAGTTTCATACCTTGTTTGGTCGTTCAAAAATAGCCGCTGTATTGCCACAAAGCTCAACATACCATTTCGATTCTGACGGGGTATAAACCCCGTCTAATTACAAATAATAATGTAATGGCATTTGCTTTTTTGTGTTTTAACAGTTAAAACTTGTACTAGCAGCAATAATTGCTCAAGAAACTAGTATCAAGGTGATACGTGACACGAAAAATTTTAATTATTGAAGACACGCCAACGATTGCAATGGTGCAAAAGCATATTGCAATTAAAGCAGGCTATGATGTTGATATTGCTGGCTCACTTGCACAAGCAAAAGACTACATTGAAAACAACAACTACTTTTGTGCTGTAGTAGATTTTATCTTACCTGATGCCCAAAATGGTGAAGCTGTGCCATGTACCGTTGGAGCAGAAATCCCCACGATTGTTATGACTGGCAGTTTAGATTCTGCCACACGAGATACCGTCGAAAAGTACCCAATCATTGATTACATCACTAAAGAAAATAAGCAAGCGTACCAATACCTTTCAAAGCAACTGTTACGTTTACCTAGAAACGAAAATATAAAAGTATTGGTCGTTGATGATTCATCATCAACAAGGCGCCATATATTGAGTTTGCTTAAACGGCACAAATACCAAGTACTGCAAGCAGACAGTGGTGAGCAAGCATTACAAGTGCTTTCTCAAACACCCGATATTGATGTGATTATTACTGATAATGAAATGCCAAATATGAATGGTGATGAACTATGCAGTGAAATTCGTCGGCTTTATAGCAATGATGAAAAAGCTATCATTGGAATTTCTGGTTCAGATGCTGAACACTTGTCGGCGCGTTTTTTAAAAAGCGGGGCGAATGACTATTTACGAAAACCATTTAACAATGAAGAGTTTTATTGTCGGTTAAGCCAAAACGTCGACATGCTGGAAAACATAGCAACCATTCGTCTACAAGCTAACTCAGACTATTTAACTAAGCTCCCTAATCGCCGTTACTTTTTTGAAGAAGCAAATAAGTCGTTAAAACACCTAAAAAAGCAAGAAGAAGTAACCTCACTTGCCATGATAGATATTGACCACTTTAAATCAATTAACGACACCTATGGTCACGATGCTGGCGATGAGGTACTTAAAGGTTTATCAGTTTGTTTTGCGAAACACTTTAGCAAACACCTCGTCGCGCGTTTAGGCGGGGAGGAATTTGCCGTTTACTTTGCCGACACTGCCAAGTCAGAAGCAATCGAACTACTTGAGAAGTTTAGACAATTCATTGAGTTAAACAGCCCTAAATTTAGCGCGGAAAAGATTAAGTTTACGATTTCGGTAGGTTACAACCAAGGGCCTGTTTACAAGATTGATGAACTATTAAAACAGGCCGATATTAACCTTTACAAGGCAAAAGAATCTGGGCGTAATAGAGTTATCGCCTAAACAGGCTTAACAGGCGCAAGCACCGCTGCACGCTTGCGCTTTTGTGATTGACGATATGAATCCCAACTAAAAATAGCTAAAGCACTCCAAATACAGGCAAACGTCACCATGCGTTCATTACTAAACACTTCACCATAAAACATCACAGCAAGAATAAACATTAGACTTGGCCCTATATACTGAAAAAAGCCCAGCGTCGTGTACTGCAAGCGCTTTGCAGCACCAGTGAAGCACAATAAAGGTAGAGTAGTAATAACGCCTGCACTGATCAACAATAGGTTAGTATACCATTCATTTAACATGAGATTTGAACTTGAAGACGGTGCCATCAACCACCAATAAAGCAATGCAATCGGCACTAATATAACCGCTTCCAACAACAACCCTGGTAAAGACTCAATGGGTAATTTTTTACGTAGTAATCCGTAAATTGCAAACGAGCCAGCAAGTGAAAATGCCACTACAGGAAAGGAGCCAAAGCTTACCAGCTGAATAACTACGCCACTGAACGCCAACGCCACAGCAATACCTTGCCACTTTCGTAATTTTTCACCTAAAAACACCATGCCAAGCAATACATTGAGCAACGGGTTAATATAGTAGCCTAAGCTTGCATCAAGCATATGATCATTATTCACTGCCCATATAAATAACCCCCAGTTAAAACCCAGTAAGGTCGCAGTAAGCACTAACATGAGGAGCAGCTTAGGTTGTACAATCACATGTTTTATTTTACGCCATTGCTGCATCACCGATACAATGATGACAATAAACAATACAGACCATACAACGCGGTGCATTAGTATTTCAAATGCCGAAATATGCTGTAATAACTTAAAGTAAATGGGAGCCAAACCCCACATAAAAAAGGCCATACAGGCTAATATAACGCCCTTACGTTGTTCAGGATTAGTTGGCATAAATTTATTCTAAACATGGAAAAGGCGGCTAGTTTACTCTTCGAGCAGTGTTTTATCCAACTAAATAAGTACCTGTGCCAAAGGCAATTTGCACACCTAACTCATTGTGTAACTCCATTCGGCAAACACACACTTTATTTCCCGAACGGATCAGCTTTGCACTGGCAGTAAATTCATCCCCTTTGCCTGGGCGTAAGTAATCGGTTCTTAAATCAATAGTCCCGAGTGTTGATAGCTTCTTTTGAATACTGAGCATATCAATCTCTTCAAGCTTATCAATGATAGAGGCCGCTGCAAGCATGCCGCCAACATTGTCAAGCACGGCTGAGATAACACCACCATGCAGAATTTTTTGCGAAGGGTTACCAATAAATACATCCTGCCAAGGAAAAGTAATTTGTGCTTGTTCGGCATCAAGTGACTTAACGCTAATTTGCAAGAATTGATTGAAGGGCATTTGCTCTACAAAAATATTAGCAACTTGGTTAATCAGCATCGTTTTATTCATTATTATTTTTTCATTATTCTCAACTGGTAAGATGAGTAAAGCACAACTAAAAGGAAAGTGCGATAAAAAGCTCCTATGCAAGGTCGCTTAAAAGCTCTAAAATAACCGCGATGAATACACTAGCCCCCACTCCAAGCGCCGTAGTGCGCACTCCCGCAGCCATACTAAAGCAAGTATTTGGTTATAGCGAATTCCGAGACGGCCAAGAAGCCGTGATTAATGCTGCACTTGATGGCAAGGACTCGCTTGTACTGCTTCCAACTGGCGGAGGTAAGTCAGTCTGCTATCAAGTACCTGCGTTGGCTTTGAGTGGTCTCACGGTAGTGATCTCACCTTTAATCTCTCTTATGCAAGATCAAGTAGCTCAATTACAAGCACTCGGAGTAAAAGCTGCGTATATAAACAACAGTCTTAATCGTGAAGAGCAACAACAGATATATCAACAATTACATAGTGGCCAAATAAAATTACTGTATGTTGCCCCTGAGAAAGTGTTGCAAAGAGAGTTCCTGGAGCGGTTGAGCCACTTAAATATCAGCTTATTTGCTATTGATGAAGCACACTGTGTGTCGCATTGGGGGCATGACTTTAGACCCCATTATTGCCGCTTAAGTGAACTAAAACAGCACTTTGCTAATGTACCAATGATGGCCTTAACTGCGACAGCAGACAAAGCAACTCGATTCGATATTGTGCAGCAGCTTGGGCTACAAACACCTTACATCCACACAGGCAGTTTTGATAGGCCTAATATTCGCTACACCATTGAAGAAAAATTTAAACCACTGGCGCAACTGTTACGCTACTTAAAAGAACAACAAAATCAAAGTGGCATTATCTACTGCACGAGCCGTAAACGCGTTGATGATATTGCTGAAAAGCTTGCTGATGCTGGTTTAAATGCTGCCGCCTATCATGCTGGTATGAGTAACGAGCAACGCCAATTCGTGCAAACAGGTTTTGCCCGCGATGATATACAAATTGTAGTTGCGACTGTGGCATTTGGCATGGGGATTAACAAACCCAATGTGCGCTTTGTACTGCATTATGACATACCCAAAAGTATCGAAGCATATTATCAAGAAACAGGAAGAGCTGGACGTGACGGGCTTGCAGCAGAAGCAATCATGTACTTTGACCCGGCGGATATAGGCCGCGTCAGGCGCTTTTTTGAAGATATTGAAGATGAGCAACGACGTCGCGTTGAAGAGCAACGCTTTAATGCCATGGCAAGCTTTGCCGAAGCACAAACGTGTCGCAGACAAATTCTACTCAACTATTTCAGTGAATATCAGCGCGAACCCTGTGGTAACTGTGATATTTGCTTAAATCCGCCAAAAAGCTTTGACGGCACGTTAGTAGCCCAGCAAGCACTCTCATGCGTTTATCGTGCTGAGCAACGTTTTGGCTTAGGTTACATAGTAGAACTGTTGCGTGGCGCTAACACTAGTCGCATTCGGGACAATAACCACCACCACTTAAGCACCTATGGCATTGGTAAAGATCACAGCAGTGAATTTTGGCTTAGTATTTTACGCCAACTGATTCATCAAGGCTTACTAAGCCAAGACATAACGCAAGGTTCAACGTTACGCTTAACTGAAGGTGCGCGCGCTGTATTAAAAAGTGAATACACCCTACAAATGGCCGAACCGCGACTACAAGCAAAGCACGTATACCAAGACAAACTGGCGCAATTTAATTATGACAAAAAGTTATTTGCTAAGTTGCGTGCCTTACGTAAACAGCTTGCTGATGATGATGATGTGCCTCCCTATGTCGTCTTTAATGATAAAACGCTGGCAGAAATGGCTCAGCTTATGCCAACCAACGACAGCGAATTTTTAAAGGTCTCGGGAGTTGGTTTTACTAAGCTTAATAAATACGGCAGCCCATTTTTAACTGCGATACGTAATTATCTAGCTACCCCCTAAATGACGGTAACACCATGATAGATTTTCAATTTGATAATAAACATAACGCCATTATCATTTCACCAACAGAAATGCCAAACGACGAAGACTTTGAGCTTTGGGCTAACTTATTTCTACACTTTCCACTTATTACTATTACAGAATTTGAAGCGGGTGCTGACCGCCACCAACTACGTTTCAATTATGAGCAACACAATTTTAATTTGAATTTTGAACATTATAGTAATAGTGTTTGGATCAATGGTGAAGGCGCTGAAGCTGAGCATTTACTTGCTGCCCTTACCCACTATTTAATAACGCAATTGCAATAATCAGCTAGACATTAACGACCACATGGTGTTTAGTAGGTAATACTAAATAAGGGGATTGAATGGTCGTAAATAGTTATCGCAAAACATTACTGCTTAGTTGCTGTAGTATTATCTTATTGAGCCCAACGATTAAGGCTGAAACTATAGATAATGGCAGTTGTAGCAATCAACGCACCATCACCCCTTCTGAACAAAACCTAAGACGTCAACTTAGTGGTGAGGAACAACTTCCAAAAAAAACCACCGGTTCAAAAATAGGTAAAGTTACTCTAAATCAACTCAATGTATTTAATACCGACTTAGAAGAAGAAAATAACGCTATTTTTAGATTTGCCAATCGCGTTCATATAACCACTGAGCCTGATGTCATTACTAATTTATTGTTATTTAAACCTGGTGATGAATACCTTCCTAGAAAGCTCTCAGAATCCGAACGCCTTTTACGCAAGCAAAATTACCTATACGATGCTGATATTAGTGCTGAGATTGACTGTGATGGCAACATAAATGTCAACGTTGCTACCCGTGACTTATGGACCTTACTGCCAGAAATAAGCTTCAGTCGCAGTGGCGGGGAGAATAAATCCAGTATAGGTTTTCGAGAGTCTAATTTATTTGGTTGGGGTAAGCGCCTGTCAGTCTCTCGCACCAGTGACGCTGATCGCGATGGCTATTTATTTGTGTATGACGATCCTAATATTTTTTCTAGCCGCTACCGCGGTCGTGTAGAGTATTCGGATAACGACGATGGCAAGCGTCATCTATTAGAGTTGACCTACCCCTTTTATTCAATTGATACACCTTATAGCTATGGTCTTGTCAGCTATTCAGACCAACGTATTGAGTCTCTCTATAAACGTGGTGAAGTATTCAGTGAGTTTGAACAAAAAACGGATTACAACCAATTGCACTTTGGTCATTCCAAGCAATTAGGTAATAGTTGGACCCAACGTTTAAGTGTTGGCTACATATTCGAAGAGCACTCATTTAACAATATACCTGCTACTCATACACCACTTGCCCAAAATCGCGACTTAAGCTACCCCTATGTCAGCGGTCACTGGTTTGAAGATCACTTCATTAAAGTACGCAATTTTGACAGTATTTATCGTACTGAAGATTTAAATCTGGGCTGGAATGTGAAAGGCCTAATTGGTTACTCTAGCGAAGAAATAAGTGACGATGATAGCCGCGCCGTTTATTCATTTAATGCTAAAAAGGCTCACTTTAGTGGTGACAATACCTTATGGCGATTTTATGCTAGCCTAGACGGTTACTGGAACGAACAACAAAGCAAAGTCGAAAACTTGTTTGCCACCAGCCAAATACAATATTACTTAAACACTAGTTTAGAACAATCTTGGTACGCTAAAGTACGTCTCGATTACGCAAAAAACCTGACACACGATAAACAGCTTAATTTAGGCGGAGATAATGGCCTTCGTGGTTACCCACTTAACTATCAACAAGGCGATCGTAGTTTTTTAATCAATCTTGAAAAGCGCTATTACTGGGAATACGACTTACTGCAATTATTTAAGGTCGGGGGTGCTGCCTTTTTTGACATTGGCCGCGCTTGGTTTGACGATAAAAATAACGGCGCCAACGGTCAGGTTTTAAAAAATGCTGGCGTGGGTCTTAGGCTAGCACCGAGTCGAGCTAATGCAGGCACAGTGATCCACTTAGACATAGCCGCCCCTCTTGATAAAAGTAATGACGTAGATTCAATTCAGTGGTTGGTTACTGTTAAAAATACCTTTTAAAGGCGGCTAAAATGGCTAAAATACACTTTAAATAAAGCAGACATGGATTGGCCGTGGAATTACTTGATATTCTTAGCATGCAATATAAATGGGTGGTAACCCTAGTTGCCTTATTAGCCTTCCCTTTGCTATTAAAGTTCACCAAAAAACTACTCGAAAAAACCATAAAAGGTAAAGTCGATGTACACCGTAAATACCGTGCAGAGCTACTACTGAAAATAATCTTAGCGATTGTGATGATTTGTTTAGTATTGGTATTTTGGGGCATTGAACTAAGGGGCTTGTTAGTACTAGGTTCTTCATTGTTTGCAATGCTTGGCGTCGCTTTATTTGCAGCTTGGTCATTGCTAAGTAATTTAACCTCGTTTTTATTGATGTTTATACAAAACGACTGCCGTGTTGGTTACTGGATAAGAGTGATTGACGGCGCTAATTTTGTAGAAGGCCGCATTATTGAAATGGGCCTAATGAATGTTGTGCTAGAACACATCGATGGCCATCGTGTTATTTATCCTAATAACCTATTTGTAACGCGCCCTGTCATGGTTTTAAACAAAGAGCCCAAACCGACGAAGCCCGCCGCAATAAAAAGAATCTTAGGCCCTAAAAAGCCCTAAACTTAAAAGGCGCTTGTCAGTCACCCAACAAACGCCTTTTTATAGCAAATTAAAAAATTAATTATTTAAATCGGCTGTTTTTAATTCGTCATCTAAATCATTAATACCATCAATAAAGGTCTCTAGCTGCTGTTCAACTAAACTATTTGCATGGGCAAAATAAGCTATATGAAACACCGCATCCCCTTCATTTACCAATGGCATTGTTTGCTGACCAATAATAATTCCACTGCGAGGTGCTAGTAACTCTAATTCAGAATCACCTAGCGGGCTGCTGATATAGGCCAAAATCTGGCCTTTAACAACTCGCTCACCCAGTGAAACTTGCGCACGTACAATACCGTCAACCTCAGCACGCACCCAACTGGTAGAACTTGCGATAATAGGCTCTGGTAACTTTTTAGCGCGTTTTCCCCGAATCATTTTCAAGTGACGCATTACATAATCGACCCCTTGCATACCAGCTGCAATGGCAATGGGATCAAACCTAAGCGCTTCACCAGCCTCATAAGTAATAACCGGAATACCTAAATTAGCCGCTTCACTGCGTAATGATCCATTACGAAGCGATGCATCAATCACAGCGGGTGTACCAAATGCTTTGGCCATTTCAGCTGTCGCCTCATCACTAAGGTTAGCCCTGATCTGTGGCAAATTGGTACGATGTATTGCCCCTGTATGCAAATCAATAATATGCGTGCAATGAACAGCAACCTGTGAGAAGAACATATGTGCCATGCGCCCTGCTAACGAGCCGCGAATAGAACCCGGAAAGCTGCGGTTCATGTCTCGTCGATCAGGTAAATATCGTGACTTATGAATAAAGCCAAATACATTCACGATTGGCACCGCAATAAGTGTTCCGCGCAACTGACTGGCATCAATTTTAGCAAGTAGCTGTCGCACTACTTCCACACCATTGAGTTCATCACCATGAATCGCAGCACAGACCATCAACACAGGGCCTTCTTGCACCCCATTAACCACTTCGATTGGGATATTCAACGGCGAGTGGGTATAAAGCTTCGCAGCCTCTAATGCCAGCGTCTTGCGCTCTCCTACTCCGACCGTTTCGCCTAATAAAGAAAAGGCGCTATTAATTTTAACCTTTGCCACGTGTTGCTGTTCCTTTAGTCGCAGCGGCTTTCTCAATAAAATCGATCACCATACCTGCAATATCTTTACCCGTTGCCACTTCAATGCCTTCAAGACCAGGTGATGAATTCACTTCCATCACTAATGGTCCGCGAGATGAGCGCAGTAAGTCAACACCGGCTACATTCAAGCCCATTGCTTTAGCAGCAGCCACCGCTGTTTTACGTTCTTCAGGGGTGATACGTACTAATGTTGCGCTACCACCGCGGTGAAGGTTTGATCTAAACTCACCCTCTTGTGCTTGGCGCTTCATAGCAGCAATAACTTTATCACCTAAAACAAAACAACGAATATCTGCACCACCCGCCTCTTTTATGTACTCTTGAACCATAATATTCGCTTTTAAGCCCATAAATGCTTCAATAACACTTTCAGCCGCTTTACGCGTTTCAGCTAAAACCACACCAATCCCCTGAGTACCTTCTAGTAACTTAATAACAACTGGTGCGCCACCAACCATCTCTAATAAGTCTTTTACGTCATCAGGCTTACTCGCAAAGCCTGTAACAGGCATACCTACACCTTTACGAGATAAAAGTTGTAATGAACGTAACTTGTCACGTGAACGAGAAATTGCCACAGATTCATTAACTGGGAATACATTCATCATTTCAAACTGACGTAAAACAGCACAACCATAAAACGTAACAGATGCACCAATACGCGGCACAATCGCATCAAAGTCTTTTAAGTTTTCACCGCGATAATGAATTTCAGGTTGCTCTGAGTTAATGTTCATATAGCAGCGCAGTGCATCAATCACTTTAACTTCATGGCCTCGCTCTGTAGCGGCCTCAATTAAACGACGTGTTGAATACAAATTTTTATTGCGAGATAAAATACCAATTTTCATAGTTAAAACCTTAACTACCTAATAAATGAGATAAAGCCGGATCAACGACTATGCGATTTTCCATGGCGGTACGCCCTAACAACATTCTAAACTTCATACTTGAGCGACGAGTTAATGTCACTTCAATAGGCCAGCTCTCGCCTCCTGCGTGGAGCATGGTCTCAATAAAATAACGTAACTGGCGCTCTCCACTGGAGCTGGTCACGTATTTCATCTTTTTTACTTTTGCTTCACACTCTATTTGAGTGTGTTCATTACCCTGTATAGGCTGAGCAATAAAACGAACCCACTGCTGCTCATCACGTTTAAATTCTTCAATATTAATAGCATGTATGCATGACGTACGGGCGCCAGTATCCACCTTTGCTTTTATTTTATTTATGCCAAGCTCAGGTAAGCTTAACCACTCACGCCAACCAACTGTAATTTTTGCCGTCATAAATGCGCCCTTTAATAAAAAAATGACTTATACGCGATTACCAAATAAACACCAACGAAATAAATTACTCTTATCGATAAGAAACTTTAATTGACCTAGATTAAAGATTAGACAACTATAGCGCCCTTATTAAAAGTAGAGACAAACTTATGTTCGATGGCTTACTTCATGCGGTGCTACTCGATGGCAAAGGCGGTGCGTGCACACTAGACACTAGTAGCACTCTTGCTAATTGGCAACCTAAACAAGGAAAACTATGGCTGCATTTAGATTACTCACAAGATCAAGCTGTTAACTGGCTAAAAAACAGCGAGCTGTTGAGTGACTATGAATTAGAGTCTTTTATAGCTGATGAAACTAGGCCCCGACTAAGCAAAGCAGCCAAAGGCTCAATGCTCTTTTTACGCGGTGTAAACCTTAATCCGGCGCAAAGCCCTGAAGATATGGTGTCATTACGCCTATTTATTAATGACGATATTGTGATTACGACTCGTAGGCGTCGCCTGCTATCAGTACAGAATGTATTAGATTCATTGATGCAAAGTGATGGCCCATGCAATATTTCTGAACTAGTGTGTCATTTAACACAAAATTTAACCTCTCGAATGCAAGCTGTGATTGATGAACTCGACGATACTTTAGATATTTTTGAAGGCGAGATTGACGAACCGACAAAGCGCTTTGATAATCAAGGCCTATCACAGCTACGCAGGCAAACTATTGCTTTAAAAAGGTATTTACGGCCACAAAAGGAAGCTTTAAGCTCACTTGCTAGTAACCGTTTCACATGGTTAGAAGAAACGGATAAAGCCAAGCTAAATGAAACGACTAACTTGCTGATAAGATACCTTGAGGAATTAGACAGTGCGATTGAGCGTGCCCAGGTTATACAGCAAACAATCACTAACCATGTGTCTGAGCAGCTTAATCAACGCATGTATGTAATGTCTGTTGTTGCGGCATTATTCTTACCGCTAGGCTTTTTAACTGGCCTACTCGGCGTTAACGTTGGAGGGATCCCAGGCACTGATAGCCCGTACGCGTTTAGCGCATTTGTGCTATTTTTAATTGTGCTAACAGGCGGTATAGGCGTTTATTTTAAAAGTAAGAAATGGCTTTAATTTTATCAAGGCGGACTTTATGCTCGCCTTGTTCTTCACAACAAATCAGCAAAAACTCCCCCTGACCTTTATGGTTTTCAAGGTTAATCGCTTTACCAATTAAAGTTTCATCGTCAGTGGTGATAATTGTAACCTTCGCTTGCTGCATACAGAACAGCTCAAGTTGATCGTAATCACCACACTTAATAGGCCGATAATGCATAACTGATCTCAAAAGGATAAAATTGAAGTGTAACAAAGTAAGCGGGATTTGGTATATAAGAAAAGCAAATGGCGCTCTCGGCAGGAATCGAACCTGCAACTTAGCTTCCGGAGAGCCACGTGATATCCATTTCACCACGAGAGCACATTTGTTGCCGCCACACCAACTCGCGATATCGATGCTTTAGCACGGGCAATAATAAAGACATCTTGGGCTAAATGCTAGCATCTGTTGCTTATATGCTCATTTAATACACTAATTATAATAATTTACTTCACAAGAAGACAAAAAACAGCTATTAAATTATACTTAATAAAAATTAATAACTATTTTGTAACATCTGTACGGTTCAAAACCGCTTTTCGAAATAGTTAACCACGAGGAAGTAGAGTTATGAGTTTAATGTCGACAGAACAAGTCGCCGAGTTTTTAGGGGTTAAAGTTGAGCGCGTTAAACGCTTAGCCAGAGAGAGTCTATTAATCGCAAAGTCTGAAGATGCCAATGGAGAGCCACAGTTTGATGCTGAAGAAGTTGCCAAATACAAAGAGTTAGCTGCTCGATTTGGTGGCCTTTAATTCACAACAAAGACGGCACTTACATTTTACTTATTAAGTCATCCAATTGCGCACGTAAAGTCGTTACTTTATCATCAACATTGCGTGCGCTGTACCAACATATACACAACACTAAAAAAACGACTTCATAGCATATTAGCTTGTCCACAGAGGGATGAAAATCAACGATATGTGAGCGTTTTTTTTGATAAACATTGAGTAAGTCAATTTTTTGTTTTTGATTTAATTTAAAGCTCACAACCAATGCTGCCAGATCAAAGTACACGTCATTACTTTTGGCGTATTCAAAATCAATTAAATACACACCAGTGTCATTTTCTATAATATTTTCTTTGACCAAGTCATTATGGCAAAAACCAAGATCCTTTTTAAAAGTATATATTCTCGCTAATGCGTGCTCGATTACCCCCTGATAGTATTCATACAGTGTTGTACTTTGGTAATAATCAAGTTCGTATTTAATATCCATGGGTTCAGTCAACACTGAGTGCTGATGAAGCTGCACTAGCTTACTAATTAGCTGATGATTCAATTCACTTTGCGCCGTTGAACCCTCTATGTATTCGAATATCGCTATTTGTTGTGCCTGATCAGTCCATAAAGGCGTTGAACATACGCTCAGCGCAGCAAATTTTTTTTGAGCTGCTAAACCCACTACAGGCCAGTGTTCACGATAGCACTTAAGTAAATAACCATGGTTTGATGTACGAACAAGAAAATTATCGTTGCTTAAGCCACTATGTAAGCGTTCAGTATGAGTAATTGCTAACTGAGGATTAAAAGCACTAAATATTGCACTAATTTTATCAAAACTCATCATTACAATTGTGCTAAAGGTTTAGCTTGATCTTGTTCGTACTCTTCGTACCAAGTTTTAAACCCCCATGCAGCCATCAGCGTATAAAATACAAATAACGCGAGCGTTGGGTAATAGCCTTTTTCATAGTATAAATACATTGATGCGGCATCTATAACTATCCAATAAAGCCAATTTTCAAGTACCTTTTTAGCCACTAAATACGTGGTTACCACAGCAAAACAGGTTGTAAAACTATCTAGATACGCGAAATCTGCATGGGTATAATTAGTCATTATATAACCTAATACGGTTGCAACTAACGAAGTACCTATAATGATAGCTATGTGATGATTAATACCCCATGAGGTAATGGCCAGCTCTTGTTTATTTGCCCCCCCCTTTCGCCATACCATCCAACCATAAACAGCCATGTACATATAATAAAAATGCAGTAATGACTCCATTAACAAAGCACCATTCCAGTACATTATGGTATAAATTAGCGTGCTAAAGAATGCTGCCGGCCAGCACCATAGGTTTTCTTTTATAGCCAATAATAGATAGGCCATAGACAAAGCGACTGCAATATATTCCCAGTGCGACATTGCAGTAAACCCTGCAAGAGTTTGCGTAATAAAGTCCATTATTGACTCACATTATTCAGGCGAAAGATCACCAGATAGAAACTTACACACAAAAATGGCTTTACCAAACTCTTCATACGAGCGCTTAATTTCAGTATTAAGAACAGACATGACCAAATCATAGTCGCCAAATATTTGCGTAGACAGCGTATTTGTTATTACTTTTAAATCATCGTAGGTATTTAAACGATCAATAAATCCTTTAATAAATGGGATATAGTCTTGGTGTAGTGGGTATTTACTGATCTCAACAGATAATTTCATTACTAACGCACTCATTATTAAAATAATTACCTTATTGTAACCCGCTATTGCTTACAAGTCATTCAATGGTAGAGGCGACGGCGAAGAAGGTGTAAAATTAGCATTATTAGTTTTAATTATGAGTATCCCATGGCCAGACGTATTACCTACACCTTCAAAAATCAGCCTCGTGAAATTAACTTCGCTAAAGATAAATACCAAGATATGTATCAGGCGATAGCTGCGGCTGAAGGTGTCGATTTAACCAACTATTTAAATATGGTACGACAAATTGAAATGACATCGAAAGGATCTGCCGCGGTACGTAATTTTCGCGATCAAGAGTTTGCTCGAATGGGCTTCGCTGATATCTACTTTATTAAAGAATAGCCTTAATCGAGATACTCGTAGCTCACTCGTGGGGTAATATTACATAGTAATTCATAAGGGATCGTAGTTGCACATTGCGCGATCTCTTCAACTGGTA
Organism: Pseudoalteromonas sp. KS88; assembly: GCF_004766475.1. NCBI lineage: Bacteria > Pseudomonadati > Pseudomonadota > Gammaproteobacteria > Alteromonadales > Pseudoalteromonadaceae > Pseudoalteromonas > Pseudoalteromonas sp. KS88. The sequence continues at coordinate 56,299 of NZ_PYHV01000006.1, forward strand.
ATTCAGGGCCCCACATTACGACCTCGTCACCCACTTTAATGTTTTCGCTGTTGTTACCAATGTCTACGCTTATCATATCCATTGAAACATTGCCGGCAATACCATAGCGCTTATTACCTATCACAACAGGCGTACCGTGCTTCGCATGACGTGGATAACCATCGCCATAGCCCATAGCAACCACTGCTAACTTAGTTGCGCTTTGAGAGTGCCAACTTCCACCGTAGCCAACACATTGCATTGCATCGACCTCACGAATAGCAATGACTCGGGTCGTTAAGCGCATAACTGGTTTTAAATTATGTTGATGGCCTAAAGCTCCCAACATAGGCGATACACCATACATCATAAGCCCTGGTCGCACCCAATCCCCATGCCCCGCAGGCCATGCAATAATCCCCGCAGAATTGGCTAGGCAATGCGCTTGTTGCTTACCTGCGACGAGGGAGTCGAACAACGCGATTTGCTCAGCTGTTTTTGCATCGCTCACATCATCTGCACACGAAAAGTGCGTCATTAAATTAATAGTACTGTTAGCATTTTTAGTCGCACTTAAGCGCTGGTAAAAATTATTTAATTGCGATGGCGCAATACCTAAACGGTGCATACCAGTATTTATTTTCAGCCAACAGTTTATAGGCGCCTCTAATTGCGCCTCTTCAAGCGCAATTAATTGATTCTCATCATGGATGATGGTTTGAAAATTGTTCGCCAGCAGGATAGCTAAATCTTCGGGGTGAAAAACACCTTCAAGAAGCACAATAGGTTTTGTCAGCCCACCTGCACGAAGCGCAAGAGCCTCATCAATTCGTGCTACGGCAAATGCATCGGCATTATTTAAGTGCTGCGCTATTTTAACTAAGCCATGGCCATAAGCATTCGCTTTTAAAACAGCCATCACCTTGCTATTAGGGGCAAATCGTTTTACCTGCGCAAGATTGTGCGCAAGGTTCGATAAATTAATTTGTGCTACCGCTAAACGCATTAATACTCGTCATCAACTGCTGGACCCGCGTAATTATCAAAACGCGAGAACTGGCCTTGGAAGGTCAAACGTACTTTACCGATAGGACCGTTACGCTGTTTACCGATAATGATTTCAGCGATGCCTTTTTCTGTACTGTCTTCGTTGTAGACCTCATCACGATAAATAAACATGATTAAATCGGCATCCTGCTCGATAGAGCCTGATTCACGTAAATCCGAGTTGATCGGTCGTTTATCAGCACGTTGCTCTAGAGTACGGTTAAGCTGAGAAAGAGCTACAACGGGGCATTTTAGCTCTTTAGCCAATGACTTAAGTGAGCGTGATATTTCTGCAATCTCTAGGGTACGATTATCTGACAAGCTCGGTACTCGCATCAACTGCAAGTAATCGACCATGATCATGCTGATCCCGCCATGATCTCGAGCAATACGACGTGCTCTTGAGCGAACATCTGTCGGTGTTAGACCTGATGCATCATCTACATACATCTTACCTTTTTCCATCAATAAGCCCATGGTTGATGATAAGCGAGCCCAATCATCATCATCTAATTGGCCTGTACGTACTTTGGTTTGGTTTATACGGCCAAGAGACGCCAGCATCCTCATCATGATTTGCTCAGATGGCATCTCTAATGAATAAATAAGTACAGGCTTATCTTGTGTCATTGCAGCATGTTCAGCTAAGTTCATCGCAAACGTGGTTTTACCCATTGATGGACGCGCTGCCACAATGATTAAATCAGAGGGCTGCAAACCCGTTGTCATTTTGTCTAGATCAGCGTACCCAGTGCCTACACCCGTTACACCATCTTGCGGTGACTGGTAAAGCTCTTCAATTTTATCAACGGTTTTCTCTAGGATATTGTGAATACTTTGCGGGCCTTCACTGCTTTTTGTCCGCTGTTCAGCAATTTTGAATACTTTGCTTTCTGCAAAGTCGAGCAAATCATGGCTGGTTCGCCCTTCAGGATTAAAACCAGCTTCAGCAATTTCGTTAGCCACGCCGATCATTTCACGAACCACCGCACGTTCACGCACAATATTCGCGTAAGCGTCTATATTCGCCGCGCTGGGTGTATTTTTGGCGATTTCAGCTAAATAGGCAAAACCACCAATATTACTCAATGAATTCTTTTTCTCTAAGCTCTCTGAAATCGTGATTAAGTCGATCGGATCACCCACTTCAGCCAGCTCAACCATAGCCTCAAAGATAAGTTTATGAGTACGCGTATAAAAATCTTGCGCAACAACCAGCTCAGCAACACGGTCAAAGGCTTGGTTATCAAGCATTAAGCCACCTAGAACAGACTGCTCTGCTTCAATGGAATGAGGAGGAACTTTAAGGGTGTCGACTTGTTTATCTGGTTTAGCCATAACTTCGCAATACTAACAGGGAATAGCTCTATTCTATCGACTTGCTGAGGTTGTGAAAATAGCAAAGCAGGAATTCTTTTCCTGCTTTGGCTCATATACCCAAATCACCATAAAGTGTTAGGTTATTTTTTACGTAATTCAATACGACCGCTGATTGTATCTATTTCGATATCAGCGTCGCCGCCATTTACGCTAAACTCAAGTTCACTTGAAGGACCATACTTAGCTTTTTTTACTTTATCATTGCTGAGCTCATTAACTATCTTGCCATTTGCATGTGCTTCAATTTCAAATTTAGCAGATATGTCATCAGGGAAAAAGAATTCTGCATCACCACTGACTGACTCAAAGCGTATGTCAGCCTTATCAAGTAAACGGTTAATGCGTACTTCAGCCTCACCATTAACAGTGTTAATGCGTAACTTTTTAATAGTATCAAGGGCAAAGTCGATATCCCCATTAACATTCTCTAATCTTACATCTTGCGCTTTCGACGTTGATTTAATATCACCATTTACAGCTGTAAAACGTAATTTTCCTTGAGAGTCTCTATCATTAATTTCACCATTAACGGTTTCATAGCGAATATCACCAATTAAGTTTGTTGCATCTACATCACCATTAACCGTTTCAACGCTTATATCTCCTTCAATAGCAGATAATGTAATGTCGCCATTGACTACATCAATATCAGTGCCATTGCTAAGCTCGCTTGCCACAACGTTAACGTTCACACCCGACAGCTCTAATTCACTACTCTTTGGCATGAAGATTACAAGCTCTGACCCATCGCCTCTATTCCAACCGTAGTTTTGATTGCGTGGCATTTTAACAATAAATTCAATACGATCATTCTCAACTTCTAAACGATACCCTTGTGCTTTGTCATCAAGTTCACCGCTTATTTTAAGTTCTGCTTTATCCCACCCTTCAACGCGCACATCCCCGCGTTGGTTATCAATAAAAATACGTTTATTAGCTGGTACGCTAATTTGCTCATCGATTTTTTGCCCTGCAACTGCCATTAGCGGCAACATACTCATCGCTAAAATTAATGCTTTCATACTCATTACTCCTAAATTGTTTGCCACTTAGGTGCATGCACCTTATTGATTAGATCTAATTGCTGTTGATAAATTTGCGCCAGCATTTTTAACAATGCGGGATTTTCGGGCTCATTCTCTAACGCTTGTTTAATTGCCCGCTCTGCATCCTCTAACTCTGTTAATTGTTGTTGCCAGTTATCCGTTAATGCAGGCTGATCTTGGTACTGCACTAATAACGTTTGTTTTTGCTCTGCAAAAAAGTCACTCATTGCAACGCTGGCGTCCTGAGTTGGGCTATTAAAGACCAGCTGAACACTTAATAATGCAGCAACACTGCATGCTGCAATCCCAGCAAGCTTTGGCCACATAGACGATTCACGTTGCTGTATCGCAGGGTTAGAAATCGCTTTTTCTATTCCTTGCCATAAATCTTTTTCCGGCGCAATATGCGTCTCTGAGTTGTTAAGTGACTCAGCTAAGAATGTTTCAAAATCTGGTTTACTCATTTTCATACCACTCTTTTAATAACTGTTTTGCACGATGATATTGCGACTTACTCGATCCGACGGCCATTCCAAGCATGGTCGCAATTTCTTCGTGGCGGTAACCTTCAATAGCATGAAGAACAAACACCATCCTTGCTCGCTCAGGCAATCGCAGCACTAATTTATCGAGCCCGTTTAAGCCTTGGCAATCAGTCGCACTTTGTTCATCCATACCACTTTGCTCAAAACTCACCACCTTTTGCAGCCAGTTTTTATGCTTTCTTAAGTAACTAATCGCAATATTACTGGTTACACTATGTAACCATGTGGAAAATTGTGATTGCCCTTCAAAGCTCGCAATTTTATGCCACAGCTGAACAAAGACCTCTTGTGTTGCATCTTCCGCATGCTCTTTGTCCGCAAGTAAGCGTAAGCACAAGGCATAGACACGCTTAACATGTAACGTATACAGTTGGGCATAGGCCTGTTGATCACCCATTTTAGCTTGCGTAATTAATGCATCCTCAGAAGGAGGTGCAAAAGCCTCTTTAGCATCTATCAACATCGTTGATGTTGTCCCTTTATAATTGTTGTTATGAATTGAGTTTATACCCAAGCCATTAAAAAATATGTTTTATTCATATTTAGTTTCTTGAATAGTTAGACGTTAGGCAAGGTAGAAAAGGTTTAAAAGAAATAAAATTATTTATTTTCTAAATGAAAGGTCAGTGATCAAATGATCATTATAGCCAGTTTTGAATGGCTACACTGGGGTGCAGCCATATTCTTAAGGAGTTGTTTCTTCTTCTGTTTCTTCAACAATCGTTTCGGGGGCTTTGTATGACCAACCTAGAAACTGTAATTTAGGTACGGTAGCACCGCCACCGCCAGCACTAATATCTTTTAAACGTTTGTCATAATGGATCCCACCATTACCGCATGTTGAGACCGTTTTGCCTCTCAGGGAGCCATTAAAGTCATTACCAGAATCTGAATTAACTTGAATATGAGCTCTAGGTGCATAAATCGCTGCATACATAGATGCATTTGACAAAAGCTCTACGCCAACTTTATTGCCTGTTGAAGGCACACCATGACACACCAGCGGATCCATGTCTGGGGTTTCGTAACTTGAAAAAATACTAAATACAGCACGCCCAACTGACGAAATAGGCTCATGCGCTGTAATTTCATCATCAATAATAACGCGCCCTTCAATATATATTGTTAATGTGGCACCCGAGGCAATCTCAAACCCATTACTAGGATGATTATTATACCTAAAGTCGTTTTTAATATATAAAGTGACATCACCACTTTGCACAGTCAGTTTTCCGCCAGAAACGGTCAGGCTATCCAAGACATAAACTTGTTGATTAGGTTGCTCAAATACGGTTCTTGAAACAGGCGTAATGTTTTGCCCCATCGGTTTTTTCCAACTCGGCCACTTGGTAAATGTCCCTTGATTTGCGGTCAAGTTAAATGCTGAAAATTCGATAACATTTAAATCCGTAAGTGTACTGCTGCCTGCTAAATTTTCATTGTTACGAACAACCAAAATCGGATCACAGTTAGTACGTGGATCTGTGTAGTCATGATTTGGGTCTGGGTTATTTGGGTCAACCGAAGGGACAGGTTGTATATCTGGCACTTTTTTAAATACTTCATGTGAATATGGTTTACCATCTTGATACTGGTGCGCACCTAAATCACTGGGGAAGCTACCTTTACCGCCATACATAATATCAAGGCCATTTGCTTCTCTATTCTCAACAATACCGTCATCATTATTACGGATTGTTAAATCTTTTATAGCCCTTAACACCCCCAAAACACGTCCGCCAGTGAAATCAATGCTTTGCATTGATAAAATATCTCCTGCTACGCGGGTGTCAGCTGGATAGCCTTCAGGCACACCGGTGCCAGTACCGCCATTAATAGTAACACTTCCGTTGGCATGTATATTTCCCATTACAGGTGAACTACCACTTAAAGTTACATTACCCGTTACTATCACATCGCCCCAAATAGGCGAGCCACCACTTAACGAAACATCTGAATCATGATGAATAGTCCCTACCCGTGCATCTGTACCCGCATCTTCTTCTTTATATGGCCCGTCCGCTGAATCGTAGCTGTCAATACGACCGCTACCATTAACAAGAACCCCTTCACAGCCAACAATGGCTTGCTCAAAGGGAGACTTAGGCGCACCAGGAATCATTTTATAACGTGCAACGAGGTTACTGACCGCGTCGCCGCTATAGCGCCGGCCCTGACTAGCTATTTCAATTTCTCCTGCTGCATTTTTACTTAATGTCGCATTATAAATAGCATCATCGCCAATTAAACCACTCCCTGTCGCATTTCCTGCTGCAGCAATTAAACCATCTACATCAAGCGCCTGATTATCGTTCAGTGCCTGTTTTAATAACTTCGCTTCTTCGAATACCCCTTTTTCAGCTAACAGGCGGCTATTAATCTTCTTTTGAAAGTTACCCGTCAAACGTTCTTGCACAAGGTTTTCACGTAATGAATTAAGTACAACAATGCTGGCCATACTTGTTAAAATAAGCACCGTTATTAATGTAAAGCCATGCTGTTTCTTACTCATTATTCACCACTGTATACTTTTTCAAGAATAACGTTAGATGCAGCTAGCTCTATAGCAACGGAATCCCCAAATTGAGCTGGTAACTGCTCTGGTTTAACGTTAATTGTGACTAGCTCATTGTTGATACTAAAATTTAGCGATGCTAAACCGGTTAATAACCGCTCAGGGGTCAATGCACCGAGCGCACACGTGAGGTTATTACCGTCTAAGCTATAGACTTCATTTACATCCGCCGCTGCCACACTTCCTGTGCAAGTCACAACTCCTGCGGGCTGGGTTATTGTAATTGATGAACCATCAGCACTAACTATAGGTGTAACCGGTGTTTGCTTAATACTGCGAGTAAATACCTTGCTGGTATAGCGTATAACTTCTTGCGCGTTTTCTAATTCCTTGCCAACCAACACAGTCCCTTTTATGGCAGAGTATGCCAAACTTACACCACCGAGCAAAAACGCCCCTGCTGCAAGTGCTACCATCAACTCGACCAATGTATAACCGCGTTGTTTTTCTCCGCAATAAAACATTAACTACACCCTGCAGATAAATCAGGATAACTGGCATTGAGTGTGATTTGATTTTCCAGACCCAGTGGATCGTTTTGCTTAATACGTTCGTCATTCCAGCTAACAATAACCTGCATTTCATCATTAAAAGCAGCTGGTAAGGTTAACGTGTAGTCGGCTATTTGTGGTTCAAGAGCAGCGCGAAAATCCACATCCGTAAATAGATCAGGGTTCGTTGTTTGTAATTCACAAATATGAGGCCATAGTCGCTCTATGGTATTTTGCGCTTGAATTAAAGAAACAGTGTAATTAAAACTATTGGTCGCGTACTGTAAAGATTTTAGCTGTGCAGAGGCAAGGCCTAATAAAGCAATACCCGCAATCACAACCGATATCATTACCTCAAGTAATGAAAAACCATTTTGCGATTTCATTACGCGCACCCAGTGGATTTTTCAGCTAACCAATTTTGACCACTTTTTAAAACACAAAGATAATAGTCTGTCGTTTTTTCGTTATCATCTTTAACCAAAATGGTACTTGCTAACGAAACCTCACCTGTAGACATAATCGTTTTATCTACTAATGAAACATTAATACCTTGATGTTGAATAGCAAACTCACGCAACAAGGTTTCGACTCCATCAACGGGTGCCTTTACTTGCCATTTATCTCCGCTCACAACAAGCTTAACATTACTATCGCGCTTTACCGCTTCGCTGCGCGCAAACTTGTATACACTGTTCAACTGATTGGCGGTTGTTACAACACGATCTTGCATTATTTGCTGGCTAAATGAGGGAAATGCAAGCACAGCCATAATCGCGATGATACCAACCACCACCATTAACTCAACAAGAGTAAAACCTGAGGCTTTGTTCATTTGGCTAACCCCAACAACTATTAGAATTTGGTAGCTGTGAACCATCATGAGTTAACGTTAAGGCACCACAACGGTCATTCGCTTGAGCTGAGCCTGCTTTAGGAGTCGCTTTTAAAGTGTACTTTCGACTACGAAAATCATCGGCAGCAGCTGCACCGGGGACTCTATCTGATGGCGTATATGAAAAAGTATAGAATTCAGTATTTACGGCAGCATTAAATGCATTTGGGTAACCACCGTTACGTGAATATATTCGCTCTAGGCTTGCACCATATTGTAACATTACCTGCTGAATATCAGCGCGGCGACTGCGCTCCATATGTTCCGTATATGAAGGTAAAGCTACGCTATAAAGAATACCTATTATTGCAACAACTATTAATAACTCGGTGAGTGTAAACCCATGTTGTAATACACTTTTTTTCATTTTATTGTTCATCAATTACTTCCTTCACACCATGCCCAGTGCACAAACAATATACAGTGACAACGCTGTCACTGTCAACAAACTGTAATCTAAATGAAGACAACAAATAAAAGTATATCTACCACTTTCTGATTTTTCTTCGACTTGGCTCGGTGAAGAAAAGCTACACCGAAAACATTTCTTACTCTAATACATTATAATTAACAACAACTTATATATACGAACAATATAAGTAGTGAGTTCATTCTATTAGGTAACAAAAAGCCGCGCTCAATGAGCACGGCTTTTTTGGCTTAATTAAAAATTAAGCTTCAGCGATTACGATTACTTTAATAGTAGCCGTTACGTCTGAGTGTACTGCGATTGCAACGTCAAATTCGCCAGTCTCACGGATAGTACCTAGAGGTAAACGAACTTCTGATTTAGCAACTTCAACACCAACAGCTGAGATAGCGTCAGCGATGTCACGAGTACCGATTGAACCGAATAACTTACCTTCGTCACCAGCTTTAGATACTAATGTAACTTCAGCTAATGCTTCTAGTTTGTCAGCGCGTGCTTGTGCAGCAACTAACTGTTCAGCGATTTTCGCTTCAAGTTCTGCGCGACGTGCGTCAAAAGTTTCAATGTTAGCTTTAGTCGCAGGAACTGCCTTACCTTGCGGGAAAAGGAAGTTACGTGCGAAACCAGATTTAACTACAACCTGTTCACCTAGGCTACCTAGGTTAGCGATCTTATCTAGTAGAATAACTTGCATGTTTCTACACCTTTTAAAAACTGTTAATCCGCTGCTTACTTATGTAAGTCAGTGTATGGAAGAAGGGCTAAGTAGCGAGCGCGCTTGATAGCAGTTGCTAGCTGGCGCTGGTATTTAGCGCTAGTACCTGTAATACGGCTAGGTACGATTTTGCCACTTTCTGTAACATAGTTTCTAAGAGTAGCTAGATCTTTGTAATCGATTTGTTGTACGCCTTCCGCTTTAAAGCGGCAGAACTTACGACGTCTGAAATAACGTGCCATGAGATAAATTCCTCAATTAATTCTTTCTATATGCTGAGCATGCAAAACCAATTGGCTAAGGCCGTTACGACCTTCGTGGCGATTTAAAAAACCACTCACTTGCAATGCCTGCCCAACGTGCAAATGTTGAGTCTGTTGTTGCATTTGCTTACCACTAGCAACCACTTGAAGTTTCACATAACTATTACGGTTAAGGTCTGCTTCAATTTGCATCGATTTATGTTCAATAACAAAAATACAATGCGGTATACCAGCAGGGCTTTGGCTATATTTGGGTGTTTTACAAACAACTCCAGATAGTGTTAGTTGATTCATGTAAGGGTTAAGCTTTTGGCTCATCTTAATAACTCAACTGAACAAGCGCCATGCTTGGACTCAAAACAATTAAGCAGCTGGTGCTTCTTTCTTCTCTTCTCTTACAAGAGGAGACGCTTCAGTTACAGCGTTTTTAGTACGCATAACTAAGTTACGAAGCACTGCATCGTTGTAGCGGAAAGTAGTTTCTAGCTCGCTGATTACTTCAGTAGGTGCTTCAACGTTCATAAGAACATAATGAGCTTTGTGAAGCTTGTTGATTGGGTAAGCCAGTTGACGACGGCCCCAGTCTTCAAGACGGTGGATAGTACCACCAGCTTCAGTGATAGAACCAGTATAACGTTCGATCATACCAGCAACTTGCTCACTCTGATCAGGGTGAACCATGAATACGATTTCGTAATGACGCATGGATATTCCTTACGGTTAATAGAGCCTTCTACCGTTTCAGCCAGTCGGTTTAAGGCAAGGAATTAATATTAAATAGGCCGAAATGAGCGCGCATTTTACGCTTAGTTGGAAAATTAAGCAAGCAGGTTTTTTAGCTTTAAGTGGGGGAGTTAATAAATCAGCTATCAGCTATCAGC
>NZ_PYHV01000006.1:66570-136217 GCF_004766475.1 Pseudoalteromonas sp. KS88
TTAAACTGACGGCTGACGGCTACAAGCTTATAGCTTTTTAAGCTTGTGTCGCATTTCTCTGGCGCAGTACTTCAAACAAACAAATGCCCGTGGCAACAGATACATTAAGACTTGAAACACTGCCTGCCATTGGTATTTTAACCAGTACATCGCAGTGTTCGCGGGTTAAACGGCGCATGCCTTCGCCTTCAGCGCCCATTACAATCGCCATTGGGCCTGTTAAGTTTGCATCAAACACATGAGTGTCAGTTTCGCCTGCCGTACCCACAACCCACACGCCAGCATCTTTTATTTCGCGCAAAGTACGAGCAAGGTTAGTCACTTGAATAAGCGGAACGGTTTCGGCAGCGCCACACGCTACTTTTCGTGCTGTACCATTGAGTTTTGCTGACTTATCTTTTGGAACGATAATCGCGTGAACACCTGCAGCATCTGCACTACGTAGGCAAGCACCTAAGTTATGCGGATCCGTAATGCCATCAAGCACCAATAAAAACGGGGTGTCTTCACGGGCAATGATCACATCAAGATCTTTTTCATTGTATGTCGGCGCCGCTTTTACATTGGCGATAATACCTTGGTGCTGCTCATCTTTTGCTTTGTTATCAAGCGCTTTACGCTGCATAAACTGTACTGAAATACCAAATTTACGTGCTTCATTAATTATCGGAGTTAAGCGCTTGTCATCACGTCCCTTAAGGGCATAAATTTCTAAAAACCGCTCAGGCTCTTTTGTTAAAATTGCTTCAACAGAGTGAAAGCCAAAAATTAATTCATTACTCACGTATTACTTGCTCCTGGGCTGGTACGTTTACGGGCATTTTTGCCGGGTCTTTTCGGCTTTTTAACAGCCTTTTTCTTAGTTTTCTTTTTGGTTACGCCATCAGTCGTCGTTTTTGCTTTGCTGCGGCTTGCAGGTTTCTTTTTACCTTTTTTAGAAGGCTGTGAATCTGCTTTACCCTTGGTGCTGGTTGATGACTTACCTTGACGCGATTCTTTTTCATCGCCTTTTTTACCAGGAATTTTTCCCGCTTTTAACTGCGAACGAACACTCGCTGGTGCGTGGCTACCTTTAGCGCCACGGCGACGCGAATAACGGTCTTGTGCCACATCACCACTTAAAGTTAAGTTAATACGGCGCTCATCCAAACTCACAGATGCAACCTGCACAGTTACTTTATCGCCTAAACGATAAACCTTATGGGTTTGCTCACCAATCAAGCAATGCTTAGCAGCATCATGTTGGAAATACTCACTGCCTAAGTTGGTGACATGGATTAAACCATCAATTTGTAAATCGTCTAAACGGATAAACAAACCAAAGTTGGTTACCGATGAAATTACGCCTTCAAACTCATCACCCACATGATCTTGCATGTATTCGCATTTTAGCCAATCAGCGACTTCACGTGTGGCATCGTCTGCACGGCGCTCAGTGGTCGAACATTGTTCGCCTAATTGATCAACTTCGTCATCACTATATACATAGTCACCGGAAGTTTGCATGCCCTGCGCTTTTAAAATACCTTTAATCGCACGGTGCACCACTAAATCAGGGTAACGGCGAATTGGTGAAGTAAAGTGTGCATATTCACCCAATGCTAAACCAAAGTGGCCGATATTATCAGCTTGATAAACAGCCTGCTTCATCGAGCGTAGCAACATGGTTTGAATAAGCTCTGCCTCAGGGCGATCCCCTAACTTAGCGAGTACATGGGTGATTTCTTTTGGCGTTGGTTCATCACTAAGCGTTGATTCAATACCAAGCTCTGACAAGAACTGCCTAAAGTTACCGAGCTTTTCGCCATCGGGCTCATCATGCACTCGATAAAGGGCGCTGGCTTCATGTTTTTCAAGCATTTTAGCCGCAGATACGTTGGCTAAAATCATACATTCTTCAATTAACTTATGTGCATCGTTACGTACCACTGGCACGATTGATTCAATTTTACGTTGGGCGTTAAATACAAAGCGGGTTTCTAATGTTTCAAATTCTATCGCACCACGCTGTTGGCGCGCCGATTTAAGTGCCATGTACATTTGCTGTAAATCAGTTAAATGCGGCACTACGGCTGCATATTCTTCGCGTAGCTTTTCATCACCTTGCAAAATGGCATTGGTTTTGGTGTAAGTTAAACGCGCATGCGAGTTCATTACGGCTTCGTAAAAACGATAACCAGATAGCTTGCCCGCCTCTGATACCATCATCTCAGCAACCATGCATAAACGGTCAACTTCAGGGTTTAGTGAACATAACCCATTAGAAAGCACTTTTGGCAGCATAGGAATAACCTGCTCAGGGAAGTACACTGAGTTACCACGTTCAATGGCTTCTTTGTTAAGCGGGGTGTTCATACCAACATAATGCGATACGTCAGCAATAGCGACCCACAAACGCCAACCACCCGACTTTTTGCGCTCACAATATACTGCATCATCAAAATCGCGGGCATCTTCACCGTCAATCGTTACTAATGGTAAATCACGTAAATCTACTCGGTTTTGCTTATCGGCTTCTTCTACAAATTCACCTAAATGAGCAACTTGTTTTTCAACCGCTTCAGGCCAAACATGTGGAATATCATGATTACGAAGTGCCACTTCAATTTCCATACCCGGCGCTAAGTGCTCACCAAGCACATCAACAACCTTGCCTACCGCATTCATATTACGGCTTGGGTTTTGGGTTATTTGCACTTGCACCATTTGGTTATGGCGTGCGCCTTTTTCTGTACCAGGTAAAATAATAATATCTTGCGTAATACGGGGATCTTCGGCCACAACGACTGCAATACCGTGTTCAACAAAATAGCGACCAACAATTGGCGCTCTTTCATTGGTCAGCACTTTAATAATGCGCGCATCACACTTACCGCCAGAGCCACGTTTAGTGCCTTTAGCTAGTACAATATCACCATGCAAAACCATGTTCATTTGGTGCTTGGCGATAAACCAATCTTTACCTTCGCCTTCGACTTCTAAAAAGCCAAACCCGTCTCTATGGCCTATGACTTTACCTTTGGTCAGGCCTGCTTCGTCAATTAAGGCATAGCATTTAAACTTATTAAAATATAGCTGACCATCGCGCTCCATTGCACGTAATCGACGCTTAAACGCAATCTGGCGCTCATCATCGTTTACAGCTAGTTCTTCACATAGCTGTTGAAAATTGGCAGGTTTTGCACGGTCTTTTATATGAGTAAGTATAAACTCACGGCTTGGGACAGGGTTTTCGTACTTTTCTTGTTCTCGACTGAGATTAGGATCTTGGTTTGACATTCACTATCTTGTTAATTGGTTATGTTGTTATTTTAACCCATAACCGAACAATGAGACAGGCAAAAGCTATGAAACTTTTAAGAAAGCCTGTGTTAGTTACATTAAAATAGCTAAAAAAGGCTACAACCAGCCTTTTTGCTTGGCTATTCGTGCCGCATCGACTCGGTTACTGGCATTTAATTTGGCTATGGCGTCTGATAAATAGTTACGCACAGTGCCCTCGCTTAAGAATAACTTTGCGGCTATCTCTGCTGTTTTCAACCCTTCACTGGCTAACTGCAATGCTTTTCGTTCTTTATCTGAAAGTGGATCGTTATCTTCAAGCGCGTTTAAGGCAAGCTCAGAATCAATCACTTTTTGCCCTGCCATCACTTTTTTTAGCGTTGCGATTAAACTGTCACTGGGTGCCTCTTTAAGGACAAATCCTTTTACTCCAGCCGCCATTGAACGTCGAATATACCCTGAACGTGAAAATGTAGTCATGATCACTACTTTAATATCAGGAAAGTCTGCATGTAATTTTTGGGCGAGCTCAATACCAGTCATGATGGGCATTTCAATATCCGTTAATACAATATCAGGCTTTAAATCGGCTATTTCTTGCAACGCTGTTTGGCCATTTGTTGCTTGCCCTATTACCTCTATACTTATATCCAAACTTAACAAAGCAGCCACTGCACCGCGGACTAAGCCTTGGTCTTCGACTAAATAAACCTTGATCATATCAGCCCTCTATTGGTTGAATATACCCAAACCACCTCAAGATGCGAGTTTCAGTTGGAATTAAAAGTGATTTAGGCAAGGCATTGATTGCAAACAATAGTGGTTCTATTGTTAAAATCAATAACGCAGTATAAATCGCTTTTAAACCAACCCGCTGGGCGTTTCACATGAACTTACTCTCATCGTTGTTACTTCTTAAAAGGGATGCCCATTCTTGCAAAGTAACGCCTTGATATTAAGCCCCTGTGAAACGCTGAATTCTACATCTTGAGGTGGTTTGGGTATAAAGGCAAACTCACATTTAACTTAAAACTTTGCCCTATTTGAATATGCGCAGAACCACCTAGCTGCTCAGCTCGCTCCTTAATGCCATTTAAGCCATTACCCATGGCTATTTTGTCGCACGCATCTGGATTAGTTATTAAAATATTAAGCTGCTCAGAAGTTTGCTCTACATCAATTTCACATTGTTTACTAACGCAATGGCGCATTAAATTTGTGACCGCTTCTTTAATAATTAAATTAGCAACGCCCTCAACAGAGGCGGGTAGCTTATCGACATCCACTTTGAATATGACGTCAAAACCATGCTCAAGTAAACGTTGATGAAGCGCATTAAGCTGGCTATGAATGTTCAGCTGCTTCAAATCGCTTACCGCATTTCTAACATCGCTGAGTAACTGCCTAGCCAACTCTGCAACCTGGTCAATTTCAGTATTTGCTTGCGCGTAACGCTCTGCATGATTAAGTTTACTTGCCAGCTCTGATTTTAGCGCAATAGACGATAACGAATGACCTAATATATCATGCAAATCACGGGCTATACGCTCTCGCTCAGCAATCGCTGCTAATTGTTCTAATTGCTGTGCACTTTCGTGTTCACGCATTTTATGAATATGCTCTTTACGCGCTGCAGCACCAAAACTAAACAGCGCAATACTTAAAATGAGTGAACCGGCTAAGAAGTATTCTGGGTTGTTTACATCGGCTAAATAAGCACTTAACAAAACGCATAAAAAAACACAGCCAATCGCAATCCACTTAGCAAATTTAGTAAAACTAAAGCCAGCGATATAAGCTGTAAAACCAAATAAAGTAGACGTCCCTGGTGTAAAAAAGCTGGCAGAAACACAGACTAAAACCATGCCAGAAAATAGTGGGGTTACATTACCCAGTTTCTTATTCACAGCAAAAATATACAGCACTATAAAAGCGATATAGAAAAGTAAGGTCACAGTGATATTTAGCGTACTTAATTGTGAAAAATTAAAAATTGTGGGTAGCAAATAAAAACCAGTAAAGAGCAAAGGTCCCCAGTTCCAAAAAGATTTAGTTTTAATATATTTATCTAACAATTTATTCAAACTCATAAAAACCTACGCTACATCCAAAAAGCAAGTGATATCATCGCAATACCCTGTGTGATATGCATCCAAAAAATTTCATAATGCTGTGCAATCTGCAAACTAAATAAAATGGCATCATTCATACATTACTCATATTAATACGGTTATTTGATAGATAAACTATCGCTTTTAATCTACACCTCGAGTAGTGTAAATTGTCACTAGTTGAGCTGACAAATGTCATATAAGCATGCTGCAATGGCAGTATTTAGCGACACGCTTGAATAAGTATTAATAAACTTGAACTCTGGATAATAAAGAAAAATAAGGGGTTGAATGCAGCCACAACAACAAAGCTTACTCTACTTGCACATTGCTGTCTTGTTATTCGGCGGTACAGCACTGTTTGCTAAATTGATTAACTTAAATGCGTTAGATATCACCGTTTATCGCGCTGCAATTGCAGCCCTTACCCTCTTACTGTTGCTCCTTATCCAAAAGAAAAACATAAAGCTTCACACAAGAAAAGATTACCTCATTGCGCTATTTTTAGGTGTCACAGTCGGTATACATTGGGTTACTTATTTTGCTGGCATGCAAATGGCGGGGATCGCTGTGGGTATGATTGCATTTTTTACTTACCCTGTAATCACCGTGTTTATAGAGCCTTTTTTTCATGGCAATAAACCGAAACTATCAGACTTAATAAGCGCAACAGTGGTTTTGCTAGGGATATATTTACTGATCCCCAGTGCTGATGTTGGCAACGATGTTACCCTCGGTGTATTAACTGGCGTAATATCGGCGTTTTTTTTCGCTTTTCGAAACATCATTCATAAGCGTTATTTTAGTCAATACGGCGGACCACAAACCATGTTTTATCAAACGGTAGTGGCAAGCCTATTGTTATGTGCTTTTATTGAAGTACCTGTGATGCAAGTGTCGCATTACGATTTAGGGCTGTTAATCGTTGCAGGTGTAATATTTACAGCCACACCGCACTCCTTGTTTGCGGCAAGTTTACAGTATTTATCGGCGGCAACGGCAGGGCTTATATCTTGTTTACAACCATTATATGGTACATTTTTAGCCTTTTTATTATTACATGAACAACCTTCATTACTGACTTTAGTCGGTGGAACTTTAGTGATCAGCGCAGCGTTTTACGAAACCTGGTCAGTGACACGGAAACACAGATGATGAAAATATTCGCTCACCGCGGTGCAAGCGGTTCATACCCTGAGAATACACAAAGTGCAATAAAAGCGGCTGTTGACATACTCGTTGATGGGATTGAAGTAGACGTTCAAAGCTGCTTAGATGATTACATGATAATTCATGATACCTGGCTCGACCGAACCACCAGCGGTCGTGGCAAGGTAAATAACTTAACGCGTGAACAGATTCAACAGTTTGACGCAGGTAATGGTGAATACGTACCAACATTGTCTCAATTACTTGATTGGGTAAACAACAGTACACTGATCAACCTAGAGCTCAAACATACCTTCTCTCTTGATAAATTTGTTACCTTGATTGAAGCCAGTGTGGCAGCGAATAAACTTTCTCGCGATAACCTTTTAGTGTCTTCTTTTGATCACCATCAACTCATGTGGCTTAAACAACAGTTACCATGGGTGAAGATTGGAGCTTTAACGGCTTCAATTCCCATTAACTATGCAGAATTTGCTCAACGACTTCATGCTTACAGTATTCATATTGATAAAAATTTTATTAACCATGAGTTTGTTGCTGATGCTAAAAAACGCGATTTACAAGTTTATGCTTACACGGTAGACAAACAAGAAGACATAGAGCAAATGCTTAGATATGGTGTCGATGGCATTTTTACTAATTACCCATGCAATACCAAAATGATTTTAAACTCACTATAATTGTTACAAGCCTAAATCGCTTTTAACTGCAACGACGCTCGCATCTTGAGGTGGCTTGGGTATATGCTTGAATTAAAATATAATTGAACGATACTGAGTAAAACACTATGCAACAGCCAAGTGGAACGTTAATGAGTGGGTATATGCGTATTTATAACTTTATAGAACAAAGCTTTTTTTTTACATTAACCCGAAAGATCATTGGTAACCTTAGTTTTGTATTTGCTTTTCAAGCTATTACACTTATATGGTTATACCAAAGCCTAACAGCTCAATCCTCTGATACGGGGTTATTTTGGCTGCTAGCGGCAGTCATTATTATCGGCTTTATCTTTACTGTTTTCTATATGCGTTTTTTAATCGTACGCCCCGTCAAAGCTATGCGTGACACATTAACGCAAATTAATCATCAAGATGCGAATCTAGCAGCTAAGTTACCACAGTTTACTTACGATGAATTTCGCGAAATTAGTGAACAATATAATGTGTTTACAACCCACTTGAGTGAACTACTTGCGACGACTTACCAAAGTGCCCAAGCTAGCGCACAAAGCAATAGCGACGTCACCCACTCGATGCAGCAAACAGCCTCTTTAAGTGAACAGCAAATTGATTTTAGCCAAACCATTACATCAGCGAGTAACCAAATCACTGATAGCTTGCAAGCAATCGTCGGTAACACTGACAGTGTGCACGAAATCAACTCAGAGCACCTAGGCTTTGTTAATCACTCAGCAAACGAATTAACAGAGCTTGTTACCCAAGTAAAAGCCATTGGTCAGGTACTTGGTAAGTTTTCAGAAACTATAGCCGGCCTAAAACAAAATAGTGAAAATATTCGTAGTATTTTAAAAATGGTTGAAGAGTTTTCAGATCAAACCAATCTACTAGCTCTGAACGCTGCAATTGAAGCTGCGCGTGCAGGTGAAGCCGGCCGAGGATTTGCTGTAGTCGCAGATGAAGTAAGAACATTATCAGTCAAAGTAAGTGATGCCACACGTCAAATCAGTGACTTTATTAACCAAATGGATTCATTAGTTGGGCAAACAAATAAAGAGTCTGAACAACTGATGGGTTACTCTAATCACGCAGAAGATACAATAAGTAAAACATCCCACGGCTTTACTCAACGACTGGTTGAATTTGAACAAAATCAGCAACAACTTCAACAAATTGTGAGTGCTGTACACTTGCTCGAAGAAACACAAAACCAGACACATCAGTCAGTTGAACAAATAGTTGAATTAGGATCGCAAGCTAAAGCGCAAATCGACATTGCTCTGGCAGACTGTCAGCAGTCACAACAACTCAGTGAACAGACCCAGCATCAACTCAAGCGTTTTGTGTAGGATCTGGTGATATTTACAAGTCATTGTGTTAAGTTACGCAGCCATTAAAAACAGTGATGTGCCCGTGTGACTAGCCAAATTTCTGATTACAAACAACTTGCCTTAGATATTAAACGATGGGGTGAAGAGCTTGGCTTTAGCGAAGTAGGCATTACCGATATTGATTTAACTAAGCATGAAGCGCAACTTCAGCGTTGGCTTGATTTAGGTTATCACGGCGATATGGAATATATGGCAGCGCATGGTACGAAACGCGCTCGCCCTGCAGAGCTTGTTCCCGGCACGCAACGGGTTATTTCGGTCAAAATGAACTACCTTCCCCCCGACGCCCGCTTTGCTAAAAACCTAAAAGAAAACAATAAAGCCTATATTAGTCGTTATGCGCTAGGTCGTGATTACCATAAATTGATGCGTAATAGGCTTAAAAAGCTAGGCCAAAAAATAGAACTCCACGTTGACCAATTAGGCTTTCGCCCCTTTGTAGACTCTGCACCTGTGTTGGAGCGCCAATTAGCTGAAAAAGCGGGGCTTGGTTGGCAAGGAAAACACAGCTTACTCATCAATAAAGAGGCTGGCTCATGGTTTTTCTTAGGTGAGCTGTTTGTTGATATTCCATTGCCAATTGACAAGCCTAATGACTTTGAAGGCTGTGGTAAATGTGTTGCATGTATAACCCTTTGCCCAACAGGAGCCATTGTTGAACCCTATTTAGTTGACGCACGTAAATGTATTTCATATCTAACCATTGAATTGCAAGGACCAATCCCTGAACAATACCGTGCGTTATTGGGTAATCGTGTTTATGGCTGTGATGACTGCCAATTAGTGTGCCCATGGAACCGCTACGGCCAGATTACCGATGAAGCTGACTTCCACCCACGAAAACAACTAAAAGACAAAGAGTTACTTGAGCTATTTGCATGGGATGAAACAACGTTCTTAAATAACACAGAAGGAAGTCCAATACGTCGTATAGGCCATCAACGTTGGCAACGAAATCTAGCTGTAGGGTTAGGCAATGCAAACTTTGATCAGCGTATCATTGATGCGCTTAATGACGCCCGCCAAGATGCAACTGAGTTAGTTCAAGAGCATATCGACTGGGCACTGGCACAACAGTTAAAAAAACAAAAACAACTTCGCAAAACAGCTCGTTTAATTCGCATTGTTGAAAAAGGGCTTCCGCGAGACGCGTAAAACATTTAATCCTTACTGGTCAATAATGCAAGATCTTGTTCAATCTCGTTGAATGCTTTTTTAACATCCTGTACTGCTTCTGCTCGAGCAACTGAGTTCTGAATTGTCTGATCTACTTTTTGATAAATAAAGACCTCTTGATCCTCATCTAACCCCATGCTTGGAATACGCTCTTCTAACTCCTCTTGCAACTGTTTAAAAACAGCTTCATTGCTTACACGGTTAGTATTAAGTAAATCGATCAGATCATGAAATTTTCTATGAAGCATTTCAGCAACATCATTAAATTTAGCTTGTTGAGACTCTAATTTCTGCCGAGTTAATATTGCGCGGAATTGCTGTTCAGTCACACTGACTAAAAAGCAAACATGGTCACGAATACGGCCATGTTTGTCAGGATCATGATCCGGCATATTTAAAATGAGCATACTGATCAATTCGTAATTAACTAAAATGCGGTGAGAAAACTCATGCAACCGCCCTTTATTTTTAAGCATATCAAATAGCTCAATCACAATCGGAGAACAATTACCATATGATGCAAAGTGCTCTGGCGGCGCATCATCAAATCTAAACTCTAGATTACTTTGTAAATCAAAACTCTTGAGGCAACTTACCAATGCACGCCCAAGCTCTGGCACATTATCAATTAACGCAATACTCTCTATATAATTAACGATTTGCCCCATTTCACTGCTATTGGCCATCGCATTAAAAGCGGTAGACGTTGCATCTTCAACCTGTTGTTCTAAGTTTTCCTTTTCCAAAATCACTTGGTTTAAGTGCTTAAGCTTTGCTTTGAGCTCATTCTGCCCAAATGGCTTAACAATGTAATCTTCAGCCCCTACAGAGTACCCTTCCATACGCTCTTCAACAGTACCTCTGGCTGAAACAAACATAACTATAATATGAGCTGTATTAGGGTTATCTTTTAAGGCTTTACAAACCTCATAACCATTCATTTTAGGCATGCTTACATCCAGTAAGATAACCTGCGGTGCAAAATCTTCCACAACAGCTAAACACTCAGGTCCACTGCTTGCTAATTTTAATTCAAACTGTAAGTCTTCTAATATCTCTTCAATAATTTCAAGATTATAAGGCTCATCATCTACAGCTAAGACTCTCGTTACAGACATAATAATTTATCATCCATTTTCATTACATGTTAATAGTTTAGTACCTATACTCATTCTTACAACAAGACTATTATATTTGTTTATTGTTTAATCTATATTCACAATTTTTAAAGGCAACATAATGCGAATTGTCGTGCCCCCTAACTCATTGTTATGTGCCGAGATAGTCCCTTTATGAAGGGAAATAAACTCTCGGCACAGTGCAAGCCCAAGCCCGGTACCACCCGACCCATTATCGGTTTTACTGCTTTGTACAAATTTAGAAAAAACATGTTCTAACTCTTCTTCAGGTATTCCTACACCACTGTCTATCACTTCTATCACGGCCATATCCTGCACAAGATTAAGCGTTATAGTGATAACACTGTGCGAATTACTAAACTTTAATGCATTGCCTAATATGTTTCGCAGTAGTTGGTTTATTTGCTCTTCATCACATTGCGCCGAAACTTGCGTTACAGGGGGCTCGTATCTGATGTCGATACCCTTTTCCATTGCTGTACCTGACACATCATCAATCGCTGTTTTAATAATATAGCTGAGTTCATGTTCTTTAGGATTAAATGGAAATTTACCTACATCTAACTTAGATAAATCAAGTAGGTTATTTAATAATGAAAGTAAGCGCTCCCCACTGGACTCAATTCGAGTAAAATACTTAAGTAATTTATCGACCGCTAGCTCGCCTTTTTTAAGCTTATCCAAGCCAAAGCGTGCAAAACTGAGTATTGAGTGCATAGGTGTTCGCAGCTCATGAGACATGTTTGCTAAAAACTCTGACTTACTGTGGTTTGCCGCTTCTGCCAAGTTTTTAGCGTGCTCCAACTGTGATGTTCGCGCCCTAACCTCTTCCTCAAGCATATCTTTGGCTTCGAGTAACAAATCTTCTTTTTGTTTTAGGTGCGTTACGTTTTTAAAAATAACAGCTAATGCAATTTCACCATGGTGATCAATTTCGTTAAATGAGCCAACTAATGGAATGCCAATTCCCTCCTCTCTGGGCAAATACAAATCGCAACTAAATTGGCGGTTAACATTAAGCGTAGAAACCTTTTTGCTAATTTCGTCAGCAGAAGGCTTATCCAATAAATTAAACACATTGAGCCCCTGAAAATCGTTACTCGCTATGCTAAATAACGAGCAGCATGCATCATTGGCCTCTATAATCTTGCCATCACGTTCGAAGAGCATGATCGCATCAGGTGTGTGCTTATAAATGACCCTCAGTAGGCTGTCTTTTTCGATTAATGCATCAACCGTGTCTTGAAGCCGCTCAACCAGCTCAGTATTGTGCCGCTTTAATAACTCTGTTTGCCAGAGTTTATGAACTGACTGCAATAACGCATTCTCATCAATGGGCTTAACTAAAACATCTTCAACCCCTTGGCGTATTGCTTCAATCATCGATACTTGATTAGGCTTCGAGGTAAATAGTAAACAACGGCATTGCGGCTGAATTTGCTTCATTTTCGCAAATATTTCGAGGCCAGAGCCATCTGGTAGGCTAAAGTCGCTTAGCAAAAGGTCAAATTTATGCTTTTGTGCTGATGCGATTGCTTCTTTGTAGGTATTGGCTGATATTGTTTGTATATGTGCCCCAATAAGGCTACTTTTCACTTTTTCAAGCCGTTCAGGTAGGTGATCAACTAGCAACACTACCGGCAGCTGTAGAATATAATCAGGGCCGAGATCTAATATACTTTCAAGTAATGAACTAATCTCTTTATTCGCAAAGAAAGGGTAAATAACGACAGCATTGGGAATGAGCTGATTTAACTCGCTAAATGCATTTAATTGATCACCGTTTTCAGCCTTTGGCGCCAAAAGTAAATAGTTTTTATTAGTTACTTTATGAAGAAACGAATTAACTACATTAAGCGGAACCCCGTGAGCGATAACCGTTAAATCATAATAATCATAAACAATGTCTTCGCTTAGCATTGAGTAATGCACAAGATCAACGTCGCACTGGATCAGCTCTAGTAAAACCTTTAACCGCATTGCTATAACACTGCTACTATCGACAATTAAAATTTTACGCACACTCGATCCTTCTTATGAATAAACTATATGTAAAAGCGTAGCTTAAAAATATAGATTTAACATAAATGTGTACTTTTTAATCTAATCGCTTACCTAATATAGAAAGGCTGTAAGTATTTCCGTCCATGATTGCTACGTTTGGCAACAAGCCCCATTGCTCATAAGCAAACTTTTGGAACAAATAAATACTGGGTAAATTATGACTGAATATGAAAGCTAGTAGGACTTTTATATCTAGTTCTTTTGCTTTGTGCTCTGCAAAAGTTAGCAACTTCTTACCTAACCCCTGCCCTTGGACTGATGAGGTGATATAGATACTTATTTCGACGGTGCCATCATAAGCAGGACGGCCATAAAAAGACTTATAACTAAGCCATGCAACAACAGTGTTGTCTTGCTCGTACACGTATATTGGTCGTTTATTGGTATGGCCTTCAAACCATGCTTGTTTCTCTGATACACTCACCGGCTGCGTATCTGCTGTTACCATCCGACTTGCTATTGTTTCATTATAAATCGCTACAATCGCCGGTAAGTCATTTTTATTAGCAATTCGAGTTATCATAAGGTTTACTTATTGTTGATCTGTTTATTGCATAGTAACGTAACATTTGCAGTGACTCTAGCGCAAAGCGATGGCTTAATTACTCGCATTATACGTACCTTAAAGGAATCTAAAAATGATAAAAAACATACTACTGAGTACCGCAATAATTAGTTTTAGCCTACTGGCTAACGCAGAATCGATACAAGCCACTAATTCGCAAAACGTTGAGCAAGGCTGCAATGACTTCACCAATGTCAGCATGCGTAAATTACGCTCAAAGCAAACATTAGATTTATGCCAATTTAAAGGCAAACCATTATTGATTGTAAATACGGCAAGTAATTGCGGGTTTACCTCTCAATTCAAAGGATTAGAAGAGGTTTATCAGAAGTATCAAGATCAAGGTTTAGTAGTGCTAGGTTTTCCATCTGATGATTTTTTTCAAGAAGAAGACGATGAGAAAGATGTCGCAAAGGTCTGTTATATTAATTATGGTGTAACCTTTCCAATGTTTGCCACAAGTGAGGTACGTGGTAGTGATGCCAATCCTATTTTTAAGCACTTGAATGAGCAAACCAGCTCACCTAACTGGAACTTTTATAAATACGTTGTATCGGCAGATCGTACTAAAGTTGAGCGCTTCAACAGTAAAACAAAGCCAAATTCAGAAGAGTTAACTCAAGCAATTGAACTTGCTATTACCAAGATTCAATAAATTTATACTAGTACTAATGGTTGAATATAGACTAGACTAGAAAGCATACAATTTTGTTTGAAAAACAATACAATTTTACCGGGAGATTTTATGACAGTAGCAAGTGCAAGACACATATTAGTTGATAGCGAAGCGCAGTGTTTAGATTTAAAAGAAAAGATTGAACAAGGCGAAGATTTTGCCGAGTTAGCAAAAGCACATTCAAACTGTCCTTCTGGTCAAGATGGTGGTGCACTGGGTGAGTTTGGTCCTGGTATGATGGTACCTGAGTTCGACAAAGTCGTATTTTCAGCGCCAATCAATCAAGTTCAAGGGCCTGTTCAAACTCAGTTTGGTTTTCACCTACTTGAAGTAACAAGCCGCACAGAATAAAAGAGTCTGTACAAATTAAAACATATAAAGCCGCTCATGCGGCTTTATTTTTAAGGATTGAAAATGCAGCTAATAGGTTCAACTACTTCGCCTTACGTTCGTCGTATACGAATATGGGCTTTACTTCATGACCAGCCTTTGGAGTTTACTAATTTAAATATTTTCTCAGAGGAAGATCGCCAAGTACTCATCAATAATAACCCTGCTCGTAAAGTACCGATACTAATTGATAATGAACAAACCATCACCGACTCAAACTCTATCATGCGTTATTTACTCGTCAAACATCAATGTGCACCACTGAATTGGCAACAAGAGGGTCTACTCACTATTATCAACGCCTGCAACGATTCGTTAGTCGAGCTTTTACTTTGTCAGCGCTCTGGGTTTGATACCAGTGAAGATAAATTATTTTTTAATCTCCAAAACGAACGCATTGTTGAAACATTAAGCTATTTAAATAGTCATTTAACTGATGAGCAATTTATTAGCTGTGATTGCCTTGCCATCAGTTTATACTGTTTGCTTGATTGGATAGTCTTTCGCGAACTAACAGAGCTTACGCCTTTTACGGCCTTAGTTGATTTTTATCAAAATTTTGCTCAACAAGAGTGCGTAAAGCAAACCGATCCTAGAATTTAACATAAAGGATAAACACATGAGCGATATCGAAATTGAATCAGAACTAGTTAGTTTTGTAGAAAAAGCACGTCAAACTGAACAGGTTTGGGCGCTAGGCGCAGAAGATGGCGGCTTTGTTGTTTGTGAATCTAACCAGTTTGAGAACACCGATGTGTTGCTCCTGTGGGAGAGTGAAGCAGCAGCAAAAGCGCAATGCAAAGAAGAGTGGACTGATTACAGCCCTGTCGAAATTAACCTTGACGAATTCTTAGATGATTGGGTTGAAGACCTAAAAGAAGACGATGCATTGATTGGCCTAAATTGGAATGATGACCAAGTTTGTGTTGAAATTGAGCCCGTAGGACTTGCTCGAGCGTTAAGCGAATAACTTTAGTAAAATCTTCACGCTAGTTTATTTGCTTAGTAAAATTTGCTATAAACTAGCGCAAATATTTACTTTCAGGGTATTACGTTGAAATCCCATCTAGGTCGGCGTCCATTTTCTGCAATGGAATTACATACCCTCTCTCATGGGTATATTTATGGTGATCATCGTCTCCCCCGAGAACAGCCAAAACATTGGCATTTTTGGCTGCCTTTACTGGCCTACTATACAGGTGCATATAGCGACGAAATAGGCCACTTACAATTAACAGATATAGTCAAGCATGATGGCCATTTATGCTTTGATTTTCATACCCATGGAAAAATAAAGCATCGTATAGTACCTGTTCACAAAGCTTTATTGGAAGCTGGCTTAGCAGATTACATTACATTATTAAAACAACGTAATGAAACACGACTGCTGTTTGACTTACCTTCAAAGTCAGGACGGTATAGTGAAAAAGTACGTATTTGGTTCTCTGGTGAAGGCGAACGTGCTGGCTACCTACAAAAATGTGATATCCCTACCGTTGATCAGCTTGGAATGAAAACCGCGATGAGCAGTCTACGGCTCAACTTTGAGCAACAGATTCGTATTTTTGCCATGCAAGCAAACTCCAAAGATGCTTTTAATTACTTGATGGGCTTTATTGACTATCCAGAAGACTCCTTTGCTAACATTCAGTTGTTAGACACTGTGTTGCAACAAGTACGGAATATTAACCCTCATGTTCATTGGGAACGCTTTACTGCCCGCTTAAGCGCCTGACAAACTTTGTTACTATCTAGTCCATTACTCTGTCCGTTAAAACTGCTAGGATGTATACCCAAGCCACCTCAAGATGTGAGTTTCAGTTGGAGTTAAAAGTGGTTTAGGCAAGGCATTGATTGCAAATAATGGTTGTTCCCTTGTTAAAATCAATAACGCAGTATAAATCACTTTTAAACCAACCCGCTGGGCGTTTCACAGGAACTTACTCTCATCGTTGTTACTTTTTAAAAGGGGCTGCCATTGTTGCAAAATAACGCCTTGATATTAAGCCCCTGTGAAACGCTGAATTCTGCATCTTGAGGTGGCTTGGGTATAATCGAAAAATTCTAACAAGAACAGTTCAGGGACTCTTATGTTTATAAAAAGCTTACTCACGCTTAGTGTGGCTATTGCAGTAAATGCAGCTCATGCTAATGAATACGTTATCGAAAAACTCGCCAAGCCAAGTTCTCAACAGGTTTCACTGACCTTAGATCCAGCTCAAGATACCTTTAGTGGTCAAACCGAAATAGCGCTAGAAGTGCTTAAGCCGACTAAGTATATTGAGCTCAATGGTGTTGACTACGCAACCCAGATGGTGCAATTACTGGGTAAAGAAAACTGTGACCTAAATGCTCAAATGCTAAAAACTGGTAAAGTAAAACTTGCTTGTGAGCATCAAATTCAACCTGGTAAATACATCTTAAAAATTGATTTTACAGCCCCTTATAACCGAAAAAGTGTAGGGTTATATAAAACAATTGATCAAGGCACACCTTATTTGTTTACACAATTTGAAATGAGTGACGCTCGTCGTGCATTTCCAGTATTTGATGAGCCAAGTTATAAAATTCCGTTTCAGTTGACCATCACAGCCCCGAGTTCACAAAAAGTTTATGCCAATACGCCAGAACTAAAAACCACTATAAATGGCGATATGACGACGCACTATTTTGATAAAACACCACCAATTCCATCATACCTTGTTGCGATGGCTGTCGGGCCATTTGAAGAACGTGAAGTCAAAGGCATGCCTATCCCTGGGCGTATAATTACACCTCAGGGAAAAATACATTTAGCCGAATATGCTGAACAAAATATGCCTCGCGTATTAGCAGCACTTGAAGAGTATTTTGGTAGCCCCTACGTTTATAAAAAGCTGGATTCTGTTGCAGTACCTGAATTCCCGTTTGGCGCAATGGAAAACTCAGGCCTTGTTACCTACCGTGAAGACATTTTATTGGTCGACCTTGCAACTGCAACACGCAGTAAAAAGCAACGCAACGTGTCTATAATAGCCCACGAACTTGCACACCAATGGTATGGTAACTTGGTTACTATGAAATGGTGGAATGACTTATGGTTGAATGAAGCATTTGCAAGTTGGATGGCCGCTAAAATCACCGCACAGTTAAACCCTGAATTTGAATCACACTTAGATTTACCACAAAATCGAGTAATGGCGCTAGACGCTCGTTTAAGCACAAAACCCATTCGCAAACCAATTAAAACAGAAGCTGACATTATGGACGGCCTAGGCCTTGCTTATAGTAAAGGCAGCGCTGTGCTTTCAATGGTTGAGAACTGGATTGGTGAGGATGCATTTCAAAAAGGTATTCAAACCTATTTGAAGAAATTTTCTTACAAAAATGCAGAAGCAGCTGACTTATGGCAAGCCTTAGGTGATGCCTCAAATAAAGATGTGGCAGGTGTATTAAAATCATTTATTGAGCAATCATCGTTCCCGCTTATTAAAGTAAGTCAGCAAGGTAAAATAATTACGATAAACCAAAGTAGATTCACTAATGCGGGTGTTGATGCGCCTAAACAATTATGGAATGTACCCGTTGCAATTAAGTATGGTGCGGGTGATAAAGTAAGAACAGCCAATGTACTGCTTAACCAAGAAACACAAAAAATCGAACTAGACTTTACTCCTGAGTGGATCTACCCAGATCAAGGCGCTTTGGGTTATTACCGCTGGGTGCTAGACGATAATCAATTTGCTGCTTTGATTGATAATGCAGCCGAGCAATTAACTGTACGCGAACGTCTTGCTTTATTATCAGCTGCGGATGCACTTTTAGATGCGGGTGTAATTTCTGCTGCACATCTAATGCAAACACTTGAAACCTTTGTTAGCGACAAACATCCACGTGTTGCCAGTACTGCATTGGGATACCTAGCATCACAGAAACGCACATTTGAAGATGAAAGTAATAAAGAGTTGTGGCCTACCTTTATTCGTAAAAGCATTTCACCTGCGGCTAAACAATATAGCTTAACAGCTAAAGTAAATGAGGATGCTGCCATTGCTCAACTACGCTCTCAAGTTGTTTCGCGTCTTGGTTTTGATGGCGAAGATCAAAGTGTAATAAATACTGCAAAAGCGCAGGCACAGGTTTATCTAAATAATCCTGAAAAAGTAGACCCTTACTTAGCCTCTACCTATTTAAGTTTAGCGGCATTTCATGGTGATAAAAACCTTTTAGACGACTACATCAAGACCTTTAAAACCACCAAAGACCCACAAGTGCGAACTAAAATGCTTGCTGCGATGAGCTATTTTGGCAACCCTGAATTACAAACTAGGGTGCTTAATTACAGTTTAACGGATGATGTAACTGCATCTGACATGCGTACAATTATGTCTGGTCAAAAGTACACTAGCGCCCGCGACGCACTCTTTATTGAATGGATATATGCAAACTACGACAAAGTGGTTGCTAATTTACCGCCGTTCTTTGTGCCTAACCTCCCGTATTTTACAACGTCAGGATGTGATGCAAGTAGCTTAAAGAAAACCAACTCATTCTTTAGTGACAAAATCGCTGATGTCCCAGGTTATGCGCGAACGTTAAGTAAACTATCAGAAAGTGTAGACAATTGCATAGCGCTTAAAGAGCGAGAGCTGGCTTCAGTAAACAGCTTTTTAAAACGTTAATTTATACCAACAACAAAAAACGGCAAGTGATTTACTTGCCGTTTTTTTATATCTATTACTTACTATCAATAAGCTCAAGCTAGCCGTTTATAATTTTTACTAATTGAGTTATAAATGTTTTAGCACCTTCAACGCTTGTCATTTTAAAGCCAATACCGTAATGAATAGGGTTTGCACTTTTAAAGATACGCGTCGGAAAGCGGGTCATCTCACTGCTGTGAAAAAAACCTGCAATTCGGCTTACTCCATCTATTGCATTAAAATCATCGCTAAACACTTCAAGTGCAGGACGCAGCACTAATTTTGTCTGCCCACCTTCAACATGTAAATAAATCGCCTCTTTTGAATTAGGTAGCATGTATTCAGAGATATTTTTTATCTTAAAGTTACTACGGCATGCCAATGCAACAAGTTGTTCGTTAATTTGCTCAGGTGTAACTGTCATGGATATCCTTTATTCTCAGTAGATTGTTAGTTATCTGTTTTTTACAACTAGCCCCTAAGCTATTTACTGCACACAAACGCAAGCTGTTCATTATTATAACTTAAACGGGTTATCTGCGTGCTGCAATAAGGTGTCAAATCAAGCCACAAAGATACACTGTCAGGCTCACTGACGCTTCGTTTATAAATACGATTATGGAGTGAGTAAATAACGGTATCATCATTGGTAAATGCATAATCTTGTACATTATCAGGTAAACGAAATATATCACTGACAGCTTGAGTACTCGGGTCGTAGCTGGCTAGCCAGTTCTTACCTTCTTTATTGTAGCTAAAAGTAAATGCAGACAATGTTGCGTTAAACGTAAGTGTTCGACCTATATCTTTTGCAACTACGTTACCTTTAGCAGCTGCCACTTTGGTGTATTGTAGTGTATGTGGTTCGCCTAAAATAAACATCACCACATCATTATCGCGTCCCCATGCATGGTAACCAACGGGCTCTATCCATTCAAAAATGCGGCTTGGCTGTTCGTTTGACTCTAGCGGATATTGCCATAACTTTTGCTGACCACTCGACTCTACGACAATCGAGGACAATGCATCACCCGACGGGGTTAAAGTCGGCGAATATTCGCTAACTGGACTATTCGTGAGGTTATAACTTTGCTGATCCGCAAAACTGTAAAATACTAAATCAGTTTGACTCTCCCCTTGATCTTTAACTTCTTGGGTAAAATAAATGCCTTTTTCAGTCAACAGGGGTTGGTTATTGTAACGGTCTGCTGATGTAACACGGCTTACCTGTAAACCGTATTCAGTATTTAAGGTTGCGAGTAATATTTCACTTTTCGGCATCGCGCTGTTTGCGACTAATGGTAATAACAGTGCCGTAAAGGCAAGTCCTTGTCGTACTAAAGTCAATTTTATTGCCTCTTTGGTTATTATTATGGGTTCTATCATAGCGCTATTTTGGGACAATTCCCAAATCTGTTGTTCATAACCCTATTCAAGTTTCTTCTCCTCTGCTTTTATAATAGCGCGGGGTTATTCATCGTTATTTTTAAGTTCAAGGCTTTATTTTAATAAACACTGTATAGTCAGTGGGTTGAGCTGTGCTGGTGTACATAATAAATTCACTTAGTTATATGCTACTTGACCTACCCCCTTGCTACACTTTATAACTAGGGGGCTACTTAAAACGAGAATAACTATGTCAGCTAAACACCCTATCATTGCAATCACAGGTTCATCTGGTGCGGGAACCACCACCACAACAAATGCCGTGAAGCATATTTTTCGC
Source organism: Pseudoalteromonas sp. KS88 (assembly GCF_004766475.1). Classification (NCBI taxonomy): domain Bacteria; kingdom Pseudomonadati; phylum Pseudomonadota; class Gammaproteobacteria; order Alteromonadales; family Pseudoalteromonadaceae; genus Pseudoalteromonas; species Pseudoalteromonas sp. KS88. The sequence continues at coordinate 87,623 of NZ_PYHV01000006.1, forward strand.
AGCTTAAATATTGCCGCTGCTTTTATAGAAGGCGATAGTTTTCATCGCTATACACGTCCAGAAATGGATAAAAAAGTACGCGAAGCACAGCAAGAAGGTAAACATATTAGTTACTTCGGCCGTGAAGCAAATGACTTTGGCGCACTAGAAGATCTGTTTAGTAACTACGGTGAAACAGGAGCAGGTAAGTTACGCCGATACTTGCATACCTTTGACGAAGCCGTGCCATACAATCAGTTACCCGGTACCTTTACACCATGGCAAGAGCTTGAAAGCAATACTGACATTTTATTCTATGAAGGATTACACGGGGGAGTTGTAGATCAAGATCACGATGTAGCCAAACATGTTGATTTACTTATTGGCATGGTCCCTATTATTAATCTTGAGTGGATCCAAAAACTAATCAGAGACACATCTGAGCGTGGCCATTCTCGAGAAGCGGTGATGGGTTCTATTGTGCGCAGTATGGATGACTATATTAATCACATTACACCACAATTTTCTCGCACTCATATAAACTTTCAACGCGTTCCGACAGTTGATACGTCTAACCCTTTTAGCGCCAAAGATATTCCTTCGCTGGATGAAAGCTTTGTAGTGATTCGTTTTCGGGGAATTGATGATGTAGACTTTCCGTATTATCTACAAATGATTGAAGGTAGTTTTATGTCGCGAATAAACACCTTGGTGGTACCGGGTGGAAAAATGGGATTAGCAATGGAATTAGTATTAACCCCACTTATTAAAGATATCATTTTAAAGAAACGCGCCCTTGCAGACTTATCACCCATTGATATACCGATTTAAAATATACTTTTAATACAATTAAAGTACACTACTGCTTTGCAACGTAAAGGAGTAGTGTATGAACTCTCATACCCAAATACTAAACATTATTGTTGGCTCAAAAAACCCAGTTAAAATCAATGCAGCCAAACACATTTTCACTGCATTTTTCCCTGAGCACGAAATCAAGTGCATCGGCATACACGCCCCTTCTCAAGTACCAGATCAACCCATAGGCGAAGACGAAACTCGTATTGGAGCGCAAAATCGCGTAGCGTATGCACAACAACATCATCAAGCTGATTTTTATGTCGCTATGGAAGGAGGCGCTGCCAAATTTAGTTACGGACCTGCAACCTTTGCCTTTGTGGTTATCGCCGATTCAGCAACCCAAAGTATTGGGCGCAGCTGCAATTTACCCCTGCCCCAAGTGCATTATAATGCATTGTTAGAGGGCCAAGAGCTTGGCGATGTAATGGATGATGCGTTCAATACTACAAACATCAAGCAACAAGGTGGCGCAATTGGCTTATTAACAAATAATCATGCAACACGCCAAAGCACCTATACTCAAGCGCTTACACTGGCTATGGCGCCCTTTCTACATCCTGAACTTTACAAAAAGGAGGTGTAATGAAATACACCCATGTTTTATTTGATGCCGACGAAACGTTATTTAGTTTCAATGCATTCGAAGGCCTCAGACGTATGTTCGCAACCCGCGATGTAGATTTTACTCAGGCAGATTATGCCCACTACCAACTAACGAATAAGTCTTTATGGCTTGATTATCAAAATAATAAAATTTCTGCAACGCATTTACAAATCACCCGATTTAGTGAGTGGGCCGATAAGCTTAACGTGCCTGCGCAACAGCTTAATAATGATTTTTTAACTGCGATGGCTGAAATTTGTGAGCCTTTGCCAGGCGCTAAAACGCTGCTTAAAAAGCTAAAACCGCACGCTAAGTTAGGTATTATTACCAATGGCTTTACTCAACTACAAGCGCGTCGTTTGGAACACACTGGCTTAAAGGATATGTTCGACTGGCTAGTCATATCTGAGCAAGTAGGAATTGCAAAACCCGCGGTTGAAATCTTTGATCACACCTTTAAATTAATGGGTAACCCTAATAAAGAAAATATTTTAATGGTTGGCGATACTGCAAGCAGCGATATCCTAGGCGGTATGAATGCTGGTATTGATACCTGTTGGTTGCAACACCCAGGGTTTGAATTACCGCCAGCAATTACGCCTACGTATAAAATTACTGAGTTGGTGCAATTACAGCGCTTATTGGAACTGTAAGAGCTGCGAGTTGTTAAAAGTTAAGCAAAAAAAATGACGCTATTAAGCGTCATTTTTTATAACTGTATAGTACAAGCAATTAAGCTGTGGCTACTTCTAAGCCTGGTGCTGGCATAGTTACAGGCGTTTCAAATGTTGCCCACTCCCATGCTGACTCAGTTGCCATGATTTTGCGAAGTAGTTTATTGTTTAAGTCGTGACCCGATTTATAGGCAGTAATTTTACCTAACATGTTGTGGCCAGTCATAAACATATCACCAACACAGTCTAATATTTTATGCTTAACAAATTCATCGCTGTAACGCAGGCCATTTGGGTTAAGTACTTTAAACTCATCCAATACAACTGCGTTATCCATGCTGCCACCCAGAGCTAGGTTATTAGCATGCATGTACTCAATATCTTTCATAAAACCAAATGTACGTGCACGACTGATCTCTTCAGTAAAGCTTTGTGCCGTAATATCTAAACCAATACGTTGGCGGCTTTCATTGATTGCAGGGTGATCAAAGGCAATTTCAAAGTCGATATGAAAACCATCATACGGTTCAATCTCGGCCCATTTATCACCTTCTTCAATACGTACTTTTTCTTTGATACGAATAAAGCGTTTAGCAACTTTTTGCTCTTCAATCCCGCCTTTTTGTAACAAGTATATAAATGGTAATGCACTACCATCCATAATAGGCACTTCTGAGCTGTCTAATTCTACAATTAGATTATCAATCCCCATTGCTGCTACCGCTGCAATAAGGTGCTCAGTCGTAGATAAGCGAACACCATCTTTATTTGTTAAACAGGTACACAACTGCGTATCACCAACGGCTTCAGGTGTTGTTTCAAAATCAACAACCGGATCAAGGTCGACACGACGAAATACAATCCCAGTATTTGCGCTCGCAGGTCGGAGAGTTATTGTGACCTTCTCACCTTTATGAAGTCCAATTCCTATGGCTTTGACTACTTCTGCAATCGTACGCTGTTTAATCATAGGTTCGCTCACTTATAGTTACAGTTAGACGGCGGATAATATCACAGATACGACCAGCTGCCAAATTTGTTTACTTTTCATGCAAAAAAAATAATTTTGCTTAATCAGCCTGCTTTCTTAAAAATGCAGGGATGTCGAAGTAATCACCACCTTCAGACTTATCAGATGTTTTACCACTTTCCGTGGTTTTTGCGCTACCACTTTGAGCCGTCATGCCCGATTCTTGTTTTTCTGTCGTTGAGGCATTATCGACTTCATGGCTGCTGCTACCTTGGCTTGCAAAGCTTGGTACATACATACTGCTGCTTGTCTGGCTTGTTGAGCTTGCTACATCAGAGCCTGATGCTTTTTTAAAGCCATTATCAACAATACCAAATTGTGGACGACGATCGCCACCTAGACCTGTTGCAACAACTGTTACTCGTAGTTCATCAGTCATTTCTGGGTCAATAACAGCACCCACAACAACCGTTGCATTTTCAGATGCTAATGCTTTTACGTGATTACCGACGATTTCAAATTCTTCAATCGCGATATCCATACCCGCAGTAATGTTAACTAAAATGCCTTTAGCACCTGTTAAGTCAACATCTTCTAATAGCGGGCTAGAGATAGCAGCTTCTGCGGCTTCTTGCGCACGATCAGGACCTGATGCTGAAGCAGTTCCCATCATTGCAGTGCCCATTGCTGACATAACAGTACGTACGTCGGCGAAATCCACATTGATCAAACCAGAACGGGTAATTAATTCGGCAATACCTTGCACAGCACCAAATAACACGTCGTTTGCTTTAGCGAAGGCATCTAATAGTGTAGTCCCTTTACCTAAAACTTTAAGCAATTTATTGTTAGGAATTGTAATAAGTGAATCTACAATTTCTGACAACTCATTAATACCTTGTTCAGCAGCTGCTGCACGCTTTTTACCTTCGAAGTCAAACGGGCGTGTAACTACAGCAACCGTTAAAATACCTAAATCTTTCGCTATTTTAGCAACGACAGGTGCAGCACCTGTGCCTGTACCACCGCCCATTCCGGCTGCGATGAATACCATGTCAGCACCTTCAAGGCTGTTGCGAATTGTGTCTGCATCTTCTTCTGCAGAGCTGCGACCCACTTCTGGATTTGCGCCTGCACCCAAACCTGATGTAATTTGCGTACCAAGTTGAACTGTAATGTCTGCTGATGAATTACGTAATGCTTGCGCATCTGTATTCGCAGCAATAAAACGTACGCCTTCAATTTGTTGTTTTACCATGTGCTCAACAGCGTTACCGCCGCCACCGCCCACGCCAATTACTTTTATTACAGCTTCTTCGCTGTGTTGTTCCATAATATCAAACATGTTTACTCTCCGACTTGAGTACTAAAACTCGCCTTGAAACCACTTTGTAATACGGTTCCACCAATTGTTATCACCTTCAGGTTTCGACTTTTGTGCATTCATCGATTGCATTGTACGGCCGTATTGCAATAAGCCCACCGCCGTTGCATATGAAGGATCATCAACATAATCTGTTAAACCAACCATCCCGATTGGTTTGCCTACTCTTACTGGCATTTGGAAGATATCTTCAGCTACTTCCATGGCGCCTGCCATTTTTGCACTACCACCTGTAATAACAAGTCCAGCTGCAATTTGGTCTTCTAATCCTGAACGACGGATTTCTTCCATCGCCAGTTCAAATAATTCTCTAAAACGTGGCTCTACAACCTCAGATAACGTATGGCGCGACATCAGTCTCGCTGGACGTCCACCCACACTTGGTACTTCAATTGTATCTTCACTGCTGGCCATTTGACTGCTTGCACACGCATATTGTACCTTGAGAGACTCAGCATGTGATATCGGCGTGCGGAATATTTTCGCAATATCTCCAGTTACTTGATTGCCCGCTACCGGAATCACGGCAGAATGGCGTAAAGCACCATTAATATAAATAGTGATATCCATTGTACCACCACCAATATCAAGTACCGCTACACCCAGCTCTTTTTCGTCATCTGTGAGAACTGAGTAACATGACGCCAGCGCTGTAAATATTAACTGATCTACCTCTAAGCCACAGCGTTCAACACATTTCTCAATATTTTTAGCCATGTCATTTGAGCACGTAATAATGTGAGCTCTGGCTTCCATTCGCACACCACTCATGCCCAGCGGGTTTTTAATGCCCTCTTGCATATCAATGCTGTACTCTTGCGGTAGCGCATGCAGCATCTTACGTTCCGCTGAAATAGGCACTGAGCGGGCAATATGAATTACGTTTTCAACGTCTTCTTCTGTGACTTCGGTATTATTGATAGCAACAACGCCATTTTCATTTTGGCATTGGATATGTTTCCCTGAAATACCCAAATATACAGAGCTAATACGGCAATCTGCCATTAACTCGGCTTCATCAATTGCACGACGAATCGATTCAGACACTAAATTAAGGTCATTCACGCCGCCTTTATCCATACCGTGGGATACTTGGCTACCAATTCCAACAATACTGAGCTTATTATCTGCGGTGATTTCACCAACCGTGGCCACCACTTTTGAGGTGCCAACGTCTAATCCAATCACTAGGTTTCTTTCTGCTGACTTAGTCATGCCTTACTCTTATTTTGTAATTGTGCTTCTTCCAGGAGCTTCCAGCTCACTGCAAGGCCGGTATCATACCGTAAATCCACTACATCTACTTGTGCATCTGCACGCTTTTCCATACGTGGGTAGACATCTATAAATCGCTGTACCCGTTTTGCTTTTTCTTTTCGGCCTAAATTAAGGCGAATACCATTATCAAGCCAAAGCTGCCATGAGAACCGTTCAGACAAGGCTAAACTAGTTAACTTTAATTGGTTTAAGCTCAGCATATCATCAAATTGCTGATAGGCTGTCCACGCTTCGTGCTCACTGCCTTCTGGGCCATATAACTGCGGTAACTCTTCATCAAGTTGCTCACTGTTTGCTTGGAACACTTCACCTTGCTTATTAAGCAGTAAATCACTATTCCATACAGCAACCGCTTGATGTTCAACAACATACACCTGCAATGTATCAGGCCACTGCTTTCTAACAGAAGCAGTGGCAACCCAAGGTAACTCTTGCACTAGATGCTGAACATGGGTCACGTTCAAGTCAAAAAAGCTGGATAAATCGGCCTTTTTTATTGCCATTATAATGGCTTTTTCATCCGTATACTTGGGCTTACCCATGACCGCTAAATGCTTTATTTGCGCATCTTTATTGTCCACCAACCACTGCTGAACCCCACTGGTGATCTGCACTAAGCTAACCACCACAACAAGAAAAAAACTAATACCAAAAACCAGCGACCAATTAAGTTGCTGTTTTAACTGCTTTGCTTTTTCTAAAAGGGGATGCATTTTAAAGTGTTTGCTCCAAAATGCGAACAACTAATTGCTCAAAAGTTGCCCCGTTTGCTTTTGCTGCCATCGGCACTAATGATTTTTCTGTCATGCCAGGCACAGTATTAACCTCTAGCAGGTAAAAATTCCCTTGCTCATCCTGCATAGCATCAACCCTACCCCAGCCACTTGCGCCCACCAAGTCAAACGCTTGCAGCGCTATGTCTTGCAATAATTTGGTTTGCGCTACTGATAAATCTGCAGGGCAATGGTATTGAGTCGTTGTTGATTGATACTTAGCTTGGTAATCATAGAAACCATTCGGTGTCGTCATTTCAATCACAGGTTGAACGTCATTACCAAGCACTGTTACTGTAAATTCACGACCTGTTATCCATTGTTCCACTAACACTTGGTTATCAAACTTGAACGCTTCTGTTAGGGCTAATTCCAATTCTTCAGCTGTATTAGCTTGCGCCATACCGATACTCGAGCCCTCATGAGATGGCTTCACCATCACCTTTTTAAGGTCGCTCATTATTGCTGCAGTATCAAAACCTCGTTTGCTATCAACAACTGCATATGGCGCAGTACTGAGCCCTGCTGATTTAAACAAGTGTTTACAGCGAATTTTATCCATCGCTAATGCCGAACCCAAAACATTGCTTCCGGTATAAGGCAAGCCCATAAACTCAAGCGCGCCTTGAATAGTGCCATCTTCTCCACCACGGCCATGCAAAGCAATAAAGACCCGATCAACGCCAAGCTCTTTTAATTGCCACAATGGCTGTTCTTTTGGATCAAAAGCAATCGCATCAACACCTGCACCTTGTAAAGCACTTAATACGGCTTGACCCGATCTAATCGACACTTCACGCTCTGCTGAGTCGCCACCCAATAGCACTGCAACCTTGCCAAATTGTGTATTGAGTTGTGTCATACTTCTACCTGCTTTAGCTGTTTAACCGACAACTCTGTTGCCGCTAACTGTTTAACTAATTGACCTATATTACCAGCCCCTTGCGTTAAAACTAAGTCATTGTCTTGTAATATATTCGCTAATACGCCTGCAAGCTCTGAATTACTGGCTATGTGTAATGGCTCTTTGCCACGCTGACGTAAGCTTCGACATAAACTCTTGCTATCAGCACCGATAATAGGCTCCTCACCAGCACTGTAAACATCGAGTAGTAATAGCTGGTCAACATCAGCAAGTACTTTAATAAAGTCCTCGTACAAATCACGAGTACGACTAAATCTATGTGGCTGGTAAATCATCACTAAACGCTTATCTGGCCACCCTTCACGTACTGCTGCAATAGTCGCTGCAACCTCAGATGGGTGATGACCATAATCGTCAACGAGCATGACATTACCGCACTCATTTTCAAACGTACCGTAGTGTTGGAAACGACGGCCTATGCCTTCAAACTTATCTAAGGCTTGTAAAATTGCTTGATCCGAAATATTTTGATCTTTTGCAACAGCAATAGCAGCGGTCGCATTTAGAGCATTATGTTTACCTGGCATATTCAGCTGAATCGTTAAGTCATTACCTTGTTTGGTACGCACTGTAAAAGAACAGGTATTGCCTTGTTGGCTAAAGTTAAGCATGCGGTAATCAGCCTCTGCTGATTCGCCATAGGTGATCACGGGTCGAGCAAATCGTGGAATTAGCTCTGCCGCAACGTTTGAATCAATACACACCACAGCTAAGCCATAAAATGGCAGATTATGGATAAACTCAACATACGTGTCTTTCATTTTTTCCAAGCTACCACCGTAGGTATCCATGTGATCTTCTTCAATGTTTGTGATCACTGAAACCATGGGTTGTAAATGCAAAAATGATGCATCGCTTTCATCAGCTTCTGCAATTAAAAAGTCACTTTTACCTACTTTTGCGTTACTGCCAGCACTATTAAGTAAACCGCCAATAATAAATGTCGGATCGAGCCCTGCTTGAGCATAAATACTGGCTATTAAGCTCGTTGTTGTGGTTTTACCGTGTGTGCCTGCAATCGCAATACCGTGACGAAAACGCATTAGCTCAGCCAGCATTTCAGCACGACGTACAACTGGAATACGCGCCGCTTTTGCAGCTATAATTTCAGGGTTGGTTTCATCAATAGCGCTTGAAACAACAACCACGTTTGCATCTTTCACATTATTTGCATGGTGGCCAATAAACACTTCAGCACCCGCTTTAATTAAACGCTCTGTCATAGCGCTATGAGCTATATCTGAGCCTGTGATACGGTAGCCTTCAAAAGCCAATACTTCTGCAATACCGCCCATCCCTGCGCCACCAATACCAATAAAGTGGATAGTGTCGATTCGTCGCATTGCTGGTCGTGATGAGTTATTTACACCCACACTTTGTTTATTTAATTCGTTCACACAATTCTCTTTTTATCTATTACTTGCTCACAGTGCTGTGCAACATGCGCTGTGGCATCAATGGTGGCTAACGCTTTTGCGCGCTGCGCCATCTGATCTATTAATTTTGGCTGTTCTAAATAAGGTCTCAAGGTATCGACAATATTAGCTTGGTTAAATTCACCTTGCGGCATTAATAATGCAGCCTCAGCAGCAACTAAAAATTGCGCATTTGCGGTTTGATGATCGTCAACTGCATGCGGGAATGGCACAAACAATGCCATTTTCCCTGCTGCGGCTATCTCACTTACTGTGAGCGCGCCTGCACGGCAAATAACAATATCAGCCCAGCTATACGCGGCATCCATATCATCAATAAACTCAGCGGCCTTTACTAGGTCTGAGCTAAATGCGTGGGCTTTATAGGCTTGAGTAACTCCATCGAGATGACCTTTACCTGTTTGGTGCCACACGTTTACGTCGGTTATTTGAGATAATTCCTTAAAAGTCGAAGGCAGTGTGCTATTAAGCACCTGAGCACCCAATGAACCACCCACAACTAATACGTTAATTGGACTTGATGCATGTCGTGCTGCGACCTTTGCCACACTTTGACGAACAGGATTGCCAACAACTTCACTTTTGCCATTTTCAAATGCACTAGGAAATGCAGCGAGCACTTTATTTGCACACTTTGCCAGCCACTTATTACTCATTCCGGCTACTGCATTTTGCTCATGGATCACTAATGGAATTCCTAAGCTTCGTGCTGCAATACCCGTTGGGCCAGTCACATAACCTCCCATGGCTAAAACCACATCTGGACGCTGCTTTTTTAATACTTTGCGTGCTTGCATAATGGCATTGATAACCATAAAAGGCGCTTTAATTAAACGTTTTAAGCCGTTGCCACGTACGCCTTTAACATTAATAAAATCAATCGCAATATCATGTTTAGGCACGACCTGCGCTTCCATTCTATCAGCTGTACCAATCCAACTTACCTGCCACCCCTGCTGTTTCAGGTGCTGGGCAACAGCAATACCAGGAAAAATATGTCCGCCCGTACCGCCGGCAACAACGATTAGCTTTTTACTCATCGCTTACCTCCTCGGGATGTTGCTTGTTTAGTTGCCATTTTAGTTTCAAAATCAACACGGAATAAAATCCCTGCGGCAATGGTCATTATCAATAAGCTAGAACCACCATAAGATACAAAAGGTAACGTTAGCCCTTTAGTCGGTAAAATACCGGCACTGGCTCCCACATTCACCATGGTTTGAAAAGCAAACCAAATTCCTATGGCCAATGAAAAATAACCTTCATATTCTTTGCCACATTTAAGTGCTTGTTGCCCAATTAAAAGAGCACGAAAAACTAAAACACAAAACACGGTTAAAATACTTAACACGCCAACAAAACCAAGCTCTTCGCCTATCACAGCAAAAATAAAATCATTATGCGCTTCGGGTAAATATTGTAATTTTTGTACGCTATTGCCAAGCCCTTGGCCAAACCAACCACCTTGACCATAGGCCATTAACGATTGCACTAGCTGATAACCTTTGCCAAATGGATCATCCCATGGCTCTAAAAAGCCAACTACACGAGCCATACGGTAAGGTTCTACTATTATCAGTAAAACCACTAAGCCAATTCCCGTTAAGATTAACGCAAAGAACTGCCATAATTTAGCGCCAGCTAAAAACAACAAACCCACAGTGGTAACAAACATAACCACAACCGTCCCTAAGTCAGGTTGTAACAAAATCAATAAAGCATAAACGGCAAATACTGCAATAGGCTTTGCAAAGCCTTTTATATTTTCTTGCACCTCTGCACGTTTACGAACAAGGTAACCCGCGATGTAACTAAAAAAGTAGAGCTTTGCAGCCTCAGCAACTTGAAAGCCAATTGGGCCTACCGGTATCCATCTTTTAGCTCCGTTTACTTCACGACCGACTATTAACACAATGACCAATAAAACCATGCCCAATATTAACAAGTAAGGGTTAGAGCGTTTCCACCAATCCATAGGCACACTACATGCAATCCAAAAAAGCACAAAGCTCATGGCTAAAAACATGCTGTGACGAATAGATATATGATAGGGGTTGTCGAACAATCGATCAGCCGTTGCCATAGATGCGCTCGTCACCATGACAAACCCAACTCCAATAAGCATGATCACGCAGTACAATAGAGGCACATCGTACAATTGTGCTGATTGTTTTGGCGTTAAAGCCTCGCGAATATCAGCCAGTGCAATCATTGTTCACCCGCCTTTACACACTCACAAAAATGCTCGCCTCGTTGCATGTAGTTATTATACATATCGATGCTCGCACACGCTGGTGCTAGCAACACATAATCGCCAGCTTCAGCCTGAGCCTTAGCAAGCTTTACAGCTTGGGCCATATTTTCTGTCAAATGCGACTTGTTAGTCAGCACTGAAAGTGCCTTAGCATCTTTACCAAAACAGATCAGTGCTTTTACTTTATCTTGTAAGTACGGTTTAAGTGCATCTAAATCAGCGCCTTTGGCATCGCCACCAGCAATCACAATCAACTGCCTCGCCTGCTCTGACAAACTATCAATAGCCGCAATGGTGGCACCTACATTTGTTGCTTTTGAGTCATTAAAATATTTGACCCCACTGTACTCAGCAACAAACTGACAACGATGAGCTAGTCCTTTGAATACAGTAAACGCTTTAGCAAATTGCTCAGCAGATATATCGAAAGGCTGTAATAATGCCATTACTGATAGCGCATTAAGGTGATTATGATTACCCACAACGCTCAGGTCACTAACCGGTAAAATAGCTTTACCGTGAGCAGTAAAGTAAGGCTCACCGTTTATTGTTGATACACAATAATCCGCGTCAGATAGAGCAAAGCTCACTTGCGGGTTAACATCGGTGTGAGTAGCTGAATCATTTTTGTTAACTACAGCCAGTGCTGTATTAGTATAAATTGTTTGTTTGGAGCTTATATATGCTTGATAGCTAGCATAGCGGTCAAGGTGGTCTTCTGATACATTTAGCACTGTAGCGCTGATCGGTTCTAAGCTGGTCGAAGTATCGAGCTGAAAGCTTGAAAGCTCTAGCACATACACATCAAAATCACCCGCTAACAAATCAAGTACAGCAGTGCCAATATTACCGCCTAAGCCAACATTAAACCCTGCCGCTTTTAGAACATCATAGGCAAGAGTAACAACCGTTGATTTACCATTAGAACCGGTCACCGCAACTACTGGCTTGTCATTTAAACGCGCAAACAACTCTATATCACCAATCACTTCAACACCCGCTGCAATAGCGTCTGCCACTGCAGGTATTGTTAAGCTAAGGCCAGGGCTAATAATTATAATATCGGCTGTCGATAAATTAGCACAACTTAAGTCACCAAAATGAGTATTAAGTTCAGGCGCATTGCTGTGCAACCAATCTTTACCAGGGGGTAACTCGCGGCTATCTACCACTGTTGGTGCAATATTATGAGACAATAAAAAACGCACAATGCCCAGACCGGTTACACCGAGCCCGAGCACTGTTATACGCTTTGTTTGTATCTCGTTTAAATACGTCATCTACCTGATCTTTAATGTCACAAGGCCTGCTAACACAAGCACAATCGATATAATCCAAAAGCGAACAATAACGCGAGGTTCTGGCCAGCCTTTTAATTCATAATGATGATGAATTGGCGCCATTCTAAAGATTCGCTGGCCCCTTAACTTATACGAGCCCACTTGCAAAATAACGGACAAGGCTTCCATAACGAATACCCCCCCCATAATCACTAACACCAATTCTTGGCGTACAAGTACAGCAATAATTCCCAGTGCGCCACCTAGCGCTAGTGAGCCTACATCGCCCATAAAGACTTGCGCTGGGTACGTGTTGAACCATAAAAACCCAAGTCCTGCACCCACAATGGCTGTACAAACAACAACCAATTCACTTGCTAAAGGTAAATGCGGAATATGCAAATAAGCAGAAAAATTAACATTGCCTGTTAGATAGGCAATAATTGCCAAAGCTGCTGCCACTAAAATAGTCGGCACAATTGCGAGGCCATCTAAACCATCAGTTAAATTCACCGCGTTCGAAGTGCCCACAACCACAAAGTAGGTCATCACAATATAGAACAGGCCTAATTGCGGTAATACATCTTTAAAAAATGGTACAACAAGCGAGGTTTCATTAGCGTGATTTGCTGTAAAAAACAACGCACAAGCAACAACCAGCGCGATAACTGATTGCCAAAAGTACTTCCATTTAGCAATTAACCCTTTGGGGTCTTTACGAATAACCTTTCGGTAATCATCCACAAAACCAACAATACCCAGTGAGCCAATAACAAACAGCGTTGCCCACACATACTTATTAGCTAAATCAGCCCATAGTAATGTACTGGTAAAAATAGACGCTAAAATTAACAAGCCGCCCATGGTAGGCGTGCCTTTTTTAGATAAGTGAGATTCAGGCCCATCATCACGCACGACCTGACCAATTTGCATTTTTTGTAAACTACGTATCAGTTTAGGACCAAAATACAACGATATTAATAAGGCGGTTAAAATACCTAATACAGCTCGCACTGTAAGGTAAGAAAAGACATTAAATGCACTGTAATATTGGGTTAAATACTCTGCCAACCAAACTAACATGTTGGTGCTCCATTACTGCCATTTTGCTGGCTGTTAACTAAATCTTGTACAAGTAATTCCATTCGAGAGCTGCGCGATCCTTTCACGACGATAGTGGTTTTTTGTGATTTCTCAGTTAAACGAGCCTGCAACTGCTGTAACAACTGTTCTCGGCTGGAGAAGTGACGATTAGGCTTTTCAAATTCATCACTGGCGTACTTACTCAATACACCTAATGTGTAGAGCTCATCAATACCTTTTTGTTTTGCGTATTCACCCACTTGTTGATGATACATGCGAGCCTCTTCACCAAGCTCCCCCATGTCACCAAAAGCTAAAATTCGTTGACCTTCAATATCACTTAGTAAGTCAATTGCGGCTTTTACAGACTGAACGTTCGCGTTATAAGTATCATCGATTACAGTTAGCATATCGCTTACTTTAATCATATTTACCCGCCCTTTAACTTCACCCATATTAGCAAGTGCATCAGCTGCACTTTTCACGCTAACACCAAACTCAGATGTCAGTGCTGTTGCAATGAGTGCGTTCATTACATTATGTCGGCCAGGTAATGCTAGTTTTACTTTTACGCGCTCAGCAGCAGTGCAAATATAAAATGATGCGTGGGCCTGTTCATCAAGTAGCACTTCCTCTGCCCATACATCAAGCTTTTGTGTGCTTGAAAGGCGTTTGATTTTTTCTTTAGGGAGTTTATCTAGCCAAGATTGACTAAATTCACTGTCGCAATTAACAATCGCAATTCCGCCAGATTTTAAGCCGTCGTAAATCTCGCCCTTTGCTGTAGCAACGCCTTCAAGTGAACCAAACCCTTCAATATGAGCAGCCGCCACATTGCACACTACTGCCACATCCGGTTTAGTCATTGCTGCGGTATAAGCAATTTCACCAATGTGATTAGCGCCCAGCTCAATAACTGCATATTGATGTTGCGGCTCTAATCTTAATAGGGTTAATGGCACACCAATATCATTATTGAAGTTGCCTTTTGTTGCTAGCACCTCACCGTGGCCGCCAAGAATTGCCGCACACATTTCTTTAACTGTGGTTTTACCGACGCTTCCTGTAATTGCAATAGTCTTAGGTGCAACACTAGCCATCACTGCAGCACCAATTTGACCTAGCGCTAAACGGGTATCAGCAACTAAAAACTGAGGAATATCTACATCTACTTTGCGGTGAACAATAGCGCCAATAGCGCCTTTACTTTTTGCTTGCTCTACAAATTTGTGACCATCAAAGTTAGGCCCTTGTAGCGCTAAAAACACCTCACCATCGCACAAAGTACGGGTATCGGTATTAATGTTCTTTATCGTTTTATTATCACTTGGGCTTTGCGTTGCTAACACGTTAGCAAGCCAATCAAAATCCATAGGGATCATAACTGCGATCCTCTTTTTTGTTTTTTTAAGGTGTGTTGTACAAATTTACGATCGCAGAAATCTATGCGCTGAGAACCGATAATTTGATAATCTTCATGGCCTTTACCGGCAATTAAAACAACTTCATTTTCTTTTGCGTTATTAATAGCAAACTCAATTGCAGCACCGCGATCCGCTTCTAAATGTGCGTGATGCGGATTTTCCAAGCCCGCTGCAACTTCTGTGATTACTTGCATAGGGTCTTCACTGCGAGGGTTGTCACTGGTGATAATCACTTTATCTGCATTTTGTTCAGCAGCGCGTGCCATTATCGGGCGCTTACCTTTATCACGATCGCCACCACAACCAAACACACAACTCACACCACCAGGAACATGTTGCTGCAGTGCTTGCAGTGCCAATGCGAGTGCATCAGGTGTATGCGCATAATCAACAATACATGTTGGTTGGCCTAGCTCACTGAAAGCCTGCATACGCCCTGAAACGGGTTGTAAGCTAGCACAACCTGCGGCCAACGCTTCAAGCGGGTAACCTAAACCTAACAAGGTCGCAATGGCAGCTGCTAAATTGTACAAGTTAAATTCGCCAAACAGTGGGCATTGTATCGCGATATCACCCCAACTTGTAGTTAACTGTGCCGAAATACCCGACTTGTGGTAACTCACATCGGTAAAATATACAAACTGTGCACCCGTTGGTACTAAGTTTTTACGGCCATAACAGATTAAGTTTGTAAAATCATATTGCTCTAACCACTGTTGTGCTTGGTTATCATCTTGATTTAAAACAACCAATTGAGAATCAAAGTCGCGAAATAGCATTAATTTTGCTTGTGCGTAACTGGCCATATCACCATGGTAATCGAGGTGATCACGCGAAAGGTTAGTAAATACAGTCGCTTTAAATCGGCTGCCCAATACACGATGTTGCACTAAACCATGTGATGAAACTTCCATCGCCACTAGCTGCTTTTTCTGTGTCACAAGTTCAGATAAAATACGCTGTAGATCTACACATGAAGGCGTGGTGTTTATCAAAGGTGTTAACGAGTTTGGCTCTCCATACCCTAATGTACCAATAATTGCAGCAGCCTTTGCACAATGATTTGCTAAATGGGCAATCATCGCAGTGGTTGTTGACTTGCCGTTTGTGCCGGTAACACCAATTAAATCAAGCATCTCACTAGGCGAATTATAAAAGCGACTTGCCAGTACAGGGAGTTTTTTATCCAAATCTGATGTTAAGTATAACTGCTCAAAATCACAGTCAAATTCACATAAACGATCTGCAACGACCGCTACAGCGCCTTTTTTAATTGCTTGCTCAATAAACTGCCCACCATCAAGTTGGTGACCCTTTACTGCAACAAACACATCGCCCGGTTTTACGTCGCGGCTGTCTAAACGCAGCTCATTAACCATTAAGCTCGTTGCGTCAATTTCAATGTGTTTTAATATTGTGTGTAAATCACGCACCATCATCTTTGCCTTTCACGTAGGCCACAGAACCTTTGTCAGGCGCTACGTTTAAAATTCGTAAGGAATTAGAAATTATTTCAGCAAATGCAGGTCCAGCCGTCGCACCGCCATAATAAACATCTCCACCGGGCTCATTGATTAATACCACAACAGCTAAACGTGGATTACTCGCAGGTGCAATGCCAGCAAAATAGCCAACATATTCGTCGCCGTAACCACCTACTGCCGCTTTTTTAGAAGTACCCGTTTTTCCCGCTGCACGATAACCGTCTACTTTGATCCGGCTTGCAGTGCCTCCGTCTTCGAACACGCTTTCCATCATATGCACAACGGCTTCAACATCTTTTTGTTGAAATACGCGTTCCCCTTCAGGAATAGAGTCTTGCTTTAATACGGTAAGCGGTCTATTAACGCCACCCGCACCTAACATGGCATAAAAACGAGCCATTTGAGCAGTACTTACAGCAATATTGTAACCAAATGATAGTGCGGCAATTTCATGATCAGACCAACGACGATTCGGGTAGAATAAGCCACTACTTTCACCGACCATTCCGGTGCCTGAATCAATACCAAAGCCTACTTTTTGATATAAACCTACAAAGTAATCTTTGGGTACGTCTTGGCTCACTTTCGTGACACCCATATTGCTTGAATACTTTAAAATATCCCTTAGCGTCATATCACCATGATTGCGTGTATCTTGAACTAAGCTACCACCTAAGCGCATCCAGCCTGGGTAGGTATCAACGGTATCCTCCGGTTGGATTGTGCCGTAGTCTAATCCAGCTAAAATGGCCAGAGGCTTAACGGTTGAGCCTGGTTCAAACAAATCTGTGATTGCGCGATTACGACGCTTATGAGGTGCTGCATCGCTTAAATTATTAGGATTAAAAGAGGGGCTATTAACCATTGCCAACACTTCGCCAGTTTTCACATCAACCACCATGGCTGAGCCTGATGTGGCTTTATAAGTCAAAACAGCTGATTTAACAGCTTTATAAGCTATTGCTTGAATACGTTGATCAATGCTTAATTGAATATTTTCAGGCTCTACTCGCTCTCGTTCGTCCAGTACTTCAACCTCTCGGCCTCGACCATCTTTACGAATTGTACGGCGACCTTCCTCACCCGTGAGGGCATTCTCATAGAGCTTTTCAATACCTTCAATGCCTTTACCATCGATATTTGTAAAGCCTAATACATGGGCGGTCACTTCACCAGCAGGGTAATAGCGCTTAGACTCATCAAGTAAATGAATGCCTGGAAGACGTAAATCACCAATATAATTTGCAACAGCAGGCGTTACTTGGCGCTTAAGGTATACAAAACGTCGAGTTGCATCATCGCGTAAACGGCTGTTTATTTTTTTCGGTTCAATGCGCAATACATCGGCCAGTTCTCGCCAGCGTAAGTCATTTTTATAATATAGCGCGACACGTTGATTAAGAAGGGCTTTGTTTTCGCTTAGCGCCTTTTGATCCTCGCCATTTTTGCGTGCCTGCCTAAGTACTTTTGCAACTAAAGATTTATGAAGGGCTTTTGGATCTGCATACACACTAACCACAGGTACACTGACTGCTAACTCTTTACCATGACGGTCAAAAATCATTCCTCGCTGAACATGCAGCTTTTCAACTCTTACCGTGCGTTTATTGCTTTCAGATCGTGCTTTATCAGGCTCAATAACCTGAAGATAAGCAGCACGAGACATCAAAGTTACAAAAACAAGCAACACAACAGAGCACACCAGCATAAAACGCCATGTGATCAAACTATTTACTGGTTTTTTCGCTCTGCTTCTCATGGCAGTGTTATCACCTGTTCATCTTGGCTTGTTGGGCGTTTCATCTTAAGCTGCATAATCGCAATTTCTTCGATACGCGCATGCTGCGAATAAAACTCTTCCTCAACAAGCAAATAGCGCCACTCAAGATCAAGTTCATCTCGCTCTTGCAACAATTCATCTTGCTCTATCAACTCTTGGCGAGCGAGGTGGGTAATTTGCACCACACTCAAACTAGATGCGAATATCACAACCAACAAGGCCGAGGTTAGCTTATTTGCTCCTAGGCCTTTTAAAATCTCTAAAAATAAGTTGGGTTGGCGATGATTCGCTTTTGGTTTCATCCCAACCTCTGTGCAACCCTAAGCACTGAACTACGCGAGCGTGGATTACGCTCAATTTCATCTTTGCTTGGTTTAATAGCTTTACCCACTGCTTTTAACGTCAGATTTTTATTTATTTGTTCATTGGTTAAAGGCAGACCTCTGGGTAATGCTGCTCCCTTACTCTGTTTTTTAATAAACTGTTTAACAATACGGTCTTCTAGTGAATGAAACGAAATAACAACCAATCGACCACCTGGCTTCAAAACATCAAGAGATGCTTGTAATGCTGTTTGGATCTCTTCTAATTCACTGTTGATATAAATTCTGATTGCTTGGAAAGTACGTGTTGCAGGGTGCTTAAATTTATCCTTCACTGGTACAGCTTCATCAACTAAATCAGCAAGTTGCTTAGTTGTTGTGATCGGTGTGTGCTCACGCACTTCAAGTACTTTGTGTGCGATACGACGACCAAATTTTTCTTCACCATAGGTTTTTATAACGTGAGTAATATCTTCAAGCTCAGCCTCAGCAAGCCATTGCGCAGCGCTACGACCGCTGGTTGGATCCATTCGCATATCCAATGGACCATCTTTCATAAAACTAAAACCACGATCCGCATCATCGAGCTGTGGTGAAGACACGCCAATGTCTAATAAAATGCCATCAACCTTACCCAATAGATCGTTTTGCTGTGCAACGTCGTATATATTTGAAAAACGGGTATGGGCAATTGCAAAACGGCTATCGTCAGCAAATTTTTCAGCTGCTTTTATAGCTTGGGGATCTTGGTCAATAGCCTGTAGGCGACCAGCATCACTTAATCGCGCAAGTATTTGCCCTGAATGTCCGCCACGGCCAAATGTACCATCCATGTAAATGCCGTCTGGCTGAATCGCGAGAGCATCGATGGTTTCGTCCATAAGCACGGAAATGTGTTCAAATTGCGCTGTCATTAGTTATAAATTGCCTTTTTTATTAGCTACTCAAAGTGAGAAGTTGTCTAGATCTGGGCTTGATTCAAAATCACCGAGCATTTCAATTTCAGTGTCTTTACGCATCTGTTCATTCCAGCGCTCTTCATCCCAGATCTCAAATTTGTTCATCAACCCAACTAACATTATCTTTTTGCCTAAATCAGCATGGGCACGTAGTGACGGTGCCAGCAAAATTCGGCCATTTTTGTCGAGTTGGTATTCTGTTGCATTTCCTAATAACATGCGTTGCATGCGCCTAGCTCGTGGATTCATATTAGAAATTTTCGCAAGCCGCTCTTCTATATCTTGCCACTGAGCAAGTGGGTACAACCATAAGCAAGGCTCATTCAACGCGATGGTACAAATCACAGTGCCCATATCTTCAGACAGCAGATCGTTTCGATACTTGGTTGGTACCGCAAAGCGTCCTTTGTCATCCATACTGAGCGAACTCGCACCGCGAAACATAAAAGCCTACAGAAAATTTTGTTATTAACTGGCTAAAATTAGTTTTGATCCAATTTGATCCACTAAAAACCACTTTTTACCACAGTGCTCCAGTTTAGGGCTTGACAAGCCATTTTGTCAAGTCAGCAAAACTCTATAGTTGACTGTGCAAGCCAGAAAAAATAAGGCCTAGCGCAAAGCTACTGAATTATGTGGGAAAAAGTGGAATACAATAAAAAAATATTTTTTTCTGTAGATCAAGCTAACTAAGGCCCCAAGGCTGGTTACTGAATAAACGATGAATAATTACAAATAATCAACCTCATTAACGTACCGATTTTATCTGTTGTAAAGATTACTTAATCGACCTGTAATTATTACTGTTAAGAGTTTTAAAATATTAGCAATCTTACAACAAAAAACCATAAGCAACTGAATGTAAACAACTTAGTTTATTGGTATGGAAACTGCTGGTAATTAGACACACTTGTTTTTAATTATTTAAGGAAGGAATATTATGGCTACAGCAGCTACTAACTCAAAAGCGTCAGTTTCAACTAACAGTAAAGTAGATCCTACTTTACCAACAAGCGAAGCTCCGCTTACAGAAAAAGCAACCTCTGCTGCACACAGCGCAGTTGACGCATTATCAACAAGAGCCGCAACCGCAGAACAAAGTATTCGTGAAGGTGCTACTAGCTCTGCTGAAACATTGTCAGAGAAGCAGCAAATTGCCCGCGAAAAAATCACACAGTACAGTGGTAAAACACGCCAACTAGCCTCTGAGAATCCGCTTGCAACAGCAGGAATCGCATTTGCTGCGGGCATGTTAGTTACTGCATTATTTAACCGTAAGTAAGCTCAATCATGTCTCATTCTCAACACGCAAGTGAGAAACAGCAACATGCCACTGATCAACCTAATACGGCTGACCAGTGGCAAGTTCACCTCGAGAAGATTTCAGATTATTCAAAGCAACTTTATAGTGATTATCACTCACAAGCTAAGACCTGTAAAAACATTGCAGCTGCCGAATGGCACCTTTCAACACGCTCACTAGCGCTTACCATTATTTTGTTGGTATGTTTTGCCGGCGGGTTGGTGCTGCTTTGGGCTGGGTTACTTGCAACAATAGGCATCGCTATTTTCGCCTTCAGCGAATCTTTATGGTTAACAGCGGGATCTTTGATTTCATTACAGCTTCTTTGTCTTACTTGGCTTTGGAAAAACATAGGGTATATCAGCGGTAAAATCGGGTTCGATAAATCGCTCCGCAGTCTTCGTCAGCTATTAAACATTAATAAGGATGACTCATGATCATTGATTACTTCATTAATAAGCCACAGCGAAGGGTGGAAGAACTCACTGAAAAAATGGATTTGCGCGACGAGCTCAAGCGTCAGCATCACCAAGCCTTAAACTACCGGCTTAAGCGCTTTGCAGTTACCAACGTTGGTATTGCCAGTGCATTTACAGCTGGTGCAGGTTACCAAGCATTGAAAAACAATGACTCAAACCAAAGTAAACTGAGTAAGCTCAGTAAGTTTACTTGGCTTTTACGGTTTATTTAACCCGAGCCTAGCTAAAGTATGCACCAACTAAAATGGTATTAGAGGACAAACATAGTTAATCACTTTCAGTTGGAGGTTTTAGCTTTAGCGAATTGAATTTAATAATTCATTGCAACGAAAAGCATTATAAATATTGCTAGAGATAGGTTTATTATCCAGTATTCAGTTACTTTATATGATCCGTATCAGTAAAGTGCCTATTTAGGCTTCTCATCTTTACTTTATTTTATTACCGTACAGCTATTACATTTGTGTATGAGTTAAATAAATTGAAAAAGCGCATCGTATTAACAGGTGGTCCTGGCGGCGGGAAAACCACAGCAATTGATTTATTACGCCGAGAGTTTTCTAAACAAATAGTTGTAGTCCCTGAATCCGCGACTATGTTATTTAGCGGAGGGATCAAACGAAACAACGAACCACACCTTATAAAATCCCATCAGCAAGCCATATTCAATCTACAAAAAAATCTAGAACATATTCAACGTACCGAACATCCAAACCGCTTAATGCTGTGTGACCGTGGTAGTTTAGATGGTTTAGCTTATTGGCCTGATGAAACTAGCGATTTTTTTGATTGCCTTAACACGGATTTGCAAACAGAACTTACACAATACGACGCTGTCATTTTTTTTGAAACAGCAGCTAAATCAGGGCAAAGCATTGATAGCAATAACCCCGTACGAAACGAATCTGACAAACAAGCCATATTAATCGACAACAAGTTACAAGCAATTTGGTCTCAACATCCTAACTTTAATTTAGTTAAAAGCGCTGAATCATTTGTACAAAAAGTGATGTTTGGTATTGAGACCATCACCAAGGTAATGAAAAGCTACGAACAATGAATGCTCGTAGCTCTTTTATTTAATCTCGGTTATGTGGCTCTAGATAATCTATATAAGGACCATTGGGTACTACTTGCGTTGGGTTAATCATTGTATGGCTAAAATAGTAATGACGTTTAATATGATAAAAATCAACCGTTTCCTTTACTGAAGCAATTTGATATAGCTCACGCAAGTAATTACTCATTGCAGGGTAGCTTTCAATGGTGCGTAAATTACATTTAAAGTGACCAACATACACACTATCAAATCGGATTAGAGTCGTGAATAAACGCCAATCAGCTTCAGTGAGCGTATCCCCCACTAAATAACGGTTTTTTTCTAGGCGAGCTTCTATGCTATCAAGCGCGCTAAATAAATCATCAAAAGCGTCAGTGTATGCCTGCTGTGTCGTCGCAAACCCAGCTCTGTATACCCCATTATTGATGTTGTGATAAACAAAGTCATTTACCTCGTCTATTTGAGAGCGCAATTCATGCGGATAGAAATCCAAGGTATTCCCGTTTAATCCGTCAAATGCTGAGTTAAACATACGAATAATCTCGGCAGACTCATTACTGACAATACGATTGGTCTTTTTATCCCACAACACAGGAACAGTCACGCGGCCTGAATAATCAGCTTTATGCGCTGTATAAATTTGATGCATATAAGCTTTATCGAATAAATCATCACCCGAACTGTGATTAGATTTATCAAATGTCCATCCATGTTCAAGCATATCAGGGCTTACAACAGATACGCTAATGTAATCTTCAAGCCCTTTTAAATGACGAAATATAAGCGTACGGTGTGCCCATGGACACGCAAGTGACACATACAAGTGATAGCGTCCTTTTTCAGCTTTAAAGCCAGCGTCCCCTGTTTTTCCAGCACTGCCATCAGGTGTCACCCAATTGCGTAGTTGAGCTGCTTCACGTTTAAATTCACCTTGGTTATTATCAGTGTCGTACCATTTATCATGCCACTGACCATCGACAAGTAAGCCCATAATAATCTCCTATAAAGTACCAAATTTACCGGATTGATAATCTCGAACGGCTTGTTGCAACTCAGCTTGGGTAGTCATAACAAACGGTCCCATGTGTGCAATTGGTTGGTTAAGCGGCTCACCCGCAAGCAACAATACACCCGCGCCCTTGCTTGAGCTAAAAGCAATAGCACTGTTTGGCTGTAAAATAAGCAAGCTCCCAGCTTTAACCGTTCCCGCTTGCTCCGTATCAATCTCGCCTGTATGAACATAAATCATAACTTTTGATTGAGCTAAAGGCGCATGTGTAAACTGAGTATTTGCAGGTAATGTCACATCAGCCAACATGCCATTAGCCGCTAAATCTTGTAGGCTTGAAATTTGCTGCTCATCAGCAAACTGCCAACTGCCTGCTAATGCAGTTAACTTAACGCCTTGCTCATCTTGCTTCACGGGTGCAGGCGAAGTTGTTGTGTCTTGGTATTTTGGCGCTCTTAACTTATCTGCGCTTGGCATATTGAGCCAAATTTGAAAGCCGTGCATACCTTCTTTTGCATCTGCCAGTGGCATTTCACTGTGAATAACCCCAAAGCCTGTACTCATCCACTGTACATCTCCCGCACGAATAGCTTTTTTATTCCCCATTTGATCCTGATGTTCAAAACCACCTTTAATGATATAGGTAAAAGTTTCAATCCCGCGGTGCGGGTGTGCAGGGAACCCACCCATAAAATCATTTTGATCGTTCGACTTTAATTCATCAATCATTAAAAAAGGGTTTAGGTGCTTGCCATCAAAGCCAGGAATACGGCTAATGTTGACTCCATCACCATCACTGGTAGCGTAACTTGATAGGATATTTAATATTTGCATGATTGCTCTCATATGCTTAACTATGATTAATAATATGCACATAAACGAAAAACAACCATTGCATAAAATAGTATCAATCATTCGTTTAAACAGAATGGTAAATAACCTTATATATTATATGGTTATTTTTTAGTTTTTTAGATACAATTTTGTACCAAATGAAAATAATAAAGAGTATCGTTATCTTATCTTTATCATTACAAACTCGTCTTTATCGCTTATTCATTTTATTAAGCCTACCTGGCATTGTGGCTATTTTATTTAGCCTTTGGTATGCAAAAGAAAATGTACTCAAAGAAAGCCGTATGCAAGCACTTGCTATTGCACAGCAACTTACTACACAGCAAGCAGGCTTATTAAATGAAGTAAAGAATTTTACTGTTCAACTTGCAAGATTGGATGATTTTTCAGCCCCACTAAAAAAGGGATGCCCAGCCTATTTAAAAAAAATAAGTGCGCTTAACCTGGAAATAGCCAATATTGGGATCATTGATTTAACAGGAGAGCCACGCTGTTTATTAAGTGGTATGAACAAGAACATCAATATTAGTGATCGTCAATATTTTAAAAACGCCCTTGCTACGAAAGATTTTGCGATCGGTTTTTTTCAAAAAGATCGAAGTTTAGATACCCTCACAGTTAATTTTGCCTACCCACTGCTTGATGAAAATCAGACCCCCTACGGCGTAGTAGTGAGTGTTATTACTTTGGATTGGTGGAGTAAAAAACTGGCAAGCTTTCACCTTCCTCAAGGCACGCTTGCGATAATTACCGACAGCCACAACCGGGTTTTGGCTAATTCCCCCTACGATGCAAAAAGGTTTGGCAAAAACATCAGCGAATACGGTTTCAGTGATGCAACATCAGGCTTTAACAACATTGTTGATTTTAACGGCGTTAATCACGTACTCCATAAACAACAAATGTACAAAGATGAAGTTAATAACACGCTCAATGCCTATATTGCTATCCCTTTTGATAAAGAGATTGAAAATGCAAACCAGCTTTTTATTAATGCCCTAATCACGTTCATTATAATTATTTCGATAATGTGTGTGTTTGCTCACTTGCGATTAAAAAAAGCAATACTTACCCCATTAAAACAACTAACTTGCGCCATTCAAGAGCTTGCCAAAGGATATCTACCAAAACAATTTAGCCTAAAAAGCCCTGAGCTCAACTCTCTATACGAACACTTCGAAGAAATGGCGCAAACACGCTTAGCCGCTGAAGCACATGTAAAGCGCCAGCATAGCGAGCTAAGTAGCTTACTCAGTGCATTACCTGATATTTATATCCGTATTAATATCCATGGTGATGTGCTTAATTTAGGGGGGCAAGTTTCACGCTTAAATAAACCTGTTTATGCTAATTCCAAACTGCATTTACGCGATTTACTCGACGAAGAGAAAAGCAAACAATTACTACAAAACTTACCGACAGGCAAAGAGACAGCGCAATTTGAATTACAAGACTCAGATGAGAACCCAAAGCACGTTTACGAGGTAAGAATTAGCGCTAAACCTAATAGCAACGAATACACTCTGGTACTCCAAGATATCACCTCTAGAAAACATGCTGAAAAAGCCTCTAACCTTGCCTCTTTAGTCTATGCAAATAGCAGTGAAGGTATGGTTATCACCGATCCGAACGCCATTATATTAGATGTTAACCCTGCTTTTTGCGAGGTCACTCAATACCGTAAAGACGAAGTACTGGGTAAACCCATTTCCATTTTAAATTCAGGAAGACACAAAAAGTCTTTCTACAAAGAAATGTGGCAAATGATTGAGCAGTCAGGTCGTTGGCAAGGTGAAATACAAAATAGACGAAAAGATGGTGAGCTTTTTACTGAATGGCTAACGATAGATACTGTTTATGACGAATACGGCAACCCTCACCGTCGCGTGGCTATTTTTACAGATATCACAGAAAAAAAAGCAGCTGATGAATTAATATGGCATCAAACACACTTTGATCATTTAACCAATTTGCCAAACAGAGTTGAGTTAAAGGACCGATTAAATCAACGATTGAGTAAAAATTACAGTAAAGATTCGCCGCTGGTTATCATGTTGCTAGATCTTGATCACTTTAAAGATATTAACGATACATTAGGCCATTTTTATGGTGATGAATTACTTAAAATGATTGCGCACAGGCTACATGAAACAAATCAAGATATTGATTTTATGGCCCGAATTGGTGGTGACGAATTTGTTATCGTGCACACAAAAATTATCAGTGAAGATCACATTAAAAAAGTAGCTAAAGATCTACTTCAAGCTATGTCGCAACCATTTCTGCTCGAAGAAGAAGAAATCTTTATTGCAGCGAGTATCGGTATTGCGATTGCCCCCACGGATGGCGACTCATGTGAGCAACTACTCAAGGCCGCGGATCAGGCCATGTTCCAAGCCAAGCAAAATGGTCGCAATTGCTACGAGTTCTTTAGTTTAAAACTGCGTGAACAAGCACAGCATAGAATGGAATTACTAAAAAGCATGCGCTACGGGATTGAGCAGCATGAATTCGAACTTTATTATCAGCCAATTGTCGATCTTAGCTCCGAGAAAATCCACAAAGCTGAAGGATTAATGCGCTGGCAACACCCAGTTCAAGGACTTATTAGCCCAGCCCAATTTATTCCACTCGCTGAGGAGTCAAGATACATCAATCCACTTGGTCAGTTCGCATTTACCAAGGCATTGCAAACACTGCAAACTCTTCGCAGCATCGATAACAGCTTTCAATTGAGTGTTAACGTATCCCCTGTGCAGTTCAGTTGCTTAGACAGTGGCATAGATAAATGGCCGCAGCTACTGCACGAAGCCAATTTACCTCTCAATGCTATCGTAGCAGAAATCACTGAAGGCCTGATGATTTCACAAGAGCCTCTAACACAACAGCGCCTTAAATCTTTAGAGCGTTCAGGTATGGAGCTGGCGCTCGATGATTTTGGTACGGGTTACTCGTCCCTCGCTTATTTGCAGCAAATGGATGCCGATTATTTAAAAATAGACAAATGCTTCGTTGATGATATCAAAGAAGGGAATCAGCAACTTGCTCTGTGTAAAGCCTTAATCAATATGGCTCATCAGTTTAATTTAAAAGTAATTGCAGAAGGAATTGAGACTCGCGAACAGCACCACTTATTGCTGCAACTAGGCTGTGACTATGGGCAAGGCTACTTGTTTTCAAAACCATTGCCTGAGAAAGAATTCATTGCCTTAGTGAATAAACAACATAATTAATAGCGAGGGTCAGTTGACCCCTAGCGGATTAAAATTTGTTCATACTAAGAGCGATTTAATCGCGGCGTGAGGTTTGTACCCTAGTGGGCTAAGTCAAAACGAGCGAAGCTGCGCGTCTTGCTTACGCCCCTTTCCTACCGCCATGTTGGTAACAAAAATGCTGCGGCTTAGATTATAAAGTCTTAATCATCTGCATCCGTTTTATTGGCGTGCTGCTTTTTTTTGACGTTTTGTAAGGGTGTCGGCCACATAAGCGCCCCTTTCACCCAACTCACTGTCATCACCTTTAGTGCTATCACATAATGTTTGCTGCTCAATACTGGCATTAAAAGCTGCGCCAAAAATAATCATGTACGCACTTAAATATAGCCACATCAGCATGATAACAACACCGCCTAGTGAACCATACGTTTCGTTATAGGAGGAGAATTGAGCGACATAAAATGAAAACCCGACAGACGCCAAAATCCACAATACAGTCGCAAACAATGAACCCGGTGTAACCCATCGCCACTTTGCCTCACGGCGATGCGGTGCATAACGGTATAGGCACGCCAATGCAACATTAAATATCACTGCTAAAAATGGCCATGATATTAGTTGTATTACAAGATCCACACCTTGTGTAAGTCCAACTAAATTTAAAACAACGGGTAAAATACCAATGATCAATAAGGCGATCACAGCAACCATAATAGCGCCAACAGAAAATACAAACCTAATAAATAACGCAATTAAAAACTGACGTTTATTTTTCTCATGATAAGTAATATTGCACGCAGTTATTAGTGCTTGAGAGCCCTTGCTACTACTCCACACCGCCAAAATTAATGTGCTGATCGCACTGAAGCTCAAAGTCGCTTGTGATTTTTGACTTACATCGGTTACTTGCTGCAAGATGATTTCACGCGTGCTGGGCGGTATCAAGGTAATAAATTGACTTACATGAGCTGTAATTTCAGCCGGAGATGAAAAATAAGCATACACAGAGACTAACGCTGCAATGGCGGGAAAAATAGCTAACAATGCATAGAATGCAACGCCTGCTGCCACAAACGACAAGTTATCTCTTGATGAATTTGCATACACGCGCTTTACAATGCTCCACCAGCCACGCAAAGGGATTTTACTAGGTGAATCTGCCCGATAACCATATTTATTTTTTGCCATAATTTACTCTCTACATAATGCCACTCGCAATAGCAGCGGGTTGCTGTACATTTAAATACATTGCAAATGAACTTACTAAAAACGCAGCAATATACCTGCCAAGTAACACTGGCCTTTTAATTGCAAAGATATCGCTTAAGATTAAACGTTAGAAAGTACAAGGACAGTCAGTGAATAATTTATATGTTATTTTAAATCAAATTGTTACAGTCGTATCTGAAGATACCTCTGCAGCATCGGCTGCGTATTCTTGGCAATCCACTGTCGCTGTCATCCAAAGTCAAGTCGTGCAGTTTTTACACGCCGCAGGGCAAATGCTACCCGCTATTTTATTAGGTATTTTAGCTGTCACATGCAGTTATTTTATTGCCCGCCCTTTGTCTTACCTGCTTCTAAAACCTTTAGGGTATGTTAGTGAAAGTCGCTTACTTCATTTGGTAGTAAGGCGTTTTATAAGTACCCTTATCATTTTATTTGGCTTATATATTTTTCTTCGCTTGGCGGGGTTAACCGAATTTGCAGTCGCTGTAATGAGTGGTACAGGGCTAGTTGGTTTAATACTCGGGTTTGCATTTAAAGACATTGCTGAAAACTTTATCTCTAGCTTACTACTGAGTGTGCAACGACCATTTAGAATAGATGATGTCATTGAAGTGAATGGTCATTTAGGTGTTGTTAAAAAGGTCACCGCACGCGCCACAACGCTGGTCGATTTTGACGGCAACCACATTCAAATACCCAACGCCACCGTATACAAAAACACGATTAAAAACCTAACCGCAAACCCAAAAATGCGCGGTAGCTTTACGTTAGGTATTGGCTACGATAACGATACAAAGAGTGCCCAGCAGTTGGCATTAACAATCATTGGTAATCAGAATGCAGTATTAAATGATCCTACCCCGCAAGTGCTAATTAATGATCTAGGCTCGGCAACGCTCAATTTTACTATTTACTTTTGGGTCAACAGTGAAGAACACAGTGTATTAAAAGTCGCCTCGCAATTAATGCGTGAGTTAGTTAATGAGTTTACTGAACACGGCATTAGCATGCCAGATGACGCCCGCGAACGTGTATTACTCAATAGCCAAGGTGAAGATATTTACCCAGCTAAAAGCGAGTCTCGTCAAACAGGAAATACCCCTTTATCGGCAAAAAAACCGCACACTTCACAAGTTACTGCATCAAGTGTTGATGATGTCAGCAGTGACACAGGCGAAATACGAGAACAAGCAGAAAAATCTCGCGATCCAGAGCAAGGCAGTAATATCATTTAACTTCAAACACAAAAAAGCCCGCAGCGTTAACTGCGGGCTTTTTTATTGAATGAGTGAGTCAGCCTATAAGCCGGGTTCTGTTCTTTCCGAAGAAAGTGATAATCATTCGTCTAGGCCATAAATCGCTCTATGGCTCAAGCAACCTACCCGGTTCCAACGTGGGCCACGCCATAAGGAACCCTATTTGGTCTTGCTCCGAGTGGAGTTTACCTTGCAACCGACTATTACTAGCGGCCCGGTGCGCTCTTACCGCACCCTTTCACCCTTACCAACCGAAGTTGGCGGTCTCCTCTCTGCTGCACTTGTCGTGGGCTCACGCCCCCCAGCCGTTAGCTGGCACTCTGCCCTGTGGAGCCCGGACTTTCCTCCCCCTGCGCATTTTCGTTGCAGGCAGCGATTATCTTGGCTGACTCGGCGCGCAGTATACCTGAGCTTAATGCTACGTGCAGTAAAGAATTAACCTTTTTCGTCAATAATTGTTTTATATAAAGCGTTTTTCTTCATACCAAAGTAATCAGCCACAATGCCGCAGGCTTTTTTCATTGGCATTTCGCTTTCAAGTAGCGCCAGCATTTTACGTGCTTCGGGTGGAATGTCGTCAACTAGCTTTGGTTTGCCTGGCAGCATCAATACTATCTCACCACGTTGCTTGGTTGGGTCGTCGGTTAAAAATTGCTTGAGCTCAGCTACCGTACCATTAAAAAAGGTTTCAAAGGTTTTGGTTAGCTCTTTGGCAAATACCACCTGTTGCTCGCTGCCAAGGGCACTCTCTAAGTCATCGAGGCTGGCCATAATACGGTGCGTACTTTCATACATAATACTGGTAATGCCTGAATTTACTGCTTCAATGAAAAAATCTTGGCGCGCTTTACTTTTAGCTGGAGTAAAACCAATGAACTGAAAACGATCAGTGGGCAGTCCTGAGCAGCACACTGCCGTAATTGCAGCACATGCACCTGGCACAGGTGTGACATGCGCGCCTTGTTCACGGCATAAGTTTACAACTGCATAGCCTGGGTCGCTTATTAACGGAGTACCTGCGTCTGAAACTAATGCAATATTTAACCCTTGATTTAGCTGGTCAATAATTTGCTGCGCTTTTTGTTTTTCATTATGGTCGTGCAAAGCAAAGGTTTTAGCTTTAATACCAAAGTGACTGAGCAACTTGCCAGTGTGGCGTGTATCTTCAGCAGCGATTAAGTCAACTTGAGATAGTGTCGCAATTGCGCGCTGGCTTAAGTCGTCAAAATTGCCAATTGGGGTAGCAACGATGTAAAGAGTGCCGATTTTATCTGAATTCTCCTCATTTAACATTGAGGTCTCCTGCGTCAGTCAGTAATATAAGCAAATCGCGTTAACGTATTGGGAAATCATTGTGCGACTTAAACTTGTTAGTCTATTAATCATATTGTCAGGGTTATCGGCCTGTAGTACAACCGAAAAACCGACTAAAACCAGTGAAAACCTTAGTTCAGCGAATAGTTCTGCACAAATTCAAGCAACTGATGCACGCTCAATGTACCAACTTGCCTTAAATCGCCAAGGTGCAGATAAAATTCAGCTACTTTATAGCGCACGCGATGCTGCCATTACAGAGCAGCGCTGGCCATTATTAGAGCAAATATGCACTGACCTTGAACAAACCCCCAGCGTTGATCAAATTCAAAACAAACTTTACATCGCATTTGCGCAAAAACAACAAGGCAAAAACAGCTTAGCGCTCGAAATGCTAGCTACTTTAAATAATCAGCTTACTCAAGCTGAGCACTATGCGTGGCACCAATATTTAACGGGCAGTGTGTATACATCACAAGAGTTACCGAAAAAAGCCGTGCCCTATTTTTTTAAAGCATCTGAAACAGCGAGCAAAAGTAATTTAACTATTCCAGGTTTAAATCAAGCGCTATGGCAAAACTTACAGCAGCTATCTTCTTATGCTTTAGAACGCTTTAATCGTGGTTCGGTTGTTCAACAAGGCTGGGTTAATTTAGCGTTATACCACCAAGTATATTCGGGGGCACCGGTTGAGCTCGACCAAGCAATCAACAACTGGCAAAGACGTTACCCTGGCCACCCTGCATCGGCGGTTTTACCAGAGAAAGACGCCGAACTGCTAGCAGCTGAGCCGCTAAATATAAAACGTTTAGTAGTATTACTCCCCCAGTCAGGTGCAAATGAACGATTAGGTGATGCATTAAAAGCAGGTATACTAGGTGCGCTCGATAATAGTGAAATAAATGAAACCACTTTTATTGATGAAATGCTAAGCACATCAGAAATTAACGCCAAACTAAATGAAATACAGCCCAACTTTGTAATTGGCCCGCTACTTAAAGTAAATATAGATAAACTGACAAACGAGCAATCGTTGAAAAGCTATCCTACGTTGCATTTAAACGCGATTGAAGGCGAGCGAACTTCAGCTCAACATTACTTTTTTGCATTAAACCCAGAGCATGAAGTACAACAAGCGTTAGAACACTTTTTGGCGCAGGGCTATCAAAAGCCTATGCTTCTTGCGCCAGATAACAGTGCTGGTCAACGCTTGGTTGATTACTTTAATGTTCAATGGCAGCGCTACAGCGAAACCCAACCGCAAGTAGGTCTTTATAAAGACAAAAAAGACATGCCAAATACAATCAAAGGTTTGCTTGAAGTCGCTGAGTCTAAAGAGCGTATAAAAGGTGTGAAAGCATTATTTAAAACAGAAGTAGAAAGCGAAACGCGTTCGCGCAGAGATATCGATGTAATTTATATCTTAGGTGATGCGACTGAAACACGCTTAATAAAACCCTATTTAGATGTGAACGTGAGTACCTTTGCCGATCGTATTCCTCTTTATGCAAGCTCTAAAAGTCATAGTAAGCAAATAGATAGAACTGACAAAGGTGACCTTGATGGTCTATATTTTACTGAATTACCTTGGATGCTAAGTGGTCAAATTGCAAATCAGACACTGCGTCAACAATATAACTCACTGTGGCCTGAGCAAGTAGATATTAGCCAGCGTTTATTCGCGATGGCGTACGATTCAGTCTCCTTACTTGATGATCTAAACCAGCTGAGAGTGTTTCCTGGAAAACAGTATGCAGGTTTAACCGGCCAATTGAGTATTACCAGTGACGGCCAAATTAATCGTCAATTAAATTGGGCGCAATATAAAGATAAGCAAATAAAGCCTGTAAAACTTAAAACACAAGCCCCCGTGCCTTTGTTTATGCAAGTTGCAAGTGGTGAATAATTTACTAAAACCAACAAGGATGTTGTCATGTCGTGGTTTAAGCAGCTGTGGCAAAATAGCCGAGAAAAAGGTCAATATTACGAGCTAGAAGCTCAAAAATATTTACAACAGCAGGGGTTAATTCCCATAGAGCGAAATTATAACTGCCCCTATGGTGAACTAGATGTGATAATGCGTGACGGAGACACTCTGGTGTTTGTTGAAGTTAAATTTCGCAGTAGCAACGTAAAAGGCGGTGCTATTCATGCGTTAGGAAAACAAAAGCAACAGCGTCTAAAGCGCACTATTTATCATTATTTAGCGGCAAAAAAGCTAACAAACCAGCCGCTAAGAATCGATTTTGTCGCAATAACTGGCGACACATCGCAACAACTTAATTGGATAAAAAACGTATTTTAATATGCAAGACACTATAAAAGAAATTTTTAAAGAAAGCATTCAAGTACAAATTGCGGCAGGTGAAGTACTACCAAGCGCATTGGAATCCGCTGCATTTACTATTGCACAGAGCCTTATTAATGGTAATAAGTTGATTTGTTGTGGCACTGCAAGTTGTCACATGCTTGCACAGCACATGGCTGGCGTACTTATCAACTTTTACGAAACTGAACGCCCGTGCTTGCCAGCCATTGCGCTCTCGCAGGAGCACATTAACTTAGGCCAAAACAACCAAAGTGAAGACCACGAGACATTCGCGCGTCAAATTAGAGCTTTTGCACACCAAGGTGATTTATTGTTGGTGTTAGCCAGCAATGGGAATGAAAAAAATATAATTTCTGCCGTTGAAGCTGCACTTACCAAAGATATGAAGGTCATAGTTATGGTAGGCGATGACGGAGGTGAACTCGTGGGGTTGTTAGGCGCTAATGATGTAGAAATACGTGTTCCCTCAAAACGTCCAAGTCGTATTATTGAATCTCACTTAGTAAATTTACATTGTTTAAGTGAGCTTATTGATTTAACCCTATTTCCGCAGGATGAAAGTTAATGCTCAAGCAGTCTCTTATTATTATTAGTACCGTTTTATTGCTGCAAGGTTGTGCCGCTGCTGTTGTGGTTGGTACCGCAGGCGCCGTAACAGCCGCGAATGATCGCCGTACCATCGGCTCACAGATTGACGACAGTAACATTGAAATTAAAAGTGGTATTGCCATCAACGACGTACAGCGCTTAAAAGATCACGCAAACCTCAACGCCATTAGTGTTAACGGGATTGTATTGCTGATTGGCCAAGTAGCCACGCAAGAAATGAAAAACGAAGCCATGCAAGCGGTTGAAAACATTCAAGGCATTCGTAAAATTCACAACCAAATTAGAATTGGCTCTAATATCAGTATTAGCACGAAAACACATGATTCGTGGTTAACATCAAAAGTTAAAACTCAGTTACTCACTGCTGAAAACATCAGTAGTAATAACATTAAAGTGGTAACTGAAAACAGCGAAGTTTTTTTGATGGGCTTAGTAAGTGATACAGAGGCAAATGCTGCTGTGAATATCGCTCGAAACGTATCTGGCGTAGAGCGCGTTATCAAAGTGTTTGAATATTTATAAATAAATTTAAAGCCACAAGTAACTTGTGGCTTATTCGCTTTAACCTTGTAAACCTATGCTTTAGCCAAGTGACTTAAGCTTATTGATTATATCAACATTAGCGGCTGGAAAGTTGTATTCATCTAGTTTGGCTATTTCAACCCACGCACTTTTTTGGCCTTCAGCGCCATGAGCATCACCACTAAAATCTGTGACCAAATGCACAGCTAACTTTACACATTTATCGCCATAGTCATGCTCTATGACCATTAGTTCGCTTGAGCTGTTTATAGTAAGCGCAACCTCTTCGTGTAATTCACGTTTAAGGGCCTCAAACACACTCTCACCGCTTTCTACCTTACCACCTGGAAATTCCCACAAACCCCCTTGGTGCTTGTCGTCAGGTCGCTTGCAGATAAATAATGTATTACCTGCCTTGATCACACCAACAGCTACATGGACAATTTTTTTGGTCATTGGACACCCTTTTTCTTTAATTATAAAAACACCATTGGCGTTGCGAAAACCGCCTAACAAGCTACTTGCACAAATAGAAATGAATGAGAACAAAATGAGGAAAAGCTAAACACACCTAGTGCCTAGTCACTTCCCTGGAGCCTCTGTCTTTACCTCTCAAGCGCAGCGACTCTTAACCTCTTTGTAAACAAGTCACTTAAAAACGCGATATAAAATCGCTGCTACAAAACACTTTCCCGGTGGCAAGCCACTCGCCTACAAGTGAATTTTAACTCAATAAAAAACAAAAAAGCGACGCATGCGTCGCTTTTTCAAGGTTTAAACTGAGGTTACTTTAATTTACCACAACACTGTTTAAACTTTTGGCCAGAACCACATGGGCATGGCTCATTGCGGCCTACTTTTGGCTCCGTACGGGCTGATACTGTAGCACCTGCTGGTGTTTCACCACCCACGTGCTCAGCTTCTTCATGCTGGTACTGACGAGGCGCGTTTTCACTCCGGCGATGTTGCTCTTCGACTTTTTCAACATCTTCTTCTGCACGCACTTGAACCTTACTTAAAATGCCTACAACATCAACTTTAAGGTTTTCAAGCATTTCAGAGAACAACTCAAATGACTCACGCTTATATTCTTGCTTTGGATTCTTTTGCGCATAACCACGTAAATGAATACCTTGGCGTAGGTGATCCATCGCAGCTAAGTGATCTTTCCAATGCTGATCTAAGCTTTGTAGCATAATTGCTTTCTCAAACTGGCGTAAAACAGACTCACCAACTTGCTGCTCTTTTTCCTTATAGGCATTAGTAACCGCTTCTTCAATACGATCTCGTAATTTTTCTTCGTATAGCTTGCTGTCGTCAGCTAACCATTGCGAAATTGGCAGTTCCAATAAGAAGTCTTGTTTTAAGCGTTCTTCAAGGCCCGGGATATCCCACATTTCAGCCAAGCTTTGCGGTGCAATGTACTGGTCAATCATACCGTTAAGTACATCGCCACGAATTACCGTAATTGTCTCAGAAATATCGCCTTCAACAAGTAATTCATTACGCTGTGCGTATACAACACGACGTTGATCGTTTGCTACATCATCGTATTCAAGTAATTGTTTACGAACATCAAAGTTACGCGCTTCTACTTTACGCTGGGCGTTTTCGATAGCACGGTTTACCCATGGATGTTCAATGGCTTCGCCACGCTGCATACCGAGTTTACGCATCATGTTAGTCATGCGTTCACCAGCAAATATACGCATTAGCGCATCATCCATCGAAAGGTAGAAACGGCTTGAACCAGCATCACCCTGACGACCCGAACGACCACGCAACTGATTATCAATACGTCGCGACTCATGGCGTTCAGTACCAATAATATGCAAGCCACCCGCTGCAATTACAGCATCATGACGAATTTGCCACGCAGCTTTGATTTCAGCTATTTTCTCGTCAGTGGGGTTATCCAGCTTTTCAACTTCGCTGTTCCAGTTACCGCCGAGTACGATATCTGTACCACGACCTGCCATGTTAGTAGCAATGGTGACTGTGCCAGGTAAACCAGCATCAGATACAATATCTGCTTCTTGCGCGTGGAACTTCGCATTTAGTACGTTGTGCTTGATCTTTTCTTTACGTAAAAACTGCGATAAATACTCAGAGCTTTCAATCGAGATAGTACCAACAAGCACTGGTTGCCCACGCTCTTGGCAATCTTTAATATCAACTAAAATTGCTTCGTATTTTTCATCTTGTGTTAGATACACCAGATCAGCACGATCGTCGCGGATCATAGGCTTATTAGTTGGCATAACAACAGTATCTAAACCGTAGATTGACTGGAACTCAAATGCTTCAGTGTCTGCAGTACCTGTCATACCGGCAAGGGTATCGTAAATACGGAAGTAGTTTTGGAAGGTAATTGATGCCAGTGTTTGGTTTTCGTTTTGAATTTTTACACCTTCTTTTGCTTCAACAGCTTGGTGTAAACCTTCAGACCAACGACGGCCTTCCATTGTACGGCCTGTGTGTTCATCAACAATAATTACTTCGTTTTCTTTAACAACGTAATCAATGTCTTTTTGATAAAGCTTATGAGCACGTAACGCAGCATAAATGTGGCTAAGTAACGTAATGCTACCTGCAGAATAAAGCGAATCGC
The DNA here is from genome assembly GCF_004766475.1 of Pseudoalteromonas sp. KS88. Lineage (NCBI taxonomy): Bacteria > Pseudomonadati > Pseudomonadota > Gammaproteobacteria > Alteromonadales > Pseudoalteromonadaceae > Pseudoalteromonas > Pseudoalteromonas sp. KS88. The sequence goes on from NZ_PYHV01000006.1 coordinate 124,886, forward strand.
CCTCTTCAATTAAGCCACGCTCCGAAAGTAATTCTTCGACTTTAATTTGGCCACGTTCAGTTAAATGAACTTGTTTTGCTTTTTCATCAATGGTGAAATCGCCATCGCCTTCTACACCTTCTTCGTCTTCTTTTTCTTGTAATTCAAGTAAAGGAACAATGGTGTTAATTTCGGTGTAAAGCTGCGAGCTATCTTCAGCAGGCCCTGAAATAATAAGCGGAGTACGCGCCTCATCGATTAAGATTGAATCCACTTCATCCACAACAGCAAAGTAAAGTGGACGCTGTACGCGCTCATCAATACTGAACGCCATATTGTCGCGCAGGTAATCAAAACCAAACTCGTTATTTGTACCGTAGGTAATGTCTGCTGCGTACGCTTCTTTTTTCTGTTGTGGCATCATGCCTGGTACATTACAGCCCACTGTTAAGCCTAAAAACTCAAACAATGGACGGTTAGTTTCAGCATCACGCTTAGCAAGGTAGTCGTTCACCGTAATAATGTGAACACCCTTCCCTGTTAAACCACGAAGGTAAGCAGGTAAACTTGCAGTAAGGGTTTTACCCTCACCAGTACGCATTTCTGCGATGCGGCCTTGATGTAAAACCATGCCACCTAAAAGCTGCACGTCAAAGTGGCGCATGCCATTAACACGTTTTGACGCCTCACGCACGACAGCAAATGCCTCTGGCAAAATGTCATCAAGACTTTGCCCGTTATCGTAACGCTCTCTAAATTCTGCTGTTTTGGCTTTTAAATCTTCGTCTGAAAGCGCTTCTAGTTGCGTTTCAAGCGCGTTGATTAGCGCGACCGTCTTTCTTAAATTTTTAATAGTGCGGTCATTGCGACTACCAAAAATCTTGGTAAATAAATTAGATATCATGATAAAACCGTTACAATGTATTCTTTGTTAGCTGAACATCAACTAACCCATTTTATGCCCCCAAACAATGGGGATAATATTACTAATTAATATACTGCTCATAAAAAAGAACATATTAATTAGCAATTTTGATAAACGCTGTAATTTTCAGCATTTATCTCGTGCGCCACTATACCAGACTCTGCGATACAACGAACTATCTGTTGATAAAGTTAGCCATTTTTAATCGAAAAAATTTAAAAACGCCGTAAAGATAACTTTAAATCAAATGACACAATAAATATCGACTAGGTTTATATGGAGGTAAATAGAATAAATTCAAGAGCGATATGGGAACATTAGGTTCTAGGTTCTAGGTTCTAGGTTCTAGGTTCTAGGTTCTAGGTTCTAGGTTCTAGGTTCTAGGTTCTTCAATACTGCTGCAAACTCAAGATACTCAGCAAGGCGTTTATTTTTTCCCATGTTTAGCCAAGCGCTCTAACTTCTCACGGAGCGATGGTGGAGCATTTTGCGCAATTGCAGAAAGGTAATCAGCAGTTTGCTCACTCATGGGCAATTTTTTTGCTGTGGTATTATTTGCAGGCTTTGTGGCATTATTTTGACTTAATCGTTGGCTTGACTGCGGGTTGGCGGTAATTTTAATTTGCCCAAGCTCAGCCATCCCTGCACCACGAAAGTGTGACAACATATCCATTTTTAAATAATTTAAACGAAGTGCAATCGGTGCTGACACGGCCTCAATCATTAATGTACCGTCGCGGTAATTACTCACTCTGCACTTATCAGCCAAATTAGGGCTTAAAAACTCAGTCAAAAGTGTTTGCTGTTTATCGAGCGCTTGGCTTTTACCCGCATAATTTGATAAGCGACCACTGAGACCCGCCATAATATCGTTCAACGGTTTTGGCGCGTATTTATCTTTAGCCATCACAACACCAATAAAAAAGTTAAGGGCTAGATTTTAATTCAATACAGCGCTTATTACCACCAAGTAAATTTAACCCCGTGGGCGTTACGCAACAAGCACTATTCAAAACTTATAAAACGTGATGGCAAGCCACTCGCCTTCAAAGCTAATTAGGTACAAATAAATTTTTAATGCTACACTTTTTAAATCTAATTATAGGAATAAACTATGCAAATAAAACACCACGGAGCGGTGAATGGCGTTACAGGGTCATGCCATGAACTACAAATTAGTAAAAATACCTCTATTCTAATTGACTGCGGACTATTTCAAGGGGAAGACGCCGGAGTCGACTTAGCAATCGATTTCGATATATCGAATGTCACTGCGCTAATTGTTACGCACTGCCATATTGACCATGTTGGCAGAATTCCCTACTTATTGGCCGCTGGCTTTACCGGGCCTATATACACCTCTGTTGCATCCTCAAGCTTACTCCCACTTGTGATTGAAGATGCATTAAAAGTTGGCGTTACGCGCGATCAAACCATTATTAACGCGTGTTTAAACTTGCTCAGCAAACTGATTATCAAAGTGGAATTTAATACATGGTTTGAATTACCCGTAATTAACGACCACGAGCTAGTGAAGGCACGCTTACAAAGAGCGGGGCATATTTTGGGCTCTGCTTATGTTGAGATAGATATTGGTAAAAAACCATCAAGTCATAGAGTTGTGTTTTCAGGCGATTTAGGCGCGCCCTACACCCCCCTTTTACCAAGCCCTAAAGCGCCCTATAAAGCAGATACATTAGTCATTGAATCAACCTATGGCGATAAAAACCATCAAGGTCGCAAACAACGAACTCAAACCTTAAAAGCAATTATCGAAAAAGCCGTATCAGATAACGGTGTAGTGCTTATTCCTGCATTTAGCATAGGTCGCACACAAGAGCTGCTTTACGAGTTAGAGCAACTAATTCATAACTCAAAAAAACACGCTATCTGGCGCTCAATTGAGGTCATTATAGACTCCCCCATGGCCGCAAACTTTACCCAACAATATCGCCAATTTAAAAACCTATGGGACGATGAGGCAAAAAAACGCGTTGCAAAAGGGCGCCACCCTCTCAACTTTGAGAGCTTACACACAGTTGATAGTCATCAGGAACACCAAGCAGTTATTAATTATTTACGCAGCCGAAAACAGCCCGCGATTATTCTTGCTGCGAGTGGCATGTGTACAGGAGGCCGAATAGTTAATTACTTAGATGCATTTTTAGCAGACAAAACCACCGATGTTATTTTTGTTGGCTACCAAGGCCGTGGCACCCTGGGGCGAGACATTCAAACTTACGGCCCAAAAAATGGCTATGTAATCATTAACGATAAAAAAGTAAATATAAACGCCAAAGTTCATACCATAAGCGGCTACAGCGCTCACGCTGATCAAAATGGCTTACTAAAATTTGTAACCGGCATGCGTAAAAAGCCCAGCCATATAAAAATAGTCCACGGCGATGAAAATGCCAAACAGGTATTAGCACAAAAGTATCGTGAGGTTTTAGGGAAAGGAGTTGAAGTTGAAATTGGGGAATAGGCTTTAGATATTAGATGTTAGATTGCAGAAGAGGAACAGCTATGAACTTTGAACAATTAGATGTATGGAAGCGTTCTGCACGCTTAAGTGCCGATATTTATAAATCAACGATTCATTTAAAAGACTATGGTTTTCGTGATCAACTTACACGTTCAGGTCTATCTGTACCTAGCAATATAACTGAGGGAGTATCCAGAAAAAGCTATAAAGAAAAAAGCCGTTTCATAGATATAGCTAGGGCATCTTTAGCTGAAGCGAGAACACAAATCTACATTGGCGCGGATATTGGCTACCTTACTAAAGAAGATAGCCATAAATGGATTTTAGAAACCAAAGAGCTCGGGGCAATGTTAACAAGCTTAAAAAACAGATTCGACAAACTAACGCTCTAACATCTAACAATCTGATATCTATTTTTTACACCGCTTTTAAGTGAGTCAGCTCTTTTGGATTTACCAATTCAGTTACAAAACTGGTAAACTCTTCACCCAAATTTTCATCCCGCATGCTGTATTCAACAATTGCTTTTAAATAGCCAAGTTTGTCACCACAGTCATGAGAGCGACCACTCATATGAAAAGCTTCAACGGTTTCTTTTTCCATCAACATATCAATTGCATCAGTCAGTTGAACTTCATTACCAGCACCCACTGGTGTTTTAGCCAACAATGACCAGATAGCTTTTGATAATACATAGCGACCAACAACAGCCAAGTTAGAAGGAGCCTTATCAACATCAGGCTTTTCTACCATGGTTTTAATTTTTGCACTTTCACCGGCACCAATAACAACACCATCAATATCAGCTATACCATATTTGCTCACATCTTACTGGGCAACAGGCTCTAGCATAATTTGGCTTGCTTTAACGTCGTTAAACCGTTTTATCATCGCAGCTAAGTTTTCTGTTTTTTGGTCAGCGGTGTAAGCATCTAAAATGACATCAGGTAAAACAACTACAAAGTCATCATCACAAATGATTGGTTTTGCACATAGCACAGCATGCCCCAACCCTTTAGCTTCACCTTGGCGAACTTGTAAAACAGTTACATCTGGCGGGCAAATTGAACGCACTTCTTCTAATAACTTACGTTTAACTCGTTTTTCAAGCGTAGCTTCTAACTCAAAGCTCGTATCAAAGTGGTTTTCAATCGCATTTTTTGAGCTATGTGTTACTAGTACAACCTCCTTAATACCTGCAGCAACACATTCATTCACTATATATTGAATGAGCGGCTTATCGACCAAAGGTAGCATTTCTTTTGGAATTGCTTTTGTCATTGGTAGCATGCGAGTACCAAGGCCAGCTACCGGAATTACAGCTTTTATAGTTAGTCCTTTATTTAAAATTTTTATACAATCTAGTCAGGAAATAGCAGTAAACACCTATAAAAAGTAAATGTAATGAGTAAACCGAAGTCAGTAATACAGCAAAAAATTACTATATGTAGCTATTAAATGTTATTCAAGCTTTATAGAAATCTTTATACCAATCAATTAACGCTTCAACACCTTGCTCAACACCCACTTTCGGTTTATACCCTGTGGCTGCAAAAAGATCTTGAGTATCAGCATATGTTTTATAAACATCACCAGCTTGCATTTCACGGAAGTTCTTTTTAGCCTCTATGCCTAAAGAAGATTCTATTGATGAAATAAATTCCATTAGGTTAATAGGGCTACCATGGCCGATATTATAAACTTTAAATGGCGCTGAGCTTGATGCTGGTGAACCTGTTTCTACCTTCCAAGAATCATTACGTTCAGGCACAACTTCAGCAGCACGAACTACCCCTTCAACAATATCGTCTATATAAGTAAAGTCACGCCACATGTCGCCATTGTTATTTATATCTATAGTGTCACCGGCAAGAATTTTTTTAGTGAAAATATACGGAGCCATATCTGGGCGGCCCCACGGTCCATAAACAGTAAAAAAGCGTAAACCAGTCGTCGGTAAATTGTATAAGTGAGAATAGCTATGTGCCATCAGTTCATTGGCTTTTTTAGTGGCAGCATAAAATGATACTGGATGGTCAACACTATCAGTTGTTTCAAATGGCGTTTTTTCATTTAAACCATATACAGAGCTAGATGAGGCATAAACTAAGTGCTCAACTTTATTATGGCGGCAGCCTTCAAGTACATTTAAATGACCTACTAAATTCGAATCAGCATAAGCATCAGGATTCTCAATTGAGTAACGCACGCCTGCTTGGGCAGCTAAATGAATAACGCGATCAAATTGTTCATTCGCAAAAAGCTCACTCATTGCATTGCGGTCAGCTATATCCATTTTAACAAAGGTGAAATTAGCGTGTTCTTTAAACTGGTCTAAACGAGCAAGTTTTAAATTTACATCGTAATAGTCGTTCAGGTTATCAATACCTACTACTGTATGATTTGCTGATAATAGTTTTACGCAGGTTGCGGCACCAATAAAACCTGCAACACCAGTCACTAAATACTTCATTCTAATCCTTCTTTAATTCTAGGTTCTAGATTAATCAGTGTAAAAAGGCTACAGGCTTTGTGCAACGATCAGCGGGCGGCGCCTTATTATGAATACAGCTAGCTCCTAGCCAGTTCCCTAAAGCCTTATACCTTTTTACTTTAACCTTGTTACTTGTAACTAGGCACTTTGCAACTAATCACTGCCAAATAAGTCTCGCGTATACACTTTATCAGCAACATCATTAAGCTCATCAACCATGCGATTTGAAACCACAACATCCGAGAGCTGTTTAAATTCATTGATATCTTTAATAACGCGAGAGTGAAAGAATGTATCTTCTTTTAAAGCAGGCTCATAAACTACAACATCAATACCTTTCGCCTTAATACGCTTCATTATACCTTGAATAGCCGATGCTCTAAAATTATCAGAGCCAGTTTTCATAACTAAGCGGTATACACCCACAACTTTTGGGTCACGTTTAATAATGGATTTAGCAATAAAATCTTTACGCGTCGTATTTGCATCAACTATTGCAGCAATCATATTGTTTGGTACATCTTTATAATTAGCTAGCAGTTGTTTAGTATCTTTAGGCAAACAATAACCACCATAACCGAACGATGGATTGTTATAGTGACTACCAATTCGCGGGTCTAACCCTACACCTTGTATAATTTGCTTTGCATTCAAGCCATGGCTTTCAGCATAACTATCAAGTTCATTAAAATAAGCTACACGCATCGCTAAATAAGTATTTGAAAACAGCTTGATTGCTTCAGCTTCAGTTGAGTCAGTAAATAGCACATCAATATCTGTTTTAATTGCACCTTGAGTAAGCAAGCTTGCAAATGTTTCAGCGCGCTCACTTTGCTCACCTACAATAATACGTGATGGATATAAATTATCATGAAGCGCTTTTCCTTCACGTAAGAATTCAGGCGAGAATATAATGTTATCAGTGCCAAACTTTTCTTTGACCGACTGAGTATAACCTACTGGTACTGTCGATTTAATCACCATAGTCGCACTAGAGTTGATACTCAATACGTCTTTTATTACGGACTCAACAGAACTGGTATTAAAGTAGTTTGTTTCAGGGTCATAATCTGTAGGGGTTGCAATTACTACAAAATCAGCCCCTATCAATGCAGACTCTTTGTTAGTAGTAGCAGTAAAGTTAAGCTCTTTATGTTGTAAAAAGTCATTAATCTCAATATCAACGATAGGTGATTGTTTGTCTTTTAAAAGTGCTACTTTATTTTCATCAATATCAAGCGCTACAACTTTATTATTTTGCGCAAGTAACATAGCGTTTGATAGGCCTACATAACCAGTACCAACGACTGCTATTTTCATTTCTTGATTCCTTTAATTTCTATATTTTGCTTCCTAGCAATAAGCTTAACATGCTTAGAGCTAAAGCTATAAATTCGGGCTTCGGGCTTCGGGCTTCGGGCTTCGGGCTTCGGGCTTCGGGCTTCGTCAAAGTACAATTTGCACATAGAGAAGTGAATAAGAATAAATGAGAAGATAAAATAAATATTTCACTCTACTAGCGAGTACCTAGTTTCTTTACTAGGTCCTTTTTACCTCATAAGCGCAGCGTCTCTTGACCTCTTTGTGAATATATCACTTTAAAAGATCTATTTGCACAAAGAGAAGTGAATGAGAACAAAAAGAGGAAAAACTAAATACACCTAGCAACCTAGTCTCTTCCCTAGAACCTAAAACCTTTAGCGGTGGCAGGCCACTCGTCTAAAAGTAAATAATTAAACTCAACTGTGTATAACTCACCCGTAGGCGCTAAGCTTGCTGGCGCAAAACCTAGCGCCTAGGGCCTAATTCTTAATATTTACCACTTTCTTAGAGCTTTCTTGGGGCAATTGCTTTTTAGCATTCCAAACCAAATCACAAATACCATCGGTTGGGTTAAACCCAGTAGGTGCATCAAGCAACAGCTGACGAATTGTTTCATGGTCAAAGTTATGACAAGCAATATCAAGTGCTTCTAAAAACACATTAAGCTCTGCAAACGGCAGCATAGCTTCATTCGCAGTCATAATACGCTCATGTGTGGTTTCACCAACATTATCGCCAATCAATAACTCTTCATATAGTTTTTCACCTGGGCGAAGGCCTGTGCATTTAATTTCGATATCGCCATGGGGGTTGGTATCATCTTTTACCTCAAAGCCAGATAACCGCACCATTTTTGAAGCTAAATCTTTGATTTTTACTGACTCACCCATATCAAGCACAAATACGTCGCCGCCTTTACCCATGGAACCTGCCTGAATTACAAGCTGCGCGGCCTCAGGTATGGTCATAAAAAAGCGGGTTATATCAGGGTGAGTTAGTGTAATTGGCCCGCCCTCTTTAATTTGGCGCCTGAATAAAGGCACCACAGAGCCTGATGAACCTAACACATTACCAAATCGTACCATGCAAAAACGCGTTTGATGCTTAACACCTTTATTTTGCGCAAGGCCTTGTAGTACAAGCTCAGCCATTCGCTTAGTTGCACCCATTACATTGGTTGGCCGCACTGCTTTATCGGTAGATATCAATACAAAGGTTTCAACACCCGCATTTATTGCAGCCTTAGCTGCATAATAAGTACCAAATACATTATTGCGTACGCCTTCAACCACATTATGCTCAACTAAAGGAACATGCTTATAAGCTGCCGCGTGATATACCGTTTGCACACCAAACGCCATCATAACTGTTTCAATACGGTTAATTCGCTGTACAGAACCCATTATTGGAATAAGCTCGAGGTCGATGTTGTTATTAATTACATACTCATTAAGCTCTTTTTCAATAGAATATAAACCGAATTCTGAAATTTCGAATAACACTAACTTTTTAGGGTGAAGCCGAATAATTTGTCTACATAATTCTGAGCCAATTGACCCTCCAGCACCACTTACCATCACAGCTTTACCAGTTATATTAGCCGCCATTAACTCAGGCTTTGGCGTGACGGGGTCTCGGCCTAATAAATCTTCAATTTCAACATCCCTGAACTCAGAAAGCTTAGCTTTACCCTCAACAACATCAGCCATACCAGGAATTGAAAGTACTTTAATAGTGAGCGGTTCAAGCTGCGCGAGCACTTCTTTACGGCGTGCGCGTGTTGCACTAGGCAAAGCTAATAACACTTTTGTCGCTTTACCTTTATTAATTAATTCGTAAATACCTTTAAAGCTTATTACTGGAATACCCTGAATGATAGAGCCTTGCTTTGTTTCGTCATCATCAATAAATGCGCGTACAAAGTACTCAGGGCCAGCGCCCAATGCCGTAGCTAACTGCCTGCCAGCAGAGCCAGCACCATAAATAATCACTGATTCTTTATTTGCTGTGGCCATTTTACCAATCATGGCACGCACTAAAATGCGCGATCCACCTACGGTCAACAAACATAGCCATGCAAATATAAATGGCATTGTACGCGGTATACTCACACCCACAAAAAACGATAAAAGCACCAAGGCTGCGGTAGTAATTACGGTACCTAACACAATAGCCCACAGTGCATGTGAGTTCATATATCTAAGTACTGCGCGGTATAAGCCTAAATTAATAAATGCATATAAACCAGTAGGTATAAGTAAAGCAAGCAGCAGCCAATTACTTGGCTCATTAAAAGGGGTAAGGCTGTCTAAGCGGACAATTAATGCTAACCAAAAGGCTGCAGCAATGAATAATGCATCAATAAATAATGTAATTGCGCGCTTTTTAGCACGTGATGCATTCAAAATAGAACGAATGAAACTATCCACAACAAGTTCCTTTTTCTTGTAATTTGTTGATTCAAAAAGTAAGAATAATAGTAAACTATTACTTTGTTAAAATTTTATGAATTATAGCTTATAAATTGCGAAGGAGCTAGGAGAGCCCAAAGGTCAAAGGTCAAAGGTCAAAGGTCAAAGGTAGATTAATGACCCTAACCCCATGACTCAATCGATTTCATTAAACCGGATAACATTTTGGAAAGCTACTTTGTCTCTTAGGCTGTGGTAATCTTATTTAGTTTTCACCACCGAGAGCACCGAGACGCTTCGCTACACAAAGGAAACACTAACGAAAGAAAGTATAATCCCATTAGATCTCTAATATCTACCTCTGTGCTCTTCGTGACCTCCGTGGTGAATAATCACTAAAGAAGTTTTCACCACCGAGCACACCGAGACGCTTCGCTACACAGAGAAATGACTATTAAAAACCTATTAGATCTCTAATATCTACCTCTGTGCTCTTCGTGACCTCCGTGGTGAATTAATCATTAAAAACTTTCACCACCGAGCACACCGAGGCGCTTCGCTGCACAGAGAAGTGACTATTAAAAACCTATTAGATCTCTAATACCTACCTCTGTGCTCTTCGTGACCTCCGTGGTAAATTAATCATTAAAAACTTTCACCACCGAGCACACCGAGGCGCTTCGCTGCACAGAGAAGTGACTATTAAAAACCTATTAGATCTCAATACCTACCTCTGTGCTCTGCGTGACCTCCGTGGTGAATTAATCACTAAAAAAGCTTTCACCACCGAGAGCACCGAGACGCTTCGCTACACAAAGGAAATACTAACGAAAGAAAGTATAATCCCATTAGCTCTCTAATCTCTACCTCTGTGCTCTTCGTGACCTCCGTGGTGAATAATCACTAAAGAAGTTTTCACCACCGAGCACACCGAGACGCTTCGCTACACAAAGGAAATACTAACAAAAGAAAGCATAATCCCATTAGCTCTCTAATCTCTACCTCTGTGCTCTTCGTGACCTCTGTGGTGAATAATCACTATAGAAGTTTTCACCACCGAGGCGCTTCGCGCAACACCGAGAAGACACAAGCAACATTAAGTATTTCTCTGAGGTAAATTTATTTTGTTACGGTTAAACACTAATACGTTTAATACCATTAACTAATTTTGTCACATTAAAATTAATCAACAACCCCGTTTTAATACCGCTTAATTTTAAATACGTAATCAACTGAGCTGAATGGATCGGTGCCAGTTTATCAACAGCTTTTAATTCAATTACAAGTTCGTCAGGAATTAAAATGTCTAACCTGTAACCTGCATTAATTTCGATATTTTTGTAGGTAATTGGAAATTCAACTTGATTTACGGCTTCTATTCCCATTTGTTGTAGTTCATACATTAGGCAATTTTCATAGCTTGACTCTAATAAGCCAGGCCCAAGTTGCTTATGAACTTCTATAGCGCAACCTATTACCTTTTGTGTGATGATATCTGTTGTCATAACCTTCCTTAGCTTTAGCGATCACTTTTTAGTTTTTTGTCCTTAATGCTCTACTAGTGAATAAATCACTAAAAAAATTTTACCACCGAGAACACAGAGACGCTTCGCTACACAGAGGAAAGACCAGTATAAAGAAAATATAAATCTATTAACTCTCTAATCTCTACCTCTGTGCTCTTAGTGTACTCTGTGGTGAATAAATCACTAAAA
>NZ_PYHV01000050.1:0-1388 GCF_004766475.1 Pseudoalteromonas sp. KS88
GGCTACATGGACTCCCCTTTGTCAAGCAATAGCATCTCTGACAACAAGAAGATCTGACAGCAGCTCTACATTCGGCGTTTATTAGCTTTGTTACGCTATCGCCCTGATGATTTGCGCTTGAGCAATGCCTCATTCGTTAAACAGAGTATTAATTAATAATCTCTTCCCGATTAAACAGGCTTTTTTGCTCTCGGTCTGACCGTGTTATCGTCAATTGCTAATGCACAGACTCGGTGGGGTTAACCTTTTGGTTTACCTTACTACTTTAAAAAATCATTTCACATAGTCAGCCTGATACTCTTTTTCTGAGTGTAATAGAGCCCATATTAGACGGGCATTTTTAGCGGCCAGCGCAACAGTGGCTCGTTTGAACCCTCGTCGTTCAACAAGGTCTTTTACCCACATACTCGTACGGTCGGTTTTGTTTTTACAGTTAGCAATAACAGCTCTTGCGCCATGAATAAGTGAAGTGCGGATATGTTTTTCACCGCGTTTGCTAATTCGCCCAAGGTGCGCTTTTCCACCTGTTGAATATTGCCGCGGAACTAAACCAATCCATGCAGCAAATGATCTGCTGCTATTAAAATGCTTAGCGTCATTAACGGTCGCTACAACAGCTGTTGCTGTAATTTCACCAATACCAGGAATACTCATTAAACGTTTGGCATCTTTCATTTGTTTGGCTAACGCATAAAGTTTTCTATCGTATTTGAGTATTTCTTCATTCAGGGTTTTAATATTGAGCCATAAGTCATTAAGTAACTCTCTGGCAAGAAATGGAAGATTATTCTGGGCATCTTCCAGTATTTCATAAATCGCTTTTTGTGCTGGGTAGCGACCTTTAGGCATGATAATGCCAAACTCAGCAAGCAATCCCCGTAATCGATTAATACGTGCAGTTCTGTCTTTTATAGCGCCTTGCCTAATGCGATGTAAACATAAAACGGCTTGTTGCTCTTCACTTTTGATACTGACAAAGCGTGTTTTAGGTCTCGTAGCGGCCTCACAAATAGCCTCTGCATCATTCGCGTCATTCTTTTCATTTTGACGATAGGGGATAACAAACTTAGATGCCATAATACGAACATCGTGCCCAAGTTTGGTAAACTCTCTCGCCCAGTAATGCGCGCCAGAGCATGCTTCCATGCCAATAATACACGGTGGTAATTTAGCTATTTCAGCTAATAGGTTGTTTCGTTTAACAGTTTTGCGAAATTTGCACTTGTCATGCTCATCAATAGCGTGAATACTAAACACTAACTTGGCTAAATCAATGCCAACAGCTTTAATTACAGACATATGGACTCCTCATATTTGAAGCTTATAATCAACTTCACTATGGCACATTGGTAAAAATGTGCTGAGTGGGGAGTCCATATCATTCGTTA
>NZ_PYHV01000051.1:0-1720 GCF_004766475.1 Pseudoalteromonas sp. KS88
GCAATTGCCATGTGACACCCTGTTTGTTTTTTGCACTAATTGAAAGTTAGTTGAAAATATAAAAAATACAAACATTAGGATGGGTGTCTTCTTTGTTTTTCTTTGTTTATTTGTTTTGGGTGTCCTTTTTATTTTGAAAATATAAAAAATACAAACTTTAGTATTTGGTTGAAAATATAAAAAATACAAACTTTAGGGTGGGTGTCCTTTTTATTTTATTTAGTACAATCAATACTATGAATGTATTGAAACTTATGTGGTTTGTCTTGTGTTTTAGTTTGGCCATAGCATTTCCAATCATCGCCATGGCTTACTTGGTCTATTACTTTGCAACTATGCGTAGTAGGTCCAATTACCAATAATCAGCATTGTCATATCTCTGTGGCCATGGCGTCCTACATTTTTGGCAGCTTTGATGATGCGATTGACTTCATCGGGTAGAAGATATTCACGCTCACGAACTTGGCTGTATTTGGGTGGGGTTGGAAGAACTTTCCGATTTTCGATGGTTGGCGTGGTACTGTGATGATACTTGAACTCTACAACTTTACTCATATTGGCTCCGTTAACTTTCCCGATTATAGCCTAAAATGGGAATATTTTATACGGTGATGATGATTGCTAGTAATGTTGAAACGGGTGTGAAGCTGTGATGATGGGCGACAATTCAATGGAATTGCCGCCAGAGCAGCACCTGTTAACTATCGGCAACCTCAAACTCAGTTGAAGTTAAAATCAATATAGCCTTTGTCTCCCCTTTGGAGTCAGAAAACTCCACATCAAAATTTCCGTCTTCAAAGTCCTCAATGATATAACCTTCACTTCCTTCATTGACGCCCTTTTCTCTATACGCTGAAGATGTCAGTCTAATTTTGCTATATATTTTTATCATTCATCACCTCATGAATCCCGAAAATGGTGTGGATAGTGATATTGAACCATCCTTCCTTATCATCCAGCCAGACTTGATGTGGGCACTTTTTCCGCTAGCCGCACCAACCCCTCGAAGGTTTATACCAATGCTTATACGTTGTCCGTACTGAGTCATCTCACCTGCGGTATACTTCCCTTGGGAAAATAGTTTTGCGGCCTGTGATTGGTACGTTTTGGCTAGTTGCGCAGAATGTTCAGCCGTATAGCCTAACCCTCTATATATGGCATCTTTACCGTGAGTTGCACCTTCTTTGAATATGTAAGCTGAAAACTTTTCAGTGGCTACAGTGGCGTTGACTCCAGTTCTCATTCCGAAGAGGCCTTTAGCCCAATTGCCAGCCTTGCCGAGCCAGCTAGTAAATAAACTAGACAGCCACTTTAATTGAGCAAATATAACAGTGCTATTAAGTTTACGACAAATAAACTAGACAGCCACTTTAATTGAGCAAATATAACAGTGCTATTAAGTTTACCATTTTGGGCTAAAACTTATCTCTTTTTCTATTATCACTCGCTCATCGTTCATTAAGTGAGCGGTTATCACTGTTAAACCTAAATTACACGCATGAAAATGACTGCATGACTGCATGACTGCATGATTGCAGATTTAATTCTTTATTGAGGACTTCTTGTAAATAAACTAGACAGCCACTTTAATTGAGCAAATATAACAGTGCTATTAAGTTTACCATTTTGGGCTAAAACTTATCTCTTTTTCTATTATCACTCGCTCATCGTTCATTAAGTGAGCGGTTATCACTGTTAAACCTAAATTACACGCATGAAA
>NZ_PYHV01000052.1:0-1210 GCF_004766475.1 Pseudoalteromonas sp. KS88
TAGGGTGCGTTACGCAGTAATCTCTTATTGCGATCTCATCGCAGCCAGATTTTTTCCCATATCCTTTTGGGGTTGCTGGGGCACTACGACTAAATGGATTTAGAAGGTAGAGCGAAGCAGGATGCCAGAGCCGAGACATTCATCGGTTAACCTCATCATGGCACTATTCAAAGCGGCTGGCTTCATCATTGTGATCCAGTTGGATCAAGGTGCGTAACGCAGTTATCAAGTCAGGTGTAAGCGACTTTGTTTATTGTATTAATGCACGCGTACTGAGCGTCTAATCAAGGCAAGTGGCTCAGGCCTGTAGGCATATAATCAGGTTAAACCTTGTTGGTTATTAACTCACCCAATTGATTGATGCTCAGCCTTATATCCAGTTAGATTTTCAGCTCACTCAGTACCGTGACTAACTCTTTAAGAATTTTTCTTCATCGAATACCGTCTCTTTTTTAAGCATAAAATAAACACAGCGACCCAGCTTATGCGCAAGCGCTGACAGTGCTTTGGCTTTGCTCATTCGCTTTTGTAGTTTTTCAAGGTATTTGTTGGCGTTATGATTATGACGCAGCAGTAATACAGCGGCTTCGGAAAAAGCCCATTTGAGATGTGCATTGCCAATTTTATTGCCTTGTGTGCCATACGTTTTGCCAGCAGACTCCGCTTTGCATTTGACTAACCGGCTATATGAAGCGAACTTTTGTACGCTTGAAAAGCGATTGATGTCACCAATTTCATAAATAATGGTAAGTGCGAGAATGCGGCCTATACCATTAATTGTTTGCAAGATATTAAGGTGGACAGGATTGTGTTGCTTGGCCATTTGCTCAATATAATGCTCTAAAGGCTTAAGCTCATTGTGATAGCAATCGAGTATGGCCATATTTAAATTAATAGAGCGTTGTACAACGGGGTCAGGAAAGTAATAGCGCATCTTCTTTCTATCGCAGACGTTCTTTAAATTAACGTTGTGGGCAGGTAAATTATACTGACTAGCAGTATTGGCGACATGGGCTTTTAAATCAGCCCCGTGGCGAACAATTTTGGTTCTTCTGCGTAATAAATCACGTGTAGCTCGCATATCTTTGTCATAGACATAAGCAAGTGGGAAGTTGCCACCACGGATAAGTTTGGCAATTTTATATGAATCTATTTTATCGTTTTTAGCTTTACCGCCATGAATCGCTTTCATATACAAAGCATGACCAAG
>NZ_PYHV01000053.1:0-1151 GCF_004766475.1 Pseudoalteromonas sp. KS88
ATTACTGCGTAACGCACCCTATATGTGTTTGCCGTAAGCTACTTGCTTAACAGCCGCATCGACAGACGAAGTAAACGAATTTGTTTATTGATTTAGAATTGACCGTCAATGTATAAAACGGTCAAAAAGAATACTATTGCCTATTGACAGAGTTAAGGCTCATATGTGTTATAAGCCATTTACCACTTTAAGGTAGGATTTAGTACCAATACCGACCTGAGCCCAAACTTTACGTTTGTGATTACCAAGATAATCGTATTGCTCATCCATTTCCCAAAGGGTTACTATTTGGTCAGGGAAAATATACTCTGACTCATTAAATGAGTGACTCTCCGATTCATTAGCAGAAATTACTTTAAACAAAGTACTTCCATCAACATCAAATACGTCGATGCCACCGAACATAAGTTGGTAATTTTCGTTTTGAGAAACACCGATAAAGTTAACTAAGTCATTTTCAAACTCAATTTGAAGGCAGCTATCGAAATAGAAATCACTGGCTTCATCTGACAAAGTAAAAAAGCCCGCAAATAATTCTCTTACTTGCTCTCTATTCATTCCAAGTTTGATGGGCCCAATTCCATCATGAGGCTTAATTAAAAACTCCATACCTTCCTATGGCTTATAACGCCCATTTAAGGGGCTGATAATTGTTTGCTAAAATGTGTAGCGAAGCGAAACCGAGCAAACTGTTAGCAGTCCCGCTTGAAATTCTTGTTATGTGTTTGTAGCACATACCTTTGTTGTAAATAATAACTAATATATGCAGTGAAAAGAAAGACAAAAACAGAACTAATTTGAAAGACTATAAATGCGTTAATAAACACAAAATATGCTGCCACTGCAACGAAAGAAAATAACAAAGGAAATGAAGCGAATTTAACCTTAAAGTTAAACCCAACATAAGAGGTAAATGTACAAATGAAACTATAGCCGAATACGATAAACTGCTCTTGAAACCACAAATTTAAGTTAGGAGCAAAAGGATAAATAATATCTTCGAATTTAGGCAAAACGAAGCTAGCGAGTAAAATACTCAAAAGAGCTAAAGTTGACGATAAAAAGTATTTCATTTCACCTATCCATGAGAAACACATAACGAATGATATGGACTCCCCACTCAGCACATTTTTACCAATGTGCCATAGTGA
>NZ_PYHV01000007.1:0-172622 GCF_004766475.1 Pseudoalteromonas sp. KS88
AGATGTGTATAAGAGACAGCCTATCTATAGATAAAATATATGAAGAGTTTTTATAGCAGGCACAATAACTCAAAGAGCTGCAGTCATAAAACAGTACAATAAATATACCCAAAGGTTGAACATTCACTGTATTTCAATTCTTTTTCATTATAAAATATGTCTGTGTTATTTACTTTAAGGGTTTAAAAAATGGAATTTCCAAAAGCACTATTAATAACAGCATTTGGTGCGAGCATGTTATTTACAACAACGACTAAAGCGGATGAATATAATCGCGCAGAGGTATATCAAGCTTTTTATTCTTATATAATGCAAAACACATCGATTGATCCTAAATTTCAGTTAGATGATTTTGCATTAAGTGACTTACTTGTTGCAATGCAACAAGTAAGTGCGCCTACAGTTACAAATAAAGAAGAAATAGTTCGTCAGCAATTTGAGTGGTGGCTGGCTCGTCGTGGCCAAAATTTCTTATCCGATGATGATGATGGCCCAGGGGATGGCTGTGTTGGCGGAGGATCAGGATCTCGTGATGGTGATGATGATGACTGTGGTGGTTCTGATAACTAACTATAAATTATCGTGGTAAAAACGCTCTGTAATGAGCGTTTTTTATTCTTGGAAATGTAAAATTAGCCATGCTCTCTTAGCGCATTATAATTCATCTCAAGTAATGGTGATAATAAATAATCTAAAGGAGTCCTTTCTTCTAGTAATATCATAACCTCTGCTGGCATTCCTGGAAATAGTTCTATATTTTCAGGTACAAAATCTATTTTTACTTTTACTTTATACGCTGATATTTCTTTTTCTTTATCATAGATCCTATCAGCAGACACGTTTTCAACCACACCATCTATTGGAGCAACACGACGCATATTGTATGATGATAATCTGACTTTTGCTTGCATCCCAATATTTACAGACTCTATGTCTTTTGGATTTAATAATACTTCAACAATTAAATCCTCTGTATCTGGCACAATATCTAGCAATACCTGACGAGGGCTAATAACACCTTGCAGTGTGTTTACTGATAAATTCACAACAAACCCTGAAATAGGGCTAATTATGGTTGTTCTATCCAATACATCTTTAATACGATGATACTCTGATTTTCTAATGCTTAATAACTCTTGCTGTTTTTCAAAAACTTCTCTGAGTTGTTTTTGGTTCTCGATTTTAATACTTGCTAAAGAAAGTTCAGATTCATTAATAGCAGCTTGAGCCCGTTGTATTAAACCCACATATTCATTTAAACGACCTAGAATTGACTCTTGGTTACTTTTTGCCGCTAAGTACTGTGATCTAGATGAGTAGCCTTTTTTCTCTAGTTCTTGATACATAGCTACATGTTCGTTCGAAATTTTTAACTGTTTTTTATCTGAAGACTGCCTTGCTAGTAGTGATTGTAGCTGTTGAGTATTTTGCTCTTTTTTCTCAAGCTGAAGAGAAATTAAACTGTTTAATTTATGTGTATTGGCATGAAATTGCTCAACTTGATAATCTAACATCGCTTTTATTTTTGGGTTATTGTTATCAAAATCTGAAAATGATAAAACTTCTATTCCTGATAATTCTGCTTGAATTCGTTGAAAAGCGGCTTTTGCATGAAGATATTGAGTCTGAGTTTGCTCAAATAAATTTAAAGCCTGATCTTTAGCCAGTCTAAATAGTACCTCACCCTTCTCAACATATTGGCCTTCTTCTACATAAATGGCTTCGATTATTCCCCCTTCTAAGTGTTGAACACTTTTTTTATGTCCTTTTACAACAACACTGCCCACAGCTATTGAAGCTGAACTTAAAGGAGATAGTGTGGACCATAAAATAAACGTACCAAATCCGAAAATAAATGTTAAAAAGCTTACGACGATCCATCTTTTACTACTATTTTTAGCCATTACTAGCCTCTTTTACTTTATTGCGGCTAGCAAAAAAATCTGCCGTTTTTCCGTTGAATTTAACATTGCCATCTTCAAGATATAGCGCATTTTGCGCTTTACTAATTAAATTCATTTTTTTGGCGCTGTAGATGGTGATTTTTCCTTGCTCGTTTCTTTGCACTAATAATTTTGCCAGCGCTAACTCTGAACGTGTATCTAGATGATCATCAATATTGTCTGCTATTAATACATGTGGCTTATTACACAATGCCCTAATAAGGATAATTAATTGAATTTCAGAGCTGCTAAGTTGTGATTGAATATCGACCAATTCGGTATCATAACCTTGCTCATGCTGCATCACTTTTTCGTGTAGACCAAGTAGTTGTGAAAGCTCTATTGCATAAGAATGATTTTCAGCATCAGTGGACATATTTGAAATAATTGTGGCCTGTGTCAATGGCAAATCAGAACGATAAATTCCAATTATTTTTTGTTTATTCGCGTAATTCCAGCTGGATAATTGGCTTCCATCTATTCTTATTTCGCCAGAAAACGGGGCATATTCACCTGATAGAAGCTTTAGTAATGTAGTTTTACCCGCGCCATTTGCACCAATGACGACATGGGATGAATTAAATTCTGCGCTGAAGTTTTTAATAAACACTTTATTTGCATTTTGATATTTATAAATAATCTTTTGTGCAATTACAGAGCCCGTTGGTAAAGGTGGTTGAGTCTGCTCAGTTGGGGCTAAATCATTCTCGTGATTTGTGACTCTTTTCCAGGCTTTGTAACAGGTTACCCAGTGTTGTAACTGCATAACGGCTTGTTCATAAGGCCCTAATGCGCGACCAACAATTAAGCTAGCAGCAATCATACCACCAACGGATAGTTGTTGATTAAGTACATAGTAAACACCCACACAGGTGATCATTATTTGAATTATTAGTCGATAGGTTTTTGAAAAACTGCTTACATTTAGAGTTTGGGTTTTATAACTCAGCTGATTTGTAGCGGTTTTATCAATATATTTTCGCCATAGTTTAACCATTGGAGCAATAAGACCAGATGCCGTTAAGTAGCGATTATTTTGTACTATGGTTGTGTGAACATTGCCAGATAAAGACTGCAGATTGGCGCGTTGACTAAATTTATAATTAGTAAACGCAAGTATCATAAGTACCACTATACTTGCGAGTGCGATACTAAAAAAAGTTGGGTGAATGATTAACAATACAAATAAAAAAAGGCTCGTCCAGGGAATATCTGCGACTGTTGGCAAGTGGCTTTGTAATCCGTTTTCCGCTTGCTTTATATCGCTGATTAGTTTGCCATTTTCACTTTTTGCAAACCCTACCTCGGCGTATAAAGCATTAGCCTGCTCACGCCACTCATTCGCTGTGGCATAAACTAACCGTTGTTTAGCCCAATCTAAAACGCCATAAACAATAACTAGCCAGCATGCAATTGCCGTTAATAAATACAAGGTATCTAAACTAAAAGAACTTAGTACGCGGTCAAAAACCTGAAGCGAATAAATAGGTACAACTAACATCAGAATGCTAGTCAATAAACTAAAAAAAAATGTCCATTTAACACGGCTTATCACGTGCTGCTTAATTTTTTTCACACCAATTCCAACTCAAAGGAAATAAAAAAACAGCAGCTAAAAGAGCTGCTGTTTCACTATATAAAGCTTAAATTAAGCAATATATGTTTGTTCTTGGTGTATAAAATCAAAAGAGCTTGCGCCACTTGAGTCATTTGCAGACTCTTCAATCACTTCCTCAATAACAGTTACAAGGTTATTGTTCTCAGTTAAGTAAACAGTCTCTTTGAGTTGTGTAGAAGCTTCAAGACCTAACAATGCAACTAGTTCAGCTTCGTAATCGCCTTCTAATTCTTGAGTGGATTGCTGTTCAACCTGCTCTGAGAACGTCAACGTATCAATACCTATTGCAAAGAACATATCATCGTATGCCCCATCCGATTGCTCTGCAACTTTATCAAGTGATACGTTAAGCGCGTAGTTAACATCACTTTCATTACTACCAATAAACGCTTCAATACTATTAAACTTACTTTCACCTAAATCAATATTAACGGCATTATCACCATTTACGTCATCCATTTGGGCAATCATATCAAAACCTTGACCGCCATTTATAGGTCGGTCAATTTCTTCGGCATAAAAAGTGTCATTCCCACGTCCGCCAACTAATCTGTCTATACCACTGCCACCAACTAGTACATCGTTTCCATCACCACCATTTAAGAAATCGTTGCCTTGGGCGCCTTCTAAGCGATTATCAAATTTATCGCCCTGGATCGCATCATTATATTTTGAGCCAATAGCATTTTCGATACTAACAAGATTATCGGCTTCAATCTTGTCAGACTTTACGGCTTGTAATAGCTCTTTCCAGCTTAGAGAGTTCTTATCAGCCATACTTACTGAGAAACCTTGATCTAAACGTACATTGACACCATGACCATCAACTGTGCTACCGAAATAGCTAGCAGTATCGGAGCCTAAACCACCGTGAATGTAATCAGAGCCTCCAGCACCCTTAATAATATTATCACCAGAACTGCCTTGGATGACATCTCTGAAATTTGTGCCTGTGAAATTTTCAACATTAACAAATTTGTCGGCCGCAACCTCACCTAACTCTATTTTGCTATTTATTTCTTTCCATGTGTAATCAAATTTATTTTGGTAATCAGTTGCCCAACCTTTATCCATGCGAGCGTAGACACCTTGCTCCGTTGTTTCACCAAAGAAGTTAATAGTATCGTTACCTTCGCCAGCGTCTACAAAATCGCCCCAGCCTTTGCCAGTTTTAATAACATCGTCCCCGGTGCCGCCATAGAGTGAGTCAAGTCCAGCACCGCCATTTATATAATCATTTCCTGACATGCCATAAATTGTATCTGATTTACTTGAACCTTGAATTATATCTGCATAGTCAGATGCAATTAAAATTTCAAAATTTTCAACTGTATCGTGCGCAACAGTTCCATCAGCTATTTTTGCATTTAATTCTTTCCAACTAAATAAAGATTTATTATCAATACTTGTGACCCACCCTTGATCTAGACGTATATACAGGCCTTCACTTGAAGAGCTGTAAGATAATAAATCAGTGTCGTTACCACCATTTAATCTTGCGCCGAAATCGACGTGATTAACGGTAACTGAATCATTACCAGCCAAAGTATTTATATATTTACCGTTGATAAGCGTATCAAAAAGGTCTATTCCGTTTGTACCAAAGAAAGTTTGTTGCAGATTCATGATAAGAGATGCCTCACATATAAATTTTGTAAAAATAATGTTCAGCAACCCGGCTGTCATCCTAATTAATTAGGAGACCCGTGGCTTTCCGTCCTTGACTCACACCAAGTTTGGCTTTTTTAAGTTCGTGTATTTAATGTACGCATCTACCTACTTGATCTATCAAATCCAAATGAATATACAGTGTATATTTGATCATCAAGATGCGTTTATTAGGTACAAGTCTAGCGTCCCTAAAATAACAATACAAGAGAAATATATTTTTTCCTATATTGTTGTATTAATAGCATTAATGCCAAAATGACAACCTTGTCATTTCTTTTACTTACCATCTCTTTTGTCAAAGAAATAGGTGCAAAAAAGCTAAGAATATATATAATCATTCTTATCAACGATGCTGAATATTGAAACAATTACTAAGTAAGGATAACTAGGAATATGAAAAAAACATTTTTGATTTTTGGATTACTTGCTCTATCTTCATCGGCCTCTGCTAATCAAAACACGGGTGAAGCGTCTAACCTACCTTTAGAGCAACTAAGTCAGTGTTTAACTTTAATTGATGAAGATAAGGAACAATGTTTATCACAGTTAATTAATGGCCTGGCTTTAGGTGACGAGCAGCAAGAATCTTTTTTCGCATTCGCTAAAGCTAATGGTCTCACCGAAGATGAATTGCTTGTTTATGCAAGTACAAACCCAAATCTAAATCTAGAATTGATTAGCTCTGGAACAGCAGTCGGTGGACAAAATAACTTAGGTATCAATTCTGGTACAGGTACACCATTGGCAAGTGCAACCGGTTCAGGTAGTGGTGGCGGTGGTAGTGCTGTCTCAGACAACTAGCCCATTATGATTCTAGGGGGCCCAATAGCAGGGCTTTTTTATAATATATGATTAATAAGTTTATATTTTATAGTATCTGCTGTTTAATAGTTTGGCTCCCAATTCCTCTGGGCAGCAATAGGCCTTGGGCATGGGCAATTTCCGAAATAGTTGTTTTTGCGCTTTTTATTCTGCACCTATTTTCTCACTCAAAAACGAAGACTGCCTTTTTCCCGCCAACCAATACATGGCCAATTTTCTGCTTAATTGGAACTTTAGTTTCTACCCTTATTTTACAATTAGCATTCTATCTGAGCGTTGACCCTATACAGACACAAATTTTATTATTAAAAACCATTAGCTTTTTTTTATTCGGATGGCTGGTGTGTGTTTATACAAATAGTAAAGCACGAATCTCAAAGGTTGTTTATACGTTAATTATTGCAGGTTTATTTCAAGCCACTTATGCTACTATTCTTAACCTCTCCCCCAACTCAAGCACTCCCTTTTTTGGTTTTCAATATGCTGAACGTGCGAACGGCTCATTTATTTATCACAACCATTTAGCCAATTACCTTGCTATGATTTTAGCTATAGGCATCGGCTTTATTATTAGCGAATTGAAAGTTTCTCCTAATTCACACACTAAAGCCCGTTATTATGTAAGAGATATTATACAAAGCATGTTATCGAAAAAATTAATTATTCGCTTGTGTTTAATTGTAGTCGTTACTGCTCTTTTGCTTACACGCTCTAGAATGGGAAATGTGGCTTTCTTTGTATCTTTGGCTATTGTAGGTCTGTATGCATTACTTTTTTATTCTAATAAGCCATGGTCCTTAAAATATTTAATTACCAGCTTTTTTGCTATTGACATAATAATTGTTGGAACAATATTTGATGCCGAAAAGCTTCAAACGCGCTTAATAGAAACAAGTTTTCTTGAAGAGTCCCGCGATGAAGTTGTACGTGATTCACTCACGTTGATCGAAAACTCTTCCTTAATTGGCAACGGAGGGGGTAGCTTTTACGGATTATTTCCAACTAGTCAATCTCTGCCCTATTCGGGTTTTTATGATCACGCTCATAATGAATATGTTCAATTTGCTATCGAGTTCGGACTGATCAGTTCGTTCCTAGTCTTTATATTATCCCTCTACATACTTTTTATAACATTAAAAAATATGACAAAAAAAGCAACACAATTGTACAAAGGCGTGAGTTTTGGTGTAGCCACAAGTATGCTATTTATGATGATCCACATATTTGTCGACTTTCCTTTGCAAGCAACCGCAAATGCCATGACATACATAGCAATTATGTGTTTAGGCTTACTCTGTAATCGTGATGAAAATTTGACGAATCGGCGGTATTAAAACACTATGAAATTATTTTTACTAACGTCTGACTTAGAGTAAAGCTTGAATAAACTTCTCCTATTTGTATGTATATTCGCCTTTTCATTGTATACATTAGCTCAAAAAATTGAAGAAAGACTAAGCGACGAAAAACTTTTACGATTCGTTGCGAATAAATATAATCAAGACGGCGTTGATCGCTATACAGATTGGTTGACTCTTTTGAAGAAGCACCAAAGCGATAACGCATGGGTGCAACTTAATGCTGTCAATTCGTTTTTTAATCGTCATGTTGATTATTACGAGGATATCGCATTTTGGGGGAAAAAAGACTATTGGGCTTCACCAATTGAAACATTAGGCCGAGGAGGTGGTGATTGTGAAGATTACGCCATTGCTAAGTACTTCTCATTACTTGCCCTAGGTGTTCCTGAAAATAAATTAAGGTTAATGTATGTGCGTCAGTTAACTCTTAATGTACCACACATGGTATTAATTTATTTTGAAGAAGAAAATGCGACCCCTCTTGTGTTGGATAACTTCAAACGTAAAGTACTTCCAGCAACAAAACGCCCTGATTTAAAACCTATTTATAGCTTTAATGGTTACGGTCTCTGGTTATCAAAGGCAAAAGGCATAGGGAGTAAGGTACGTAACCAACACGGTTTAAAATCTTGGCAAAGTATGATTGATCGAATTGAAGAAGACCTAAGCGCCAATAATGGAGTAGACAATATTGACTAATAATAACAAAACAGGCTTGAGCCTTAAAACACAAATATATGGATTAATATTTACATTAATATCTATTTCATTTTTTGCACGTTTAGTAATTGATATTGAAAATACTAGAGCCTATTTCATAGAGCAAATGAGCGTCCACGCAAATGACGCAGCAACAAATTTAGGACTTTCAATTTCACCATACACAGACGAAGAAAACCTGGTAATTGCAGAAACAATGATCGCCGCCATATTTGACTCCGGTTATTATCAGAACATACGCTATGTAGATACTCGTGGAACCACCTTAATTGAGCGAGAAAACCCAATAAAAGCAGCTGAGATCCCTATATGGTTTGTAAACCTGTTTGAACTTCCACAAGTAATAGAGTCAAGTGAAGTAAATGGTGGCTGGAATATAGCCGGCACTTTAATCGTCCAAAGTCATCCTGGCCTTTCTTATGATAAATTATGGCAACATACTATTAGCACCTGTGTTAGCACCTTAATTTTATTAGTGATTAGCTTAACTTTAGGCTATTTTATCTTAAATGCTATATTTAAACCTTTGAAAAAACTAGAAAATCAAGCACTATCTGTTACCAATAAGCAATTTATTATCAATAAAGACGTACCCTTTTCCAAAGAGTTGAGAACAGTGACCAAAGCCATGAATGACATGGTAAGAAACCTAAACGCAACGTTTGAATCACTATCAGATCACAGTGATGGGTTGTCTAAAAAAGTATTTCAAGATGAGTTAACGAAGCTTGGTAATCGTCGCGCTTTTGAAAACCAATTTAGTGCCTGCCAAAAGGGTATGACTAATGAAGATGTCTCTTCTTTAGTATTCATTTCTCTTGATTCTTTAAGCCCGATAAACAAACGTTTTGGTTTTTCTGCCGGTGATATATACGTATCTGAAGTTAAAAACCTAATCAAAAATTGTTTTAGCCATTCCCAAGAAAGTGAAATATTTAGGATTTCAGGTGGAACATTTATTTTGATGCTAAACGTAGGTATTGAATATCGTCAAGAAATGTTTGAAAACTTAACAATACAGGTCTCTCAGAAGCAGATAAAAGAACTCGACTCTCCGTACGCGACATTGACTGCTATTGATTATAGCAACGACTGCAGTTTAAGTGATTTACTTTCACGTCTAGACACTACCCCAAAAGAGATCGACATCGCTACTGACTCAAACTTAACAGCTATCTCATTTTCAAAATGGCGTGATGTTATTAACTGTGTAATAGTCGATCGAAACATCAATTTCAGTGTTCAACCAATAGTGGCCGATAATGATGAGGTTGAATATTATGAACTTTTCTCGAATATTTTGCACAACGAAAAAGCATTAAATAATAGCCAAATATTCACTATGGCTGAACGCCTAGAGTTAACAGTTGAGTTAGATAAAGCAATTATAAGCGCTCTACTAGAACTGAATTTGGTGCATTATGAAAAGCCTATAGCCATTAACCTGGCCAAACAATCTCTCTACAGCGAAGACTTCATTCAGTGGTTAGACTTGATCAGTAAAAAAGCAAACGAGAGGTCTCTGCAAATTATATTTGAAATAAAAGAAACGGTAATTATTGATAGCCAGGATCAAGCCTCACATATTATTGCAAAGCTTAAGCAACTTGGGTTCAAAGTATGCATTGAACATTTTGCTATCAACTTAACCTCAATTAAATACTTACAAGGTCTAAACATCGATTATGTTAAGTTAGATGGTGGGTTCACAAATGATTTAAATAGTATTGATGACCAATACTTTTTGAAGACCCTAATTACTTTAGCACATGGCTTAGGCATTAAATTTATTGCATGTTTAATTGAAGACCAACAAACCTACCAAATCTTGAAAGAGAATAATTGTGAATACTTCCAAGGCCGATACCTAGCTGAGCCTAGCATATGTATTAATTAACTTGGCTTGAGTATTTATTGACATATTAATCATTAGAACTAAATGTGCCTCAATAGCCTCTCTGGTATTAAATAATAGATACCAAAGAGGTAGCCACAATACTGAGTAAGCAAATCACCTAACTGCATATAAGGCTGAGCATCAATTAATTGGGTGAGTGAATAACCAATAAGGTTTAACCTGATTATATGACTGAAGACCTAAGCCACTTGCCTTGATTAGACGCTCAGTACGCGTGCATTAATACAATAACCAAAGTCGCTTACACCTGACTTGATAACTGCGTTAGGCACCTTAAACTAACTGTATCACAATGATGAAACCAGCCGCCTTGAATAGTGCTATGCTCAGGTTAACTGATGAATGTCTAGTGCCCCAGCAACTCCAAAAGGATATAGGAAAAGCCTGGCTGCGATGAGATCGCAATAAGAGATTACTGCGTAACGCACACTAGATGTGTTTACCGTAAGCTACTGGCTTAACAGTCTTATCGACTGACAAAGTAAACAAATGTGTTTAATGATTTGGGGCTAACCGTAACTTTATAAAAACGGTCGAAAAGAATAAGAGTGCCGACTAACAGAGTTAAGACTTATATGTTTTATAGCTACTTTTCGTCTCTGTCATAAATTATTGACTTTAAAGCTGGGCGAACGACAGCGAGAACTAAAATAATAATTACGAGTGCTCCCAAAACCGATTTAACCAGTTTAAAGAACCAAGGTCTTTGCCATACATTTCCTGTTTCTACTTCTCGTTTCTTCTGTTTGATGAATTCATCATAAGCTTTATTCAGGTCAGTGTGTTTAGTAATTTCTGGGTACTCAATAACAATACCGATTTTCGCTAGCGAGACACGAGCTAATTCTGACTGCTCTTGGTTTACGTAAAGCATATGATTTTTCACGTCGGCGTAGTAATAAATGCGCTCTTGTTCTAAAACATCTGCGATTTTAACTGAGTCAACCAAGCGCATATCTTGAATAAGCGGTCTATAAACAGGACTATCTACATTTGCCCATTTAACGACAAAAATTGCAAGAAGAACTGATATACCCAAAACCAGCAGTAGCTTGCGTTCTTTTGTGATTAGTTTACTAATTTTATCTCTCCGTGATATCGATATTACAGCCGAGTTTGCAAGTCGTTATGTTTTTACTGCACTGATATATGACCAGTTTGATTTGATACCAGCAGCGTAAGATAAACCGATTGCTAACCATACGACTGAGCTTGATACCCAAAACCAAACTCCTAAATTTACAACGTATGGACTATCAAATAGCACTGGGATGAAAAAGCCGTACGTGCCTCTGATTATACATAAGGCAGCAATTAATATTAGGAATAACTTTAAAAATGGAAGTTTACGAATTATACCTGCACCAGAAAGTGCGTATATAGACCAACCTAAAAAAATACACACTAAAATGGAACCTACAAAAGCTGGATACAAAGAGCCTGATTCAGCTTGTTTAGCTAAACTTTCACCTGCTCCTGAAGCTAAATACCAATCTGGCCCACCAATTATTATTGCTATATGAAGTAAGCTACCAAGAAAGGTTAATACCGCACCAAAAATAAAACTCTGCTTCATCCGTTGACTCCTTCCTAAAATGAAAACATAACGGGCCTGTAAATTAACTCGTTTAAACTATTTTTATTGGTGAATCAACCATAGCCGAGTTCCTATTTTGGTTCAACCAGTTACTTCGATTCTACATAAAATATAAAAGAGGATTTGCTGTTGCTTTAAATTGTGTTTTGGAAGGTATGACAGGTGCTTAAGTCGTTTCTCATAGCTGCTTTTCAGAACAAAATAGCGCCACTATACCTTAACCACTCGCTTGGTATAGCAGCGTTTAAATCTCTTATCAGGTTTTTAACTTATTCAACTCATCATCTTGCTGAGCAACTAATTGATTTAGCATTTGGCTGCCATCGCCAGCTTGAGTTGAAAGTTCCGCTAGTTGTGACGCAGCATCCGAAATCAAAGTAAGATTGCGGTTAATCTCTTCTGTGACAGAGCTTTGCTCTTCGGCAGCTGTTGCTATATGTGTTATCTGCCCGGTAATATCTTCAACTTTAGTCACTACACTGTGTAGTGCATCAAATGCCACAGTGGTTTCATCCACAGCCGTTTGCGCTCTGACAACGCCTTTCTCAATTACTGTAGAGGCATTACCTACTTCGAGTTGCAAGCTGTCTATTAAACCGCTGATGTCATCGGTTGAAGCACGGGTTTTTGATGCCAGCGCCCTAACCTCATCGGCAACAACAGCGAAACCTCGTCCTTGCTCACCAGCTCGAGCAGCCTCAATAGCTGCGTTAAGCGCAAGTAAGTTAGTTTGTTCTGAAATTGTACGAATAACATCTAATATTTGTGTAATGTCATTACTGCGCGCCGCTACTTTTTCAACGGCTTGATTGGCCTGTTTAATTTCATCAGACATGGTTTTCACTTGGGTGACCGCAGACGACAAGCTAGATTCACTGCTATTTACTAACGAGTTTATTTCGTCTGCTTGCTGGGCGGATTGCTCAGATGCACGGGCTACTTCAAGTGCAGTGGCACTCATTTCATTCATTGCTGTTACAACACTTTCAATCTCTTGAAACTGAGCCTGCACATTTTGTTTAGTATCAACAGCAACATGCGCCGCGGTTTGTGCCTGTAGTTTAGTTTGCCCTGACACATCTTTTAGTTGGGCGATTAAATCACGTAGTTTGGCTAAAAAAGCATTAAAACCGTCAGCAAGAGCAATTAATTCAGCGTGAGACTCAACGGTTAATGTTTGCGTTAAGTCACCTTCTGAGCTCGCTAAATTATCTACTCGCATTTGAATTTGTTGCAGTGGCGCAATAATACTTTTGATAACAAGAGTCATTATTATGAAGGCAACTACAGCGATAATAATGCCTGTAACTAGAATAATACCACCTAGTGTATTGGCGTTTTTATCCATGGTGTCTGCCAATGCTTGCGGGCCTAATAATGCAAGCTCTGTAGGTACTTCAATCAGTAAATTCCATTGTTTACCCGCTAACTTAATGGAAATTGGGTAGTTAACTAAATAATCATCGTTTACTTTATGAATGCCACTGTCTTGTTTCAGACGGTCAAAACTGGTTGCTAAACTTGAAGACGTCGCTTCTTTAAGCGGACGCCCTAGTTTATCTTTGTAATGACTGCTACCAACAATTAAATCTAACGAGCTCAGTAAGGTCACTCTCGCTTTACCATTGTAGAGCTCTTTTGAAAGCTGCTCAGTCATGGTTTGAAAAACCGGTAATGTTAAATCAACCCCTGTAATCCCAATAAATTTGCCACCTCTCATAACTGGCACAACAAGGGATGTCATCATCTCAGAATATCCCGGCGATATTTCATAAAGATAAGGTTCCATAATGCAGGGTTGTTTAGTGTCTTTAGCACATAAATACCACTCAGCTTCTCGTTGGCCAAACTCATTAAGTTTAGTTAAGTACTTTTCATTAATATCTTCAACAACTTGCTGTTCAATCACACCATCACGACTACGTGTAAAATACACTTCTAGCGTGCCTTCACCGGCAACTGAATGCTTAAAGCCTGATTGATATTGATCGTCATTGCCATCAAAACCATTCGCTTCAAATTGCGAATAAATAGATGAAATGTTTGTGTTTTTCTTAAGTAGCGACTCGTTCAACGCAACCACAGACTCGCGGCTTAATGTGCTTGCCGTTTTTTCATCACCGAGTATTGCTGCGAATGAAAACGGCACTCGGTATGACTCATTGATAAACCCTGCAATTCGCTCCCCATACGATGAAGCGTTAGCGATGAGTTTTTCTTCTACTTCAGCAACAATTAGTTTTCTTGAATCAGCAGATAAATCTTTATTACTATTTGATAATTCCCACCACAAAATACTCGATAAAACAAAAACGGTAATAAAGATACTTCCTACGGTTATCCAAAGTAACTTTTTAGATAATGCTAATTGCTGCATTCGCCTATTCCTAACCCTTAATTAAACTGCTGTTTTGAGTTTAGTCTAATTATGAAAAGTTACAGCATATTATTGAAAAAACGTGATTAACATGGCAATTCTTGATACGTAATAGTGATATGAATAATGAGTGTAAAGACAAGCCTACCAACCTAATAACTTACTTGGTTGATAGGCACTACATAAATTAGATAACCGAAAGTTCCACGGCTATGTTACCGCGAGTTGCATTTGAATATGGGCACACCTCATGCGCTTTATTAACAAGTGCGTTGGCTGTGTCTTTATCCACATCACCTACATAAACCGCAAGCTTAACAGCAATACCAAAACCACCTTCGATTGGGCCTATAGATACTTCTGAATCAATACGCGTGTCTGCTGGTAGTTTGATTTTTGCTTGTCCTGCAACAAGTTTTAATGCACCAATGAAGCATGCTGCATAGCCCGCTGCAAATAATTGCTCTGGGTTAGTACCTCTACCATCATCTCCACCCAAGCCTTTTGGTGTTGATAAAGCAACATCGAGGCGACCATCATCTGATTTTGCCGTGCCTTCACGTCCACCTGTTGCCGCTGCTTTTGCCGTATACGCTACGCTTTGTAATTCTTTCATGAATGCCTCTTTAAGTTGATTGATTTATTTTGCATGCAAAATAATAAAATTAAAAATCCAACATTGCAAATACTTTGTGTACAAATTAAAATACCAGTAATACATTACACTTTGAGTCAGTATGAAATTTTCACAATTAAAGTTAGATAATCAAATTTGTCATCGCTTATACATGGCGTCAAACGGCATTGTTCGTGCATACCGAGAAGCGTTACTCGCGCTTGATCTTACTTATCCGCAATATGTTGTAATGATGGCGCTGTGGGAAAAAGATAATAATAGTATTAACACGCTGCTTGAAAAAACAGCCATTGATGGCGGTGCTATGACGCAAATATTAAAAAAGATGACGGATAAACAGCTGCTTAAAATTGTACATGATGACCAAGATAAGCGAAAAAGGTTAGTAAAACTGCAACAAGCTGGGCATGAACTGCAACATAAAGCAGCTGAAATTCCAATGCAAGTCCGCTGTAAGTTTCCTTCAATTTCTGAACAAGAAGCCGCGCAGCTAATAACCTTACTCGATAAGTTGAATAATGATTTAATTAGCCAATAATTTTTGAATGTCATTCTATCTAGCGGGACTTTTTATCTACGAGAACTGCGTTATAGTAACGCCATAACGTTAACTTATCGGAGTAAACATGAAAGCATTTGGTTATACACAAGCAACTAAAACACTCACACCTGAGTCATTTCAAGCGATTGAGCTTCCCACACCAAAGGCACACGGCCATGATATATTAGTTGAAGTATCAGCCATTTCAGTGAACCCTGTTGATGCAAAAATTCGTGCTAATGTATCTTCTGAACAAGGCTATAAAGTAATTGGTTGGGATGCTGTGGGCACAGTTAAAGCCGTTGGCGATAAAGTAACTTTATTTAACGTAGGCGATCGTGTTTACTACGCTGGCGATTTAACCCGCCAAGGCAGTAATGCTGAGTTACAGCTTGTTGACGAGCGAATTGTCGGCCGCGCCCCTAGCACCTTGAGCAACCCAGAAGCTGCGGCTCTTCCTTTAACAAGTATTACTGCATGGGAACTTCTGTTTGACCGTCTTCAAATTTCAAAGAGTCAGTCGGCAAAACCGGCATCACTTTTGGTCATTGGTGCAGCAGGAGGTGTAGGCTCTATTTTAGTGCAACTAGCAAAGCAGCTTACTAATTTAACCGTTGTGGCTACAGCATCACGCGCGCAAAGTGTTGCTTGGCTAAATAAGTTGGGTGTAGACGAAGTGCTTGATCACACG
The DNA here is from genome assembly GCF_004766475.1 of Pseudoalteromonas sp. KS88. Taxonomy (NCBI): domain Bacteria; kingdom Pseudomonadati; phylum Pseudomonadota; class Gammaproteobacteria; order Alteromonadales; family Pseudoalteromonadaceae; genus Pseudoalteromonas; species Pseudoalteromonas sp. KS88. The sequence continues at coordinate 15,897 of NZ_PYHV01000007.1, forward strand.
CAAAGCCTTGATGAGCAACGCACTCAACGTAACATGGATGAGTTTGACTATGTAATTAGCTTAACGCATACAGATCAGCACCTTGATGAAATTATTAATGTTATTAAACCACAAGGAAAGTTAGCGTTAATAGACGATCCTGCCAGCTTTGATATTTTAAAATTAAAACGTAAGAGTATTTCACTTCACTGGGAGTTTATGTATACCCGTTCGATGTATCAAACCGACGACATGATTGCGCAACATCAGCTACTTACTGAATTAGCAGAGTTAGTTGATAATGGCACCATTAAAACGACTTTAGGCCAACATCTAGGAAAAGTCAGCGTTGAGAATTTAGTAAAAGCGCACCAAATTTTAGAATCCTATCAGTCACGCGGAAAACTTGTCCTAGAAGGGTTTTAAGGCAGCTTTTTTAATTTATTACTTATAATGCCTCAATCACTGAGGCATTCGCTTTACTGCTCAAACTACAGGTTAGCTGCTCTTTTGTTTCGAATTAAGTTTGCTACTGGCTTTTCAAAATAAGTATACGATACAAAGGCGATTGCTATACTTGCAACCAGAGAAATAAATAACTTGCTCTCGACTGACACAGTCAGGTTATTGACCAATAAAATAACTGGCATATGCAGTAAGTATAATGAATATGAAATCTTACCTAATAAATCACCTACCCTATTAGCTAATATTCGATTGTTATCCGGTACTAAAAATACAATGGCAAAAAACACACTCGCCATTATAAAAAGTACTTCATAGCTTAGCCACATTCTGTATTTGGCATCACTCGTTACGGGTGAAAAAGCAGGGTAAAGTAAAGGGATTAAGCAAAGTGTTAGTACAAAGCCATGGCTTTTCAAGTAATTAGGGATTGTTAACGTTGAATAATTTAGCCCCAAAATAACACCTATAAAAAAGTAAGGTAAGCTCCTAATGGTGTTAAATACATTGTAAGGGATGCTATTAACCTCACCACTTATTCTGGGAAAATTAGTCAAAAATAATAAAATCATGACTGCAATGATAACAATATAAATATACCCCTGCCGATTTTTAGAAAGCGTCCAAAATATAATAAAAACAAAATAAAAATGCACTTCAGGTGGTATTGACCACAACACACTCTCGCCATGTAAAAATAACAGGTGGCCAATTAACACGTTGACGCCAGAAATGTCGTACAGCAGAGGGAGTTCTAACAAGGTAAAAATATAAGAGCCCAATACAACCACTAAATATAATGGCACTACCCTGGCTGCACGAGCCAAAAAGTAAGTCATTACGGTTGCTTTATTGAACGCTTTTTGTGAGTACAGGTGCGACATTAAAAAGCCACTTAACATAAAAAACAGCATCACACCGTAAGCACCTGAACCACCGCCTAATGCGCCATCAAACCATTGAGTGATATCACTAAAATGGGTAATAAAAACAATAATTGCAGCGAGTCCCCGCAGTGAATTTAATTTTCTGATTTGCAAAACTGCTCCTTACTTTGCATCTTTTAGCCATTTTTTAACGGGGTCAACCCACTGCGGTATTGGAGTATAAAAAGCCCCGTGCTCTTTCGATGTACTTATCGCAATTTCAGTAAAATGTGCAACCTGTTTACTACGATCAATCAAAAACTGACAAGAACCCACCTCATCCGAGGTTTCGTAAATTGATAAAACATTGCCGTACATTTTTAAGCTGGGTTGATTACCCACATAGCGGCCACAAGCTGCCAAAAGAACAAAGTTTACCTTCTCATTTGCTAACAAATTTGATGCCTCGATAGTAATCGCACCACCACGAGAAAAGCCAATCAGTGAAATATTACTCGCAGAAACCCCTTGTGCGATGAGCAAACGAACATCGTTTTCTAGTTTTTGGGCAAACGCTTTAGGCTCGGTATTTTTAGCCCTGTGATATGCAATCAGATTATAATCAGCATCTGCCAAGGCTTTTTTTATCATTGGAAATTCATACTTCCCCCACCGAGCATTAACAGGTGTCGGGTTAGTGCCTTCAACAATTAGGCCATGAGAATAAAATACGTATTTTTGCGATCTTTCTACCTTGTCAGGAAATTGCTCGTACACGTCTGCCGCAAAGATCGATGAGGGAAAAAATACAACAAACAGTAGCTTAATACTCATCCAAAACATGGTGATAGCCGAACGGGCATCAAAAGCCATAAAAATACACTCTGAAATTTATAAAATTAATTATAAAACAATACCCTAACCAAGCTTTTTTACCAATAGGCGATTACTACCTAATTACTTATTTGCAAATTTGGCTCTGAACTCAATAACACGGTCCTTACCTTCATCTTTATTGCGCCAGCAAAGTGCAACAACATAAAAAGTTTCACCGTTTTAGTGCTTCTGTTGTTTGATGATTATTTAAAATAAAATAAACCATTGATTTTAAAGTAGTAAAATTAACTTATCGGCTGGCATGGATCTTTCATTGGTAATGATAAGTCTTTTTAAAAATTTTAATTTTTAAAAAGTAGGTAGCTAGGCTACATAACATGCGAAATTACACCTCTTCTACAGGGAGCACGAGCTATGACCAATTTTTACCACACTCTGTATCTATTATGGCGCTTAGATATAAGCGTTTGGCATGTACATGAGGCAAACGATACACATACAACAGCTGAAAAGGAGCGTCGATATGTTAAATAACGCCCCTCATCTGGATGAAGTGCTGCAAAAACTCAGTGGTTATCAACTAACGATTACTGAAGCGGCAGAGCAGTATGATTTACCAAAACGTGTCATTTATAAAGCCTTACGCCAACAACAAGCTAAAAATACCAAACAAAAAGCGTACTTAATCGCAGTACAAAAGCGTTTACAGCAAACATTGCAAACTGTAGAACTAGAATTAGCTAATTTAAATTGATCAAAAACGTATAAATTTCACTATAGTTATACAAAACCTAAAAATGTTGTCTCATAATGATTAAAGCAGTAGAAGTAAACTTCGATGGCCTTGTAGGCCCGACTCACAATTACGCAGGATTATCATACGGAAACGTCGCATCACTAAATAATGCGACAAGTTATTCCAATCCTAAAGAGGCGGTACTTCAAGGTCTCGCTAAAATGAAAGCCATGCATGACTTAGGCTTAACCCAAGGTGTGTTCGCTCCTCATGCAAGGCCCGACGTAGATATTCTACGCCACCTCGGTTTTAGTGGCAGCGATACAGATGTAATAACCAAAGCCTTTAAGGTTGACCCAATTCTGCTGCGCGCGTGCTATTCAGCGTCAGCGATGTGGACTGCAAATGCTGCAACCGTTTCTCCATCAGCTGATACACTTGATGGCAAGGTTCACTTTACTGCCGCAAATTTAAACAATAAATTTCATCGTTCTCTAGAGCCTGCAACGACTACGCGTTTATTAAAAGCTATGTTCAATAATGACACTTACTTTAGTCATCACACTCATCTTCCTGAACAAGGTTTTTTTGGTGATGAAGGCGCAGCAAACCACACTCGATTAGCGGATGATCATGCCAGCACAGGGCTTGAAATGTTTGTATATGGCGCCAGCGCCTTTAATTGCACGTTACCAAAACCCGCCAAGTTTCCAGCACGTCAAACCCTTGAGGCCTCACAAGCTATCTGCCGGTTACATGATTTAAAGCCCACCAGCCAAATTTTGCTACAGCAAAACCCAGATGTAATCGATCAAGGTGTATTCCATAATGATGTTATTGCCGTGGGTAACGCAAATGTCCTGCTGTGTCATGAACAAGCCTTTATTAATCAGCCGCAAGCTATTGAACAAATAAAGCGTGCCTATATAGGCGAAAAAGCACTGCATATCATTGAGGTGCCAACAGCTAAAGTAAGTATCCAAGACGCTGTCTCAAGCTACCTTTTTAATAGCCAACTTGTTAGTTTAAATAATGGCAATATGATGCTCGTAGCGCCGCAAGAATGCCAAAATAACAACGCCGTAAATACCTTTATAAATGAAATGATCGCGGCAGATAACCCTGTTAATCAGGTTCAATTTTTTGATTTAAAGCAAAGTATGCAAAATGGAGGCGGGCCTGCGTGCTTACGGTTACGTGTTGCACTTAACCAACAAGAACTCGCAGCTGTTAACCCAGAGGTTATCTTAACAGATGATAAATACCTGCAGCTGTGTGCATGGGCCAACGACAACTACCGCGATAGACTGACCAGTGATGATTTTGCAGATACGAACTTATTATTGGAAAGCCGACAAGCGCTCGACGAATTAACGCAAATATTAAAACTGGGCTCTGTATATTCATTCCAGCGTTAACTTGTACTGAGTATTGATTTTAACGCTCCATCTAGGACTATCGCTGTTAGTAATAAGTAACTTACAGCGATACAAAAAGGTTTTTTTAGCAGTAATCATTACGATTTTGTAATGTTATAAGCCATTCATATAAGCCATTTTCATAGCGTTTTAAACGTTGTTGGTGCTTATTTGTAAGCGTATAGAAAGGCGCCACACAAATAAACTTCTCACCCGTAATAATCACACCTTTTATGCCACATATTGAATAAGGACGAATATGGTTAATTTGTTTAGCCGAAAAATAATTTGCTCGCTTAAAAATAGAAAGCGTATGCACACCATGCTTACATATAGTGAGTGTTTTCTTGCCATTACCAAGCAATACTACAATAACAGCTGTTACTAACACAGTTAAACTATAGGTTAGTATGTTCAGCCAACCATCAGGGCTGATTAGGTTAGCCAATAATATTAGGGCGTGTTGACCTTTCGTGATTAATTTTGCAGCAGTATGTTTGGTATTTAGGCAAGGCAGCGCCTATGCAGTGTGGTTGTTCCCCATAAATAGGCGATAACGCAGTATAAATGCCAAACATGCGCTGCCCAAAGGGTTCTTCCTAGGGGCGATTGACTCTTTGTTACCTACATGGATGTAGGTAAGGGGCGCTAGCAGGACGCGGTAGCTTTGCTCGGTTTTTACTTAGCCCGCTAGGTTACAAACCTCGCGCCGCGATTAAATCGCCCCTAGGTTGAACAAATTTCAATCCACAAAGGTCAACACGCCCTAATAAATTGATGAGTACTAACGTCATTAATGTGTTTACTTCACCTTGTTTTTCTAAATCTAAGACGTGCATTTTTATTCCTGATTTTATGGGGCTGGCGTTAACACCGTAAAATTACCCAACAAATATGGAGCAAAAATGTAGAAATGACGGATATGGTTTAAGCAATTACTAGTAATGAGTTTCATCAGCAAATATAAGTGCTAACCATTATCTAGGCCTCCAATTAAACCGACTAAATCTAATAGGTATTAATCAATCCTAATTCAAGTTGTGTTAAGTATTAACTCCTATACTGACGCCAACACTGAGAAGGGAAAGGTTAAATTATGAACATCAAAACAACACTTTTAAGTAGCACTATTTTAGTTGCACTCACGGCATGTGGTGGTTCAGACAATATTGATTCGCCAACAACTCCACAATCGGCAAAATTTAACTTAGGTGTTTCCGATGCACCGGTTAGCGGGTTACGTGAGGTTAACGTTGTATTTAACTCTATCACCTTAAGACAAACTAATGGCGCAGAAGATATTACCTTTGAAACACGCCAGACAGATGACCAAACTAAACCTGAAATGGTAAATTTGCTTGATTACACTGGCGATGATGTTTTCTCATTAATAGATGATGAAGACGTGCCAACTGGGCAATATTCATGGATCCGTGCCGATGTTATTAATGGCGATAAAAATGACCTTACTATGACCTCACACGTTGTGTATGAAGACGGAAGCATTGCACCTTTGGTTGTTAAACGTAAGGGTAACGACGGTATTGGTGAAATTCAACTTGACGGCTTTACCCTAAATCAAACTGATAATGATTTTGTACTTGAATTCGACTTGAAGAAGTCGCTTGTAAATCCACAAAACAGCGATGAAATATTCTTAAAACCTCGCGGCGTTCGTTTAGAAAACTTAGCTGAGTCAGAAGAAATTGAAGGTACTATAAGCGACGCACTTATTGCCAACTGCGAAACAGACAATATCGCACTGGCTGCTGAAGATGGCTCATTTGGTCATGCTGTTTACCTTTATAGCAATGATGTAGCCGAGCCACTGGATAATTACGAAGTAACCGAAGATGAAACTCCTGCTGATGCGCCTTTAGCGACAGCCAATGTGGTATTTGATAGTGACGACAATCAATATGAGTTTGAGCTTGCCTTCATCAATGCTGGTGATTACCAATTAGCTTATACCTGTGCAGCACATATTGATGATGCTGAACTACGCGATGAGGCATTTACACTGTATCAAGTTAAACCGGTTACGGTAACTGCGGGTGATGATCTTGACGTGACTTTTACTGTTAGTCAGTAACAAAAACTATTTGTCCTGTTTAGGTAGAAAAGCCCATCAGTTAACGCTGGCGGGCTTTTTTATCTACGTTCTGGTACCTATTCAAGGTCACCGACTCTGCAATGTGCAGCGTACGTTGCGAAAATATTAAAAGCATACTTTCACGTTTTAATTTCTTTGATTATTGCTGTAACTCAGCACAATATAAAAATAAGCAAACCCCCATAGCTTCTAACTAAAGGCCACCACTTCGCATAAGCTAGCTCAAATTTAACCATCAAATAAAAGTCGCGCGAGTATATGGCGATAACGCAATTAAAACTATTTCATTTCACATATCCAAAGTTAGCCACTTAAATTTTTATAATTATATTTTCTTAACATCAGCTTATTCAATTTGAGTTAATCGAGGGATGTTAGTGTGAACAACACGCTCTAATTAAAGTTAGTTAGTATCACACTCTTTTGAATATGTAATTAAGGAGAAGTAAACATGGTCGAAGAAAAAATAGTACTTATTACAGGCGCTTCCAGTGGTATTGGGGAAGCTACAGCAAAAACATTAGTTGAAAATGGCCATAAAGTCATTTTAACCGCACGCAGCAAAGACAAATTAACAGCTCTTGTAGATGAGTTAGGAGCTGAAAATGCCTATGCTATTACTGCAGATGCAACTGACTTTAATGAGCTAGAAAATGTCGTTAAAAAAGGTATAGAAAAATATGGCCGCTTGGATGTTGCTTTCGCTAATGCTGGAATGGGCGTAAGCACAGCCGGCACAGAGAATGGTGATGTAGACGAATGGCGCCAGATGCTCGATATAAATATTAATGCGTTACTTTACACCGCAAAGCTTACTTTGCCTCATTTACGTGAAACCACTGGGCACTTTATTTTAACCAGCTCTGCTGCTGGAAGGGTTACTATTCCAGGCTCAATCTACGGAGCAACCAAGTGGTTTGCTTACGGTTTTGGCCAAAACCTCGCAGAAGAGATGAAAGAGTGGCAAGGCCGCTGTACTACAATAGCGCCTGGCATGGTAAATACCCCATTTTTTGATGAAGCCAAACCAGACAAGCTTGATCCAACCGATGTAGCGGAAGCGGTTTTATTTGCTATTGAAGCCAACCCTCGCTGTAACGTGCGCGAGTTATTTTTAATGCCAACAAACTAGCAGCCGTTTAAACATGGCGCGAGGTTTGTAACCTAGTCGGCTAAGTCAAAACCGAGCTACAAAGAGTAAACCGCCCCTCGACAAAACCGCCTGTTGGACATTGATACTGTTATCTCCTATTTATGAGGAGTCATCACACCACAGGCGTTGACTTGCCCAAGTACCAAATAGACTACTGCAAATTTAACCTTGGAAGGTCAACAAACCCTAATATAATTAGTAGATAGGCTTTAAGCCTATCTACCTCCTCGGCTTCATTAATTACCTCGAAATATCAATAATAAAATAAGCGCTTCTTGCAAAAACAACAGTGAATAACTACTAAAAATCACGCTTTTTTGTCTATGCTATAGATTAGATAAACCCAATGATAGGACATCTGTGAATGGCTACAGACAATGCCAAGAGTTTGCCCACAGGCCACTATGTGACTAATGATCCATTGCATCAACTTTTTGATGCAATCGATTCTATTTCGGTGCAAGGCTATGATGAGCAAAGGCAAGTCACTTACTGGAACAAAGGCAGTGAAATACTCTACGGGTATACTAAGCAAGAGGCTATGGGCAAGAGGCTCGAAAGTTTAATTATTCCAGAACCTATGCAAGAACCCGTTATAAAAGCTCATAGCGATTGGGTTACGCTAGGAATCGAAATCCCAGCAGCAGAACTTACGTTGAGTCATAAAGATGGCAGTGAGGTTGCGGTATTTTCAAGTCATGTAATGCTTACTAATCAATACAACGCCAAGCAAATGTATTGCATTGACATTGATTTATCCGACGTACATAAAGCACAAGCCGAAGCCACATTAAATGCCAGTATGTTACAAACGATATTTGAAGCAATACCTGACTTATTTTTTGTGTTAGATCACCATGGGACAATCACTGATTATCATGCAAGCAATAAAAATGACCTCTACATCTCACCTGAACAGTTTGTGGGTAAAAAAATGGTTGATGTGCTACCTGATAAAGTCGCGCAAATGTTTAAGCTGAATATAGAAAAAGCGCTCACATACAATGAAATGGTCAATTTTGAATATGAATTAAGTATGCCTGATGGCACTAGTTATTATGAAGCCAGAATGCGCTTGCTGCCAAAGAAAAACCAAATCATGATGATCATTCGTGATATTACAGATCACCATCGTTCAGCAGAGTTGATTCGCCATCAAGCGCATTTTGATAGCTTAACCGCATTGCCTAACCGTTTTTTGTCACTTGACCGGTTATCGCAAATGTTAGGCTCAGTAAAGAGCAAACATGAAAAAGCCGCAGTTTTCTTTTTAGATCTTGATAACTTTAAAAAAGTGAACGACTCATTAGGTCATGAAGTAGGCGATAAACTTTTGATTGAAGCTGCGTGTAGGTTAAAAAATGTTTTAGAACAAGGCGATACTATTGGTCGATTAGGCGGTGATGAGTTTATTATTTTAATTTCTAATTTAAATGATGAAAGTAATGCCAAAGCTATCACTGAACGCTTACTCAACGCGTTTAGAAAACCTTTTAGACTAGAGGGAAGAGAATTAATTCTTACATTAAGTATTGGTATCGCAATGTCACCCAAAGATGGAACGTCAGCGTCTGAATTATTACGTAATTCAGACACCGCGATGTATCAAGCAAAAGCACTTGGCCGAAACACCTCTTCTTTTTTTACCCCGCAAATGAATACAGCTATGCAACGCCGCTTTGAAATAGAAGAGCAAATGCGTGGCGCACTTGCAAAAAGTGAATTTGAAGTTTATTACCAACCTCAGATAGATGTGCAAACTAATACGCTCATTGGCGCAGAGGCATTACTGCGTTGGCATAACAACAAACTTGGCGCAATTACGCCGGATGAATTTATACCCATTGCTGAACAAACTGGTTTAATTATCCCTATAGGCGAGTTTGTAATGAAACAAGCTCTGCTATTCTTAAAAAGATGGCAAGCAACTAACAAACAAAAGTACACGATGGCTGTTAATTTATCACCCAGTCAGTTTAGAGACCCTGAGCTACTCGATATGATTATTCATTCATTAAATGAAAATAATATAAATCACGAATGTTTAGAATTAGAAATCACCGAAGGTGTATTAATGAATAGCCAAGACTCTATACCTGATGCACTTAAGAGAATTGGTGAGCTAGGTATAAAGTTATCAATGGATGACTTTGGTACAGGCTACTCTTCTTTAAGCTACTTACGTCAATATTCATTCGATGTCCTCAAAATAGACCGTAGTTTTATCAGTGTCATAACGGACAATAAAGCGAATTGTAATTTAGTTAAAGCGGCTATTGCCATGTCACATAGCCTAGAAATAGAGGTAGTCGCAGAGGGCGTCGAGACCAAAGAACAGCTCGATTTACTTAATGCGCTTGACTGCGACATCGCTCAGGGTTTTTATTTAAGTAAACCGTTACCCGCCGAGCAAATGATCGCCTTCTCACTAGAATAACGAAAAGTAGTCTAATTACGGTTTTTTGGCTTATGTGGTTAAAGCAAATTACCCGTGGTTTTGAATGTACTCCAGTGCTGTCATTTTCTTATAAGTGACATTTGAGTGCATAACATGGGCCGGAGCGGGGTCAACAACCTCAATCGGTATGTCGTAGTTGCGTGCAATTTCCAATGCCATTTGCGTAATATTGACGCTAAATGACGTCCCCATAAACACGATTTTATCAGCCGCAAGCATTCGCGATTGCGCTTCACTAATACGATAAAGTTCAGTGTAATATTCATCAAATAGCAGCACAAAGGGCTTTAGCGATTGGTTAAGCACCGGCTGGAAGTTTTCAATTTTAAACAGTTCAAGCAACGAATTATGCAAACAACTTTCGTTTACGTTATCCCAAGGTGTAGCTTGTGGTGTGACATCATCCCCCTGATGATGAAACAACGTCATTTGATCAAGCCGGCCATGAATAGCAATGTACTCGCTGTTTCCTGCTTTGCCGTCTAGTCCATCGATATTTTGCGTGATTAAGTTTTTATCGCTAAGCCAATGGTGTACCTCATTAGGACCATGATGTCGATAAGTCGCAAAACGATGGTAATACCATGCTAAAAACTCACGAGGATTGTTTTTATACATTGCGCGAGTGGCCATTTCCATTGGCGTATAGTTTTGACTGCCAATAGTCCAATAGCCATCTTCTCCACGAAAAGTTGGAATGCCACTAGCTGCACTCACACCAGCACCTGTTATATAAAGTGTGTTCATAAGGGGAACTTAACCTTATAACCAAGTGCGTCGGCTATTACTTGTTGATCATTATTCATGCCACCAATACGGTACACGCTGCCTTGGTGTTCTAATAAGCCACGATGATCCATACTCGCTGTATCGGCTTTTGTCATTATTTGCCAATTATTTTTAACTGCATCAAAGCGCCAAACATGATTACTCGCTGGCGCTGGTTTGCCATTATATCCCATACCATTGTAGTTATAAGGATTTGCAGATCCCCCCACCATGTAAATGCGACCTTTCAAACTTGTAGCCGCCATACGATAATGCGCCACACTGGTTGGGTGAGGCAATGTTCGCCAGTCTATTTTTAAAGGGTTGGTAGCGTCTATGGCACCTTTTAAGCACTGAGCAATTGGAGCAAATGAGCGTCGTTTATCAGCGTTTGCTTGAGTTTTGACGCCATCACAAATCACAATGGTGTTATCACTGATCGCAGCTGCATGACCAAACACCGGCTCACCTAAAAACGGCGAGGCTTGTTGCCAAGTATCTGTTTGTGTGTCATATACCTGCACTAAATTAACGTTGCCATCATTGTGCCAGCCACTCACTAAATAGATATAACGCTGCTGATAGCTCAATGCCACACTGTCATCCACAGGTACCGGCATATTTGCAAGCTGCGTATAGCGATCATTTTTTAAATCATAACGATAGACATCTGGGCTGGATATTTCTGTGTGATCACTACTAACCGTATAGCCGCCAAATACATAAGCATATTCGCCAAGGCCTACAGCGGTGCTGGCTAAACGCCCTTTAGGCTGCAAACTACTGGGCACAGGTGATTTTGCCTGCCACTGCTTGTCACCGAGTTTTAGCGCCCACACTTTGTTATGCACACTGTGGTGATCTTTATTTGCACCTAAGCCCATAAAGCTTAAAAAGTAAGGGGATTTGTTTACAACAACTTTAGCAACCGCGTTATTTGCAACGGGCTCAGGTAAGGCAGGTAAACTTGCTAAAGCAATGGAGAAAAGTAGGCTCATAAATATCATTCACTGATCACATGTTGATCAAGAATAACATTTATGTGCCTTTGAAAAAAACCTTAATAAGCCACACTAATACGCTGATTAATATGCGCGGCATTTTGTGCTTCATCTAACATTGCACGGGCGTAATCAGCGACTGAAATTTTACTTTCACCTTGTTCATTAGTAAAAAAGGCGTCCCCCCCAATACGATACGCGCCTTCACTCGTGCCTGGGTAAATAACAGCTGCGGGGCTTACAAATGTCCATTTTGTGGCAGTGTTGCTTGCTCTAAAAACATCTAAAGCTTCACCTTGCGCCAAAGCCTCATCTTTATATTCTGCAGGAAAATCTGGTGATGATACTAAAGTAACTCCAGGTGAAACCTCTAAGCTTCCTGCACCACCGACCCACAGTAAACGAGTATTACTTCCTGACAGAGCCGTTAACAAACGTTTTGCAGTACGGGCAACCAACTCATGATTGCCTTCGGCACGCCCGCCAATTGACGCAATAACCACATCAGTACCCGTAAGCAAAGGGGTTATATCGTCATTTGATTGCAAATCAAAGCTCTTTACGGTGATATTATTTGTGGTTAATTTTTCAGGGTTTCTGGCTACTGCTGTTATTTGATGGCCACGAAGCAATGCTTGTGCAGTGAGCTCACCGCCAATCCAACCCGTTGCACCTAAAATAGTTATATTCATATCTGTATCCTTAAAAAGTTTTATCACCTGAGTCGTACCTCAGCTGTTGATAATCAGTTTACTTGCTCACTAATTGATGATAAATAAACTTTATAGACACACATTAGTTCAAATTAGGATACTAATGGACAAAATAACTGCAATCCAAAGCTTTGTTGAAGTCGCCCGTACTGGCAGCTTCACAAAAGCAGCTAACAACTTAGACCTAAGTCGCTTACAAGTTACCCGCCACGTACAAGACATTGAGTATTGGCTGAGTTTGCGGTTATTTCACCGCACTACACGTAAAGTCAGTTTAACCAATCAAGGCGAAGAGGCGCTTGTCTACTGCAAGCAATTACTCAGCACCGTATCGGATTTGCAAAGTAGAGCCCATAGTCATAATAACGATCTGGTGGGCACCGTCAGAATTGCAGCCCCAATTGGCCTTGGACAAAACTTATTATTTGATGCAATTGGGGAGTTTGTAGGTTTACATCCGAATACGAAATTTCAAATGGTACTCTCTGATAGCCTATCGAAACTAGTGGATGAACGTGTAGACATCGCCCTGCGTTATACTCACCAGCCCGATGAACAGCTTATTGCTCGTAAATTAATGTTTATAAGTACAGTTGTATGTGCATCCCCAGACTATTTAGCTAATAACAGTCCCATTATCACTCCACAAGATTTATTAAAGCATAACTGTTTATCACACAGTGGTAGTTCAACATGGCATTTCTTGGGGGAAAACTCAGATGAAAAAATCTCAGTAAAAGGTAATATTGAAGCCAATGATATGACGGTGTTACGAAAAGCAGCAATCAGTGGAATAGGAGTTGCAAATCTACCTTGTGATTTAGCGCAAGAATATTTGAAAACAAAGCAACTGGTTAAAGTAATGCCCAACTACTCTACCCCTGGCAACCATTTATGGGCCGTTTACTTATCACGCAACTTTCAACAAAATTTGGTCCGAGCTTTTATCGACTTTTTAGCCCAGCGTTGGCAACACGACATACTGTGACTTTTGATTAGCGCTTACCTAAATTAATTTCCCCCATTTTAAAGTCATTCCAATGCACTACAAATACAGCGTGTAGTATAGGTATATTACCCGTTCCCGATTTGTGTATGTTTTACTATAAATCAACAATACGTAGGGTACTTATACCTACATTTTTTACACATAAACGGAGCATAAAATGGCTAAAGTACTTATGATCACTGGCGACTTTGTAGAAGACTATGAAAACATGGTGCCTTTTCAAGCGTTATTAGCAATGGGACATGATGTTGACGCCGTATGCCCTGATAAAAAAGCCGGTGATACCATAGCAACATCAATTCATGATTTTGAAGGGGATCAAACTTACACAGAAAAACGTGGTCATAATTTTGCACTCAACGCGAGCTTTGCACAAATTGATATGAACGATTATGACGCGCTTTATTTACCGGGCGGCCGTGCCCCTGAGTATTTACGTTTAAACCCAACTGTGATTGAAATCATTCAACATTTTGCCAAGGCAGACAAACCAATCGCTTCTATTTGCCATGGCCCACAATTACTCACAGCGGCAGGTGTTATTGAAGGTAAAAAAGTCTCTGCCTACCCTGCATGCCAACCTGAAGTAGAAATGGCCGGTGCAGAATATGTTGAACTTCCTATGGATGGTGCAATAACCGACGGCCAATTAGTCACTGCGCCTGCATGGCCTGCCCACCCTGCCATGTTAAAACAATTTGTGGCATTGTTATAAACATAATATCAACGTACAAAGCAAAGCATCAAGGGTTAAATGATATGTGCCAACTTTTTATAAATGCTGACAGCCGACTATGGACATGTCGTACCAAATCTTTACGTATTGATGGCGTAGTCACCTCTATTCGTCTCGAAGAGTTCTTTTGGGATATTCTAGCTGAGGTGGCGTTTCGTGACCAAATGACAGTTAATCAAATGATCACCAAACTCTACCTTGAATCTCTTGATGCTGACCATGATATTGGCAACTTTACGTCGTTCTTACGGGTCTGTTGCTCACGCTATTTATCGCTGGTGGCAGATGGCGATATAGCACGAGATGAGACTGTGGCACTTAACGATATCGATGCAAAACACGTTTTACAGCAGGAACAACTTCGTACAACACTGCGCAAAACACGCTTCGAAGACTCGCCTATAAAACCCGCTATAAACTAATCTGAGAACATAAATGTCACATTTATCACTTATTGCCTCATTAAAAGACATAGTGGGCGCGCGGCATGTACTAACCTCTGAACGCGCAACAGCCCCATACCGTAAAGGCTTTAGAGAAGGCCAAGGCCCGGCACTTGCGGTTGTAAAGCCTGCGACATTATTGCAGCAATGGCATATTTTAAACGCTTGTGTAGACGCAGGAGTGATTATTATTATGCAAGCTGCCAATACAGGGTTAACGGGTGGCTCCACCCCAACTGAAAATTGCGACCGAAACACGGTGATCATCAACACCACGCGTATCAAAGATATTCAGGTACTGCCAGCGCAGCAACAAATTGTCGCATTTCCAGGTGCCAGCTTATTCTCACTAGAAAAAGCATTAACACCGTTTGGGCGCGTGCCTCACTCAGTAATTGGCTCATCATGCATTGGTGCATCAATTGTTGGCGGCGTTTGCAATAACTCAGGTGGCGCATTGGTAGAGCGAGGCCCAGCTTACACGGAGCTGGCCATATACGCACAAATAAACAACAACGGAACAGTCAGCTTAATTAACAACCTTGATATTGAACTAGGCACCACACCCGAGCAAATACTCACTAACTTACAAAATAAAAATTACACTCAGTCTGATATCAAAACAACCTCAAAACACGCATCAGACCGCGACTATGCCGACTGGGTAAGAAAAACAGATCAAGACACGCCAGCACGTTTTAACGCAGATCCTAGGCGCTTATATCAAGCCAGCGGCTGTGCGGGTAAACTTGCAGTATTTGCGGTGCGTGTAGACACCTTTGCTAAAAATGAACTTGAACATACGTTTTATTTAGGCACTAATTCAAGTAGCGCATTGCAAGCTGTACGTAAAACACTACTCGAGCAAGCCACTAGCCTACCAGTGTATGCCGAGTATTTGCATCGTGATATGTTTGAACTTGCGGATGATTATGGCCGCGACACAGTGCTTCTAATCAAGAACTTAGGCACTAACTGGCTGCCCAAATTTTTTAATATAAAACGCCAATTAGATACAGTTTGTCAAAAACTGCCTTTTTTATCAAAAAACGCAGTCGATAAACTCGTTTACCGACTTACAAAGCTATTCCCAAGTCAAACGCCTCAAACGCTAAAGCAATATAATACGCAATATCAACATCAATTAATCTTGACCGTTAAAGGCAATGCATATCAACACACCTTAATGTTACTTGAGCAAGTACAAAAAGAATATCTTCTCGATTTTTTCCAGTGCGACGAGCAAGAAACTAAAGCGGCCTATTTACTGCGTTTTGCAGCCGCAGGCGCTGCTGTGCAGTACGCCAAAGTAAATCACCACCAAGTAGAAGATATACTCGCACTGGATATTGCCTTAAAACGTAACGACACCGATTGGTTTGAAAAGCTGCCACCTAGCATTACCAATAAACTCATAAGCAAACTCTACTACGGCCATTTTTTATGCCACGTATTCCATCAAGATTACTTAGTAAAAAAAGGAGAAGACTGCGAAGCTGTTAAAGCCGCCCTGCTTGAGCTATTAGAGCAACGCGGCGCTGAGTATCCAGCTGAGCATAACGTAGGGCATCATTATCATGCAAAGCCAGCACTGGCTGATAATTACCGCAATTTGGACCCAACCAACACCTTAAATGCAGGCATTGGCGGCATGTCTAAAAAACGTGATTACGCAGAGTGAGTTGTTGAGAGTTAGTCCATATTTAAAAGCGCACAGTACTCAATAGCTTCAGTATAGTGCGCTAATAGTTACCCCGTTAACCTTACATATTTCTCTGCCAGTTCATCTAAGCTCTCACGATGATTAGGATCGGACTTTATGCAGTCAATTGGGCATACACTCACGCACGTAGGTTTGTCGTAGTGGCCTACGCATTCGGTGCATTTATTTGGGTCTATTTGGTAGATTTTAGCGCCCATGAAAATGGCTTCATTTGGGCACTCTGGATCGCACATATCGCAGTTAATGCATTTGCTGTTTATCAGTAAAGCCACGGTTCAAACACCTACCACGGCTTTTTTAAACGGGTTGCGGGTGTCTTGATTTTCATCAAGATTGCGCATTAAAATGGCGTGCTCTAAATCAATACTTTCAGGCAGTGGTATTTTGACAACGTGGCCAGAGCCTTTTGCATCACTAATTTCCTCGCCTTTTTTGTTTTTCATCGCCTGTAGCGTAAAGTTAAAGTTACCCAGCGGGGTCATTAATTCCAGTGAGTGGCCCACGCAAAACTTATTTTTTACGTCAATTTCAACTAGCCCATTGTCATTTCGACCGAGCACTTCACCTACAAACTGCTGTTTATCAGAGACCGAGTGGCCGTATTCATAGTTTTGGTAGTCTTGATGGGCGTGGCGCTTTAAAAAGCCTTCGGTGTAACCCCGATGTGCGAGGCTCTCAAGAGTTTTAAATAAATCGGCATCAAACGGTTTACCTGCAACGGCGTCATCAATTGCTTTACGATATACCTGCGCAGTGCGGGCTACGTAATAAAATGACTTAGTACGCCCTTCTATTTTTAAACTATGCACACCCATTTTTGTTAATTGTTCTACGTATTGCACTGCTCGTAAGTCTTTTGAATTCATGATGTAAGTGCCGTGCTCATCTTCAAACGCCGGCATGTATTCACCTGGGCGGCCTTGTTCTTCAAGCATAAATACATCATTGCTAGGGGCGCCTTCACCCAGTGTTGGAATTACTGCTTTGGGGTCTATTTTGTGCACCATTTCACCGGTTTCGTTTTCAGTGCCAGGTTTTACGTCGTACTCCCAACGACATGCATTGGTGCAGGTGCCTTGGTTAGGGTCGCGTTTATTTATGTAACCTGAGAGCAAGCAACGCCCAGAGTACGCCATACATAACGCACCATGCACAAATACTTCTAATTCTGTTTCAGGGCATAGTTGACGAATTTCAGCAATTTCTTCAAGCGATAATTCGCGTGATAAAATAACGCGCTCTATGCCCTGCTTTGCCCAAAACTTAACGCTGGCGTAATTGACTGCATTGGCTTGCACTGATAAATGAATGGGCATATCAGGCCATTTATCTCGCACTAACATAATTAAGCCCGGATCAGACATGATCAAGGCATCTGGCCCCATCGCAATAACCGGTTCAATATCACGTAAATACGATTTCACTTTGGCGTTATGTGGCGCAATATTGGATACCACATAAAACTTTTTATTTAATGCGTGAGCTTCATCAATGCCAACTTTAAGGGTATCAAGGTCAAACTCATTATTACGCACTCTTAAGCTATAACGTGGTTGACCTGCATAAACAGCATCAGCACCATAAGCAAACGCATAGCGCATATTTTTTAAACTACCAGCTGGTGAGAGTAATTCTGGTACAAACGTATTTGAAGAGGATATTGACGACATGTGCGCTCCATACATCGAACTGGGGTCAAGCCAGTTGCATGAATAATTAAATAGAGCGCGATAGTATAAATAGCTAATAAAAAGGAATGTTGATCCTGATCACAAAATCTCAATAGAGCTATTCATTGCCTGTAATTAATAGCTCAGTTGACTCAATGATAATTTGTTTATCATCAACCATAAACTCAATATAAAATAGATGACTACTCTCAACCTCTGGGGCTTGATTTAATATTAAAGAAAAATATCGCGGCGCGCTGATAGGTAAGTCACCTTGTAGCTGTTTCAGTGTGAGTGATTCGCCATAGTCAAAATCCCCCGTATCAATACTCTGAACTGAAAATACCTCATTAAGGCTCGTTCCGGCGGTTAGCTTTGAATTGTAGTCAGCCGTAGAATAAATATTAAACTCAGAGAGTGTATTAATTGAGCCTAAAATAACCGGCAGTCCAACACAGTCGGTACTGTATTTTTTATTTGGATCAAATTCATTGCCCGGCGCAAAAACAGCCTCGCCACTTGACTCAAAGTTAAACACTAGATCATTAAACACCACGGCTGTGTTATCTTGAGACACGTTGCCGTCTACTGATAAATCGATTGCGTTAACATCCACACCAATTGCTGTTGGCGGACACGGTAACTCCCCTTCCTTATCTGAACCGCACGCGCTTAAAAATGCACCCAACATACAGATAAACATAAACTTTTTCATACTTTTTAAATCCCTTTAATGTGAACTAACAACGTTAGTCAAGTTTTGTGGAAAATACAACAATCGTTTTTGGGAACACATTACCGAGCAGGTTTTTGTGGGTATTTTATTCTTTCATTAAATTGCCACATAGACCCTATTTAATAAAATTAGGCATTTTGCTATAAAACGCGTATAATTCGCGCCCGTTAATATTCACACTTTTACTTAAAAATTATTGGAGCATAAAGATGGCTTTAGAGCGTACTTTCTCAATCGTAAAACCTGATGCAGTAGCTAAAAACCACATTGGCGCTATCTACAACCGTTTCGAAACTGCTGGCCTTAAAATCGTTGCAGCTAAAATGGTTCACCTTTCACAAGAGAAAGCTGAAGGTTTCTATGCTGAACACAGCGAGCGTCCTTTCTTTGGTGCTTTAGTTTCTTTCATGACGTCTGGCCCAGTAATGGTTACCGTTCTTGAAGGCGAAAACGCTGTTCTTAAAAACCGCGAAATCATGGGTGCAACTAACCCAGCTGAAGCGCTAGCAGGTACTTTACGTGCAGACTACGCTGACAGCATCGACGAAAACGCTGTTCACGGTTCTGACGCTGTTGAATCTGCTGCTCGCGAAATCGCGTACTTCTTCGCTGACGAAGAGCTTTGCCCACGTACTCGTTAATTCGAGCCCGCTGTGCAAAATAAAAAGGGCTTTCGGGCCCTTTTTTAGTGATTAGCTAAGCAATTTAAAATGTTTAGCTAATGACTAAACTGGTCGAATTGTGTACAATTCATCCCCGTAAATTTTATCACCACCGTCACTGATTGAGGTTGTTTCATGACCGAGCAAAAAAAGATTAACTTATTAGATTTAAACCGAGATGCAATGCGCGAATTATTTGTATCGTTCGGTGAAAAGCCATTTCGTGGCGATCAGGTGATGAAATGGATTTATCATTTTGGCGTTGATAACTTTGACGACATGAGCAACGTAAATAAAAAGCTTAAAGAAAAGCTAAAAAACGAATGTGAAATCGTCGCGCCAGAAATCTCTGTTCGTCAGCAAGCAAGCGACGGCACCATCAAGTATGCTTTAGTACTTGAAGGTGGTCAAGAGGTTGAAGCCGTATGGATCCCAGAAAAAGAGCGTGCAACGCTGTGTGTATCATCACAAGTTGGCTGCGCCCTTGAATGTACTTTTTGTTCAACAGCTCAACAAGGCTTTAACCGTAACTTAAAAGTATCAGAAATTATTGGTCAAGTTTGGCGCGTAGCCAAAGATATCGGCCTTGATGGCAATAGTGAAAAGCGCCCTGTCACTAACGTGGTAATGATGGGTATGGGTGAGCCATTACTCAACGTTAAGAACGTAGTACCAGCAATGGAACTGATGATGGACGATTGGGGCTTTGGGTTATCTAAACGCCGCGTAACATTAAGCACCTCAGGTGTAGTACCAGCGCTTGATTTACTAAAAGAAAAAATTGACGTTGCTTTAGCGATTTCATTGCATGCGCCAGATAACGCATTACGCGATGTGCTAGTGCCAATTAATAAAAAATACCCAATTGAAGAATTTTTAGCGGCATGTCGTCGTTATATTGATGGCTCTAAAGCTAACAAAGACGTCACTATTGAATACGTTATGCTTAATGGCGTGAACGACAGCACTGATCAAGCACACGCACTGGTTAAAACGCTTAAGGGCACACCATCTAAAGTAAACTTAATTCCATTCAACCCGTTCCCAGGCAATGAATACACCCGTTCAAGCAACAGTCGTATAGACCGTTTTTCTAAGGTGTTACAAGCTGGCGGTATTACGTGTATTGTGCGCCGTACCCGAGGGGACGATATCGATGCAGCCTGCGGCCAGTTAGCGGGTGATGTGGTTGACCGTACCAAGCGTATGGCAAAAAAGAAAATGCGTGATGAAAATGCAATTTCGGTCAATATCCAACAAGCTTAACTAATCTAATGACTGAAACACTTGTGTAATGCATTAAATTCAAAAAGTTGATGCAACACAAGTGCTTTTCGGTAAGATAGGCTGATATGGATAATAATAAGAGATAAGGTAATGCGATCTTTACTTGCTTTAGCGGCCAGTGTCATTGCGCTTAGCGGCTGTGTGACTGAAAACAGTTACGAAGGCAATGATAAACCCGTTGTCGAAAACACCATCAATAATACTGGCGCAGCGCGCACACGTATTGCACTTGCATTAGAATACCTCAATACCGGCAACAGCTCTCAGGCCAAGTATAACTTAGAACGCGCAGCCTCATTTGCGCCAGACTTGCCCGAAGTACACTACTCGTTTGCTTATTACTATCAACAAGTCGGTGAAGACAGCCTAGCAGATGATGCCTATCAAAAAGCGCTAAAAATTAATCCTAATGATCCAAATACTCGTAATAATTACGGGGTATTTTTATGTGGTATCAATGAATACGATCGCGCAACCGAACAATTTATTAAAGCCATTGAAATCCCAAGTTATATTCGCGTCGCAGAAAGTTATGAAAACCTAGCGTTATGTGCAATTGAATTTAATGACTTTGAACAAGCTGAGAAGTACTTTCTTTCTGCAATCAAGCATAGCTCCATGCGCGCATCTTCAATTATTAGTTTGTCTGCACTGTATTACGCAAAAAGTGATTTACATAAAGCACAAGAGTTACTCACTCGGTATGAAAAATCAGGTCAGGTCTCGCCACGCTCGTTACTTTTGGATTATTTAATTGATCAACGTATGGGCCATATTGAAAAAGCCCAGACCACCGCTGCAACCATATTACAAACGTACCCGGTGTCGAACGAAGCCGTTTTAATTCGCGAACAACGCTTAAAACAAAGTGAATTTGAAATTCTACGATTTAAATATCGCCAAGCAAAACTCGATGAATTTAAGTCTGAAAATTCATCTGTTATGGTGAACGCAAACCCGAAAATGCGTATTGTAAAAAAGAAAAAGGTACCTCAATTTGCAGCAGCAAAAGTAGAGCTGGCCACTGATTCGACAAAAGCAACGCAAAATGGTTCATCTACTCGAACAGCACAAGACGTCACCGCTTCAGTTACTAAAACACAAGTAAATAATGAAGAACCACAAAAACCGAAAACAAGCGAAGCAACGCTGATCCCTGCAAGTATTCATATCGATGACACGCCAATTGATACTAACGCAGTAATGGGTGCATTAACCACTGTAGCCACCACAGCCCCCTTGGCTACTCAAGCAAGCGAGCCTGTTCTTGCAAAAACAAACTCCAATGCACAAGCCGTTTTGTCAGCACTATCGGTAGTAGATTCAAATAATGTGAATCAAGTGTCAACTCCCGTCTCTGATGGCTTTTTTACGTCAAAGGTCGAAAATTTGGGAGTGTCTACTGCAACACCAAGTGTATCGAAGCCTAAGCCCAGCAAAAATGAGCCAAAGGATGGGGTTAAAATTGTGTCATTTGGCGCACCAAAAACCGAGCAAATGCTCAGTGCACAAACAAATGTCAATGCAACACAACCGAGTAAAAGTGATTCTCAATCAGCAGGTGAGCAAGTTGAGTTTTATCAACCCGTAAAAAATGCAGCGGTTTTTGCAACGCAAAGTACCCGTACTAACCGTCAAACAACGGTGCAATTTAATAATATTGACACGATTGACGAAGCACCACTATTGAATTCACGACTATCTCCTCCAACTATTCCGTTTCATATTTTACAGGCCGGTGAAAACCTATTTAGCATTTCAGTACGATACAATGTTAGACTACAAAAATTACTCCAATGGAATGGGTTAAGAGAATCTGATCGACTGGTCAATGGAACTAAAATTTACCTTAATGACCCCAATATATTTTATAAAATAAACGCAGGCGATACTTTGTATAGTATTGCCACAGAGCGTCGCTTGTTAATTGATCAGTTAATGCGATGGAATAAATTAAGCCCAGATATTGCTCTCAAACCTGGACATAGACTCTTACTAGTGGATCCCGAATCATACGCATTATGAATGATGAAAATACAGAATCAACTCAACCAAGCTTAGGCCAAACATTAAAAACAGGCCGTGAAGCGGCAGGTGTTAGCCTTGAACAATTAGCTGAAAAATTAAAGCTATCGGTGTTGCAGTTGCAGCATTTAGAAAATGACGAACACCACTTACTCGGCCCTGCAACTTTTGTAAAAGGGTATGCTAAATGTTATTGCCGCGAGTTTAATTTAGACAGCGCAGCCGTAATGGCATTATTTCCTGAAAGTCAGGAAACCGTAAAAAAATCGAATATGCAGAGCTTCTCAAAGCGTACCGAAAAAGAAGCGCATGACAGTCGGCTAATGCTTGTTAGTTACATTATTTTAGCAATAGCTATTGGCTCATCAGCATTGTGGTGGTGGCAAAATTCAACCCCATTAAATCAACAAACTGTCACCAAGCCGTTGATTGATTTGAACGTAAACGACACAGTGCAATCGCAACCTCAACCAATTAGCGCTGATGACGCAGAACCAATTCAACCTGAGTTTGAAAACAACGCACCTGAACAGCCAGTGCAAATGCGTGAAGAGCCAGTTTCTGAGCCAGCACAACAAGAACAAAATGGTTTAAGCACGGTTGTAATGTTGTTTAACGAAGATAGCTGGGTAGAAATACACGACGGTGAAGGCGAAAAGGTCGCTTTTGGCGTAAAAAAAGCAGGCTATGAAATGACCCTAACTGGCACGCCTCCTTTTTCAGTGGTATTAGGAAAACACCAAGTAGTTGAAATTACACTCAATGGTGAAGCCATCGATATTTCGAATTTTCCTAAGAATCGTTTAGCCAAATTTAATTTACCATTAGCAGAGTAGTCGCTATGTTTTCAGAATCTCCAATCAAACGCAGAAAATCAACCCGTATTAATGTAGGAAATGTCCCTATTGGTGATGGCGCACCTATTGCTGTGCAATCTATGACCAACACAGATACCATGGATATTGATGCCACTGTAGCTCAAATTCAAGCTATACAAGATGCGGGAGCCGATATTGTTCGTGTATCCGTGCCAACCATGGCTGCCGCTGAAGCATTTAAAAGCATCAAAGAGCAGGTGACGATTCCACTTGTGACCGATATTCATTTCGATTACCGCATCGCTTTAAAAGTGGCGCAGTATGGTGCTGATTGTTTACGTATAAACCCAGGTAATATCGGCAGTGAAGAACGTATTCGCGCTGTGGTTGATTCTGCGCGTGAACACAACATTCCGATTCGTATTGGTGTAAATGGCGGTTCTCTTGAGCGTGACTTGCAAGAGAAATACGGCGAACCAACGCCAGAAGCATTACTTGAATCAGCCATGCGCCATGTAGAGATTTTACAACGTTTGGACTTTGATCAATTCAAAATCTCAGTAAAAGCATCTGATGTATTTTTAGCCGTTGGCGCATATCGCCTGCTTGCTAAAGAAATCGACCAACCATTACATTTAGGTATTACTGAAGCCGGCGGCATGCGCTCAGGCTCAGTAAAATCGGCTGTTGGTTTGGGTATGTTACTCGCTGAGGGTATTGGTGACACATTGCGCGTATCACTAGCCGCAGATCCTGTTCAAGAGATTAAAGTCGGTTTTGATATTTTAAAATCATTACGCATCCGCTCTCGTGGTATTAACTTTATTGCTTGCCCTAGCTGTTCTCGCCAAGAGTTTGATGTTGTAAGCACCATGAACCAACTCGAAGAGCGCCTTGAAGATATCATTGAGCCGGTCTCTGTGTCGGTGATTGGTTGTGTAGTTAACGGCCCAGGTGAAGCACTCGTTAGCGATATTGGTTTAGCTGGTGCAAATCGTCGCTCTGGCTTATATATCAATGGCGAACGTCAAAAAGCACGTATCGACAATAATAATATTGTTGAGGAGCTTGAAGGCTATGTTCGCGATTTTATCGCTAAAAAAGAACAGCAAACCCCTATCGACGTTAAAATCGTCGAATAAAATTAATATAGTCGGCAAACTGGGTGGTTTGCCGCACGCATGCCAGCTATAATAGCGGGTCAATTTTTAGCATTTTTGTTGTCGCACCCCTGTGCGCAAATACAGTTTTTAGGATTTATCAGTGGCAAAACAAATTCAGGCAATACGTGGAATGAACGATTGTCTGCCGGGCGACACCCAAGTTTGGCAGAAAGTAGAAAACATTTTACGCGAGACGGTCGCATCGTTCGGTTATCAAGAAATTCGTTTTCCAATTGTAGAATCAACCGATCTTTTCAAACGCTCTATTGGTGAAGTAACCGATATCGTAGAAAAAGAAATGTACACTTTTGCAGATAACAATGGCGATAGCTTAACTCTTCGCCCAGAAGGTACTGCAGTTTGTGTACGTGCTGGTAACCAAAACGGATTACTGTATAACCAAGAGCAGCGCTTATGGTATATGGGTCCAATGTTTAGACATGAGCGTCCTCAAAAAGGCCGTTATCGTCAATTTCACCAATTTGGTCTAGAAACATTCGGTATTGCAACACCCGATATCGACGCAGAAGTTATCTTGCTTACTGCACAACTATGGAAACAATTTGGTATCAGTGACCATGTTCGCTTAGAACTTAATTCACTGGGTTCAAATGAAGCCCGAGCACAATACCGTGATGCGCTAATTAGCTATTTAGAACAACATGTTGACGTACTAGATGAAGATTCTAAGCGTCGTATGCACTCAAACCCATTGCGAGTATTAGACAGCAAAAACCCTGATGTTCAAGCCATCTTAGTCGATGCACCAAAACTGTCAGAACATTTAGATGCTGAATCAAAAGAACATTTTGCAAGTTTATGTGAACGTTTAGACGCTGCAGGCGTCATATACACGGTAAATGAACGACTCGTTCGTGGTTTAGATTACTACAACCGAACTGTATTTGAGTGGGTCACTGACAGCCTCGGCGCTCAAGGCACTGTTTGTGCTGGCGGCCGTTATGATGGGTTAGTTGAGCAACTAGGTGGTAAAGCATCACCTGCCGTTGGATTTGCCATGGGCCTTGAGCGATTGGTATTACTGTTACAAGCATTAGAATGTGTAGGTGACATACGCCGCAACGCTGATGTATATTTGGCAGCAATGGGTGATAAGGCTAGTATCCAAGCCCCACTAATCGCAGCTCAACTACGTGCTGATGTGCCAGGACTTAGAGTCATGGTTCACGCAGGTGGTGGTAACTTTAAAAAGCAGCTTAAACGCGCAGATAAAAGTGATGCTGTTGTGGCACTAATTATCGGTGAAGACGAATTAGAACAAGGCGTAGTGACTGTTAAATATTTACGTGAACGTAAAGAACAAGTCACCTTAGAATTAGAACAAGTTAAAACGCTTTTAGCTGAGCTAGTACAAAGCTAAAACATTAGAGGTAATAATGGATATTTATTCAACAGAAGAACAACAAGCAGAAGCAATTAAACGATTTTTCCGCGAAAATGGCGTATCACTTGCGCTAGGTATTGTTATCGGTTTAGGCGGTTTATACGGCTGGAAAGCATATAACCAGCACCAAATTACAACAGCAGAAAGTGCATCGGATGCTTACACTACATTAGTAGAAAGTGGTGAAGTATTAGGCGCAGCCGATACATTTATTGCTGAAAATAAAGACTCTAATTACAGCGTACTTGCGTCATTTGTTGCAGCAAAAGAAGCGGTAGAAAAAGGTCAACTTGACGTAGCAAGTGAGAAATTAACTTGGGTTATGTCAAATGTTGATAACGCTGACTTAAAAGCAACAGCAATTACGCGTTTAGCGCGTGTACAAGTTGCTCAAAAACAATACGATGATGCATTAGCTACATTAGACAAAACACAAAATGACGCATACAAAGCGGCTGTTGCTGAAATTAAAGGCGACATTTATTTAGCACAAGGTAACGCTGAGCAAGCACGCGTTGCTTATCAAACAGCGGCTGATGCAGGTGGCCTTGAAAACAACCCATTATTGCAAATCAAACTTGATGACTTAGCAGTAACTAGCCCAGCGGCATAAGGGGTTACCATGAAAAAGTTAACAGCGGCAAGTATTGCTTTATGTATGGCGACTCTGGTTGGTTGCTCATCAAGTGATGACGAAGAAGAACTAGTATTGCCTGAAATCGTTAATCAATTTGAAACGAACGTTGTATGGCAAGAAAGCATTGGTGATGGGGTAGAACATTACTTTTCACGCTTAACACCAGCTATTTATAAAGATCACGTTTTTGTAGCCAGTCGTGATGGTGATATAGAAGCACTATCAGTTGAAACTGGCGATACGCTCTGGGAAACGGACGTACGTGAGAATTCTACATTTTGGCCATGGGAAAGTGATATCAGTGCCAAGTTATCTGGTGGTATACTACAAGCCTACGGTAAATTATTTGTTGGCTCAGAGCATGGGTTTTTAATTGCCCTTGATCGTGAAACCGGTGAAGTAGTATGGCGTAAAAACGTACCTGGTGAAGTACTTGCTTCTCCTGCTGCCGGTGATGGATTAATTTTTGTTAATTTAGGTTCGGGCAAACTACTTGCGCTTCATCCAGATACCGGTGAAGAGCGTTGGAGTCACGAGCAAGAAGTCCCTCCATTGACACTTCGCGGTCAAAGCTCACCGACTGTGGCTAATGGCGGTGTTCTGGTTGGGCTTGAAACTGGAAAGCTAAGCGTACTTATTTCTGAAAGTGGTTATTCTGCATGGAGTGCTGAAATAGCAACGCCTAAAGGTGCATCTGAGTTTGAACGTCTTGTTGATGTTGACACTCGCCCACTTATTAGCGGCCCATATGCCTATGCTATCGCCTATAATGGTAACTTAGCAGCGGTTGATATTCGCTCTGGTAATGTTGTGTGGAAACGTGAATACAGCAGTTACCGTGAAATAGCGATGGACGCTTTGACTATCTACGTTGTTGATAGCGATGGTGTTGTATACGCATTAGATAAAACCTCTGGCATTGAACGCTGGAGTCAACCAGCTCTTCGTGGTTGGTATTTAACAGGGCCTGCGGTAGCAGGGAATTATTTAGCATTAGGTGACCAAGAAGGTAACTTACACTGGCTAAATAAAGAATCAGGCGAGCTTGTATCGCGCGAAGACTTCGACAGTTCAGGCTTTTTTGTTGAGCCAATTGTTGCAGACGATAAACTGATTTTATACACCCGAGATGGTGAAGTTAGTGCGGTAACCATACCTAACTAACACACTAATCTACATGTATTTTTATAAGGCTTCGCACTGCGAAGCCTTTTGTTGTTTTTTAAAGAGGTAGTTTATGCTTCCCGTGATCGCTCTAGTTGGGCGACCCAATGTGGGCAAATCCACATTATTTAACCGTTTAACACGTACTCGTGATGCACTCGTTGCCGATTTTCCAGGCTTAACACGAGATAGAAAATATGGCCAAGCTAACTATGATGGCTATGAATTTATCGTGGTAGACACGGGCGGTATTGATGGTTCTGAAGAAGGCATTGAAATCGAAATGGCCGATCAGTCGCTGCTAGCGATTGAAGAAGCTGATATCGTATTGTTCTTGGTTGATGCCCGTGTGGGTATGACAGTTGCCGATCAAGCCATTGCAAATCACTTGCGCAAGCAAGAGAAGAAAAGCTTTGTTGTTGCCAATAAAACCGATGGTATTGATGCTGATTCTAATTGTGCAGAGTTTTACCAATTATCGTTAGGTGAAGTACACCATATTGCAGCAGCGCATGGCCGTGGTATTACATTACTGCTAGAACACACGTTACAGCCTGTAATCGCTCAGCTTAGTGCAGAGAACGATGATGGTGAAGACAGAGATGACGAACTCATTGACTTATACTCAGAAGAAGACGGTGAAGCAGAACAACAAGCGTTTGCTGACAAACCAGTTAAATTAGCTATCATTGGTCGTCCTAATGTAGGTAAGTCAACACTAACAAACCGCATACTCGGTGAAGAACGTGTTATTGTTTACGATATGCCAGGCACAACGCGTGACTCGGTATATATCCCAATGACACGAAATGACAAAGAGTACATATTAATTGATACGGCAGGCGTACGTAAACGTAAAAAAGTAAGCGATGTCGTTGAAAAGTTCTCCGTGATCAAAACACTCCAAGCGATTGAAGATTCTAACGTAGTACTTGTGGTTGTTGATGCACGCGAAGGTATTTCGGATCAAGACTTAAGCTTACTTGGTTTTGCATTGAACTCCGGTCGTTCATTGGTGATTGCAGTGAACAAATGGGATGGTCTAGACACCTACGTAAAAGATCGCATCAAATCAGAGCTTGATCGTCGTTTAGGCTTTATTGATTTTGCACGTATTCATTTTATCTCAGCGTTACATGGTACGGGTGTTGGTCATTTATTTGAGTCAATCGACGAAGCGTACGAGTCAGCGACTAAGCGTATCAGTACTGCCATGCTACGCCGTATCATGGATATGGCACAAGCAGACCACCAGCCGCCACTTGTTCGTGGCCGTCGTGTTAAGCTTAAATATGCCCATGCAGGTGGTTATAATCCACCACGTATCGTTATTCACGGTAACCAAGTTCACGATTTACCTGATAGCTATAAACGCTACTTGATGAACTACTACCGTAAAGCGTTAAAAATTATGGGCACGCCAATCAAAATTGAATTTAGAGAAGGCGACAACCCATTTGCTGGGCGTACAAACAAAGTAACGCTTTCGCAAAAACGTAAGATCCGCGCGTTTAGTAAAGAAAATCGTAACAAATAGTAGCGCTTTTCATACGCAATTTAAAAACCTTACTGAGTGAACTCGTAAGGTTTTTTTATTATTAAAATTAATAGTTTAGTATTTTATTTTTCGCAAATACGCTAAAACTGTGCTTTATTTAGAAGATAAATGAACATCAGTGAGCTGTATATGGAATTAATGAGCCAAGTTATCTATGTTGATGACGTTGAAGAAACTTTAGACTTTTATTACCAAGCATTTGGCTTTGTTACTTTTTCATTAAGTGAAAACGCTGAATATGGAGAGCTCTCTACTGGCAATATAAAAATAGCATTTGCCGCTCACCCCTACGCGCAAGCGCATTTTAAACAAGGGTATATTCGCGCACATCCAAAGCAACCAGCACTAGGCTTTGAACTAAGGTTTAGCTGTACAAACCTGATTGAAAGTTACGATAAAGCAGTACTTGCAGGTGCCGAGCCACTTTGTTCTCCAAGTTTTAGAGAAACGCAGCATTATGCGTATGTTAGGGCAATAGAGGGAACGTTAATTTGCCTATACCAAGCCTGAACTGTCACCCTTCATCGAAATACCATGAAAGCTTAACCAAGTAGACATATTAGAAACACCGTTTTGTCATTAACTTTAGTTAATTTATAGCCAACTAAATAAGGAGATGACAATGAACACATTACTACTGACTTTATTACTACTTAGCCCTGCTGACATCGCATTAGATAAACAGATAAAGCAACAAACCGCGCACACTTTAAAAGCAATGAACACAACTCACGAATTGCAACTAAAAGCCGAAATATCAGCGACGCTAAAAAATGCAGAGCCACTCTTTGCTATCAAGGTTAATAAACAAACCTTGGCAAAAGTACAAACAGAACAACAGCCGCTAACACAAGAGTAAGTGGCTGTTTAATTCTGTCACATCAAGCATGACACTATATGGATGAATCGCTTCGTTAATTAACCACTTTTGGCCAATAGCTTCGTTAAAATTTCGGGCACAAATTTTCGCTGAGCAGTAATTGCGTAAAACAGCTCATAAGCATCAGTTAGTCGCTGATACTGCGATAAAATTCCTTGCTCTATTTCATCTTTAATAACAACTGGCGGAAGTACCGAAAAAGCACCACTGTCGCGTACAAGTAGACGTAACATGGCCATATCATCTGCTTCGGCTTTAATTTCAGGCTTGTATTGCCACTGCGCACACAGTGCATTAAATGAATCTCTAATTGCTGATGTTTTACTAGGTAGTACCCATTGCGCATTTTCATAACCAACGGGAAAGTCATTCATTACTTTTTTATTAGCAGGTCCAACAATCGCTAATGGTTGGCGTGACACAAGTTGACTCTGCCACAGCTGATCGTAATGCTCTGTTCCAACGGGTTTGTTAGTTAACACAAGATCTAACTCATGCTCTGCTAAGCCATTCAATAAACCATCCATACGCCGTGCGGTGAGCGAAAAACTAATGTCAGGGTCATTCAACAATGGATTTATAAACTCTTCAATAAAGTTACGCGAAAGCGTATTGAGCACGCCAATCGACAAATGCTGCTTCTGCGCAATGACTCCCTTCGTTAAAAAAGAAGATAACTCTTCGCCTGTATTAAAGATATCGTTTGCGTATGTCAAAACACGCTTGCCCATGTCCGTTAAATTTAGGCTACGCCCTTTTCGCTCAAATAAACTGACATCCATAGTTTGCTCGAGCTGTTTTATTTGGCTGGATAAGGCTGATTGAGATACGTGTAGTTCTTTTGCAACGTGGGTTAAATTGCCCTGTAACGCTACGCGCCAGAAATAATATAAATGATGGTAATTAAGACGGCTCATATATAGTTAACTAAAACAGAACGATTGATTAGATTATATCTATTTTTCTTTGATTTACAACTTTGCCATACTGGCTCCATTATTAAAAGGAGTCGACAATGAATGAATTAATCATGTCATTATTGGTT
Source organism: Pseudoalteromonas sp. KS88 (assembly GCF_004766475.1). Classification (NCBI taxonomy): domain Bacteria; kingdom Pseudomonadati; phylum Pseudomonadota; class Gammaproteobacteria; order Alteromonadales; family Pseudoalteromonadaceae; genus Pseudoalteromonas; species Pseudoalteromonas sp. KS88. The sequence continues at coordinate 47,365 of NZ_PYHV01000007.1, forward strand.
TTAACAATCCCCGTTAGCCTAATGATGACAGCGTATAAAGTAGGCGTCAAAACTCAATCAAACGATGGGAAACATCTATTTTATTTGCTCATTGCCAATGCGGCTTTAGTAACAACTGTTGCTGTTGCGCACACTGTATTCTCATTTACCCCCCATTCATTTTTATCTTTATCGCCCACACGGCTTATTATGCTTGCGCTGATTGTGTTTATAGGGACAAGCTTGGTCAAATTCTGTCAAAATTACATGGCAGGAGAGCCCCGCATTAATTATTTTTGGCGCTGGCTACTCACCACATTGTCTGCAGTAACCTTGGTGGTGATCAGTAATCATTTAGTATTGCTTTGGCTCGGCTGGGTATGTATTAGCTTGGCATTGCATCAACTCCTTATGTTTTACCCAAACAGACCCCGTGCAGCCCTCGCGGCGCACAAAAAGTTCATTGTGGCTCGTGTAGCCGAAACCAGCTTACTGCTGGCCTTCGTTTTACTTTATAACGTTCATAACACGTGGTTTATTAGCGATTTGAGCCTTGCCTATACTAACAACAGCGGCCCGCTTAGCGTAAGTGAACAACTTGCAGGCGTGCTCATTGCGATTGCTGCACTAATAAAATGTGCTCAGTTGCCTCTGCATGGTTGGCTTATACAAGTGGTAGAAGCTCCAACGCCGGTGAGTGCATTACTGCACGCTGGGGTTATAAACCTTGGCGGTTTTTTACTGATTTTATTTGCCCCTTTGTTTATGCAAGCGACAGTCGCACAGTGGTTGGTATTAGTTGTTGCAGGTTTAACCACAGTTATCAGTGCGCTAGTAATGACAACACGAGTCAGTGTTAAAGTAAGGATGGCTTGGTCTACCAGCGCGCAAATGGGGTTAATGTTATTAGAATGCGCGCTAGGGCTATTTGAATTAGCCTTGCTCCACTTAGTCACCCACTCTATGTACAAGGCCTATGCTTTTTTAAACGCAGGCAATGCGATAAATGAAGATATAAAGCGCCGTCATGCTCCTGAACACGTACCCACTACTGCAAATTGGTTACTGGGTTTTAGTGTGTCTTCAGTGCTTGTTGGTTTAGCTTGGTATCTCAGCGGGTACAGTGGTGCTGTAAGTATTTGGTTATTATTAACGTGTGCTTTGACAATGCTCATCGCAACAAAACATGGCACTACAAATGGCTCAGTCATCATCTCCACGATTATGGCAGCTGTGATAGCAACACTTAGCTATATAAGTTTAAAAGCCATTTTCACTCTAGCTATCGGCACCACTGTTTGGCGAGAAGCTGCTTTCAGCTCAGCTGATAACTGGGCTACCCTGCTTATTGTTGTGTTAGTCGGGCTGAGCTATCTACTAAAAAATCAGAGTCAACATCCTAAAGTAAAAGCCCTCTCAGCCCTGTTATTTGCAGGGTTATATTTGGATGAATGGTTTACCCGCCTCACATTAAAAATTTGGCCTATTCGCTTGCCAGTTAATGCGCGCACAAATACTAAAAATCACACTAAAATAGTGACGATACTGGAGTCAAAATCATGAACGCAGCAATCGCACAATGCGAAAAAAATACGCTCAGCCCAAAACACAAAGACATATTAAACACAGTATGTGGCTATATTGCACCTAGTTGGCCGTTAGACCAAATGATTGCCGTAAACCCATTTTGGCAAATGCGTACTATGCCGATAGAGCACGTTGCTGCGCGCATTGGCACCCTTAGCAATGCCAAGCTACAAATGCCCAAAGCGTATTACCAAGCAAAATATAAACAGCATACTATTACCGATAAACATCTACAGGATGCCGCCTTTGTACTTGGCGTCGATATGACCATTGAGCAGCTCAAAGACTCTCTTAATATTGAATTGCCAGTTAAGCATTGGCATAACATTTCAGATTTGCTTGATACCCAACGAGACCCTCATAAAATGGCTTGGCATGATGAAATCATTCAGCAAATTAGTCAGTTTTGTGCAGCCCATTATCAGCAACTTGGCCCCATGCTGCATCGCAATAATGTGTCGCAGGTTGACGACCTTTACGCTCATTGGCTAAAAGTAATCAAAGCTGACAAGGGTGTGAGCATTATTATGGATGAAAAACACCTTAACCATTATTTTGCTAAGCTGCCAGACACAGCAGATGAATTAATTGCCATGGCGATTGATTGCTTGGGGATTAGCGAAGATATCTTAGAATATTATGCCCACTCACTGTTACTGGATATTAATGGATGGGCATCATGGCTTGCTTATCTTCGCTGGCAAGGAGATTTGTATCAACAGCCTCATGAGGAAATGCATCAGCTGCTTGCAATTCGCATGGCCTGGGACGTAGTTATTTGGCAATACGTTGAGCAACATGACTCCAAAAGCTTTCAATTACTGCGTTCACAATGGCAACACGAAAAAGCTGAACTATTTGAGCGTTTCAATAACCATAAAATAGCTCAACAACCAGGTTGGGTGTGGGCTAAGGCACACGAACTAAGTTATCAGCAAACGTTAAATGAAACTCTACTTAATGCAAGTAAAGCCACACCTGCCAAAGTGCAGCTTCAAGCCGTATTTTGTATCGATGTACGCTCCGAGGTCATGCGTCGTGCGCTAGAGTCGCAAAGTCAAACAATTGAAACCTTTGGCTTTGCCGGTTTTTTTGGCTTACCTATTGAGTATCAAGCTAATGCAAGCGCGCTAAAACGTCCGCAATTGCCCGGTTTATTAAAACCGATCATTCAAGTCAGCGAGCAAAAAGGCAGCCATAAAATAACGGCAGAGCGCAGCTTAACTGCCGCATGGCAAAATTGGTCTAAAGCCGCTCCGTCAGCGTTTTCGATGGTTGAATCAATGGGTTGGCTCTATGCACTCAAGCTTTTAAAAAATACCTTTTTAGCAAACAATACGTCAAACCACCACTGTCATGATACTCAATGGCAATTGAGCAAAGACAACATTCAGCTCAATACAGAGGACAAAACTGAGCTGGCTTACACCGTGCTTAATGCAATGGGACTTACTGAGTATGCAGAAAAAATACTATTGGTAGGACACGGCAGCCACAGTACCAATAACTTACATGCTGCTGGCCTTGATTGCGGCGCATGTGGCGGGCAGACCGGGGAAGTAAATGTGCGAGTATTAGCATCCTTACTTAATGAGCCTGATGTACGTAAGCAACTACAAAACCGTGGTATATCACTGCCTGATGATTGCCAATTTGTAGCCGCTTTGCACAATACTACAACTGATGAAATCACCCTTTTTGATTCATCACTCAATCCAACCATGTCGCAATGGCTGCGAACAGCCACTAAACAAGCTCAACAAGAGCGTTTGCAGCACATCGACCCACGTTTAGCGAATGCGTCACACAATCAAATTAATCACGCCTATCAAAAACGTGCTAATGATTGGTCACAAGTGCGCCCTGAATGGGGACTTGCAAATAACGCTGCATTTATTGTGGCACCGCGTAACTGGACCCGCGACGTTGACTTAAAAGGGCGCAGCTTTTTACATGATTACCAATGGCAACACGATACTGAGTTTGCTCTTTTAGAGTTAATTATGACAGCTCCGATGATTGTAACAAACTGGATCAACACCCAATACAATGCCTCCGTGACTGATAACTATAAGTACGGCAGTGGCAATAAAGTGCTACATAATGCGGTAGGGGGTAACATAGGCGTATTTGAGGGCAATGGTGGCGACTTACGTATAGGACTCGCTATGCAATCGCTTCACAATGGCAACCAATGGATGCACGAGCCCTTACGCCTGAGTGTATATATTGCCGCACCACGTGATGCAATCTTTGCGATATATCAAAAGCACAGCATGATTAAAAACCTCGTAGATAATGATTGGTTAACTCTACTGCGCTGGGGAGACAGCAATGAAATTGAACGCTTGTACAAAAACGCATGGCATAGCCAAATAGCCAAAGCCGAATAACCATGCACCTGTGTTAGCCCCGCAGGCTATAACGCAAGCGAAACAGACACTTTTGCTTCTCGTGGTTTAACAATTGGTGAGCAAGTAACCACTAAAACAGTGGAAAACGAGTGCTCAATTTAAAACCGGCACTGGATATTAACCTTGCCTAATGCTTTGGAAAAAGTGCTAAATCGAACCCAATTGCAGGCGCGATTTAATCATCATAAGCCGCTCATAAGACAGCTCATGCCAGACTTAAGGGCAATGAACAGCCCGCAAAGATAAGCTATGATTGTCAACACCGCGAAAGACTTAGCAAAGCGGCTCAACGCCAAATGCCCTGGTGTGATACAGCAAACTTTGTAATTTAAAAAGCCCCCACCGGGGCTAATATGCGCGCAATGTTCACTACCAACCAAACAAGTTAAAGAGTATATAAATCACAGTAAACACGCCGAAGGGGCCCCCCATGTATTGTCAACTTTGTAACCCTTAAAGTTATCCATTTACACTGATAATTTAGACTAAACGCTGGTTAATTTAGTTATCTGCCAGCGCTTTTTCAATCAATGGCACTAAAGGTGCTGGCAATGTAATGTTACCGGCTAGTACAAATTCATGTGCCTGTGGTGACATTTTTTGCCACGTGCGCTGTAAAATCCCGATCCACTTTTGCTCATCATAGTCAGGCTTGGTTGCTGCAAATGCCAACATGTAGTGCTCTATAAACACAAGACTTGCAATATCTTCAACCAGTTGGCTGTCTGGGTTGCGTTTTATTTGTTGCTTAGCCACTGCTGCATAAACACGGTCTTGCTGTTGCAGTGAGAAGCCCGCTTGCTGCATTATCTTAACAACCGTACTGGCATGAAAAGTATAAAGCGCACTGCGCCATTGGTGATAACCTTGCTTATTCATAGGATAATCACTGCGTGGCGATTTCCAGCGCTCAATATGCTGGGCACGCACTGCAACATGCATTAATTGATCGCTTCCTGGCGCAAAGCGATCTAGCATATTGGTCATATGCTCTGAATATAACCGCTCCTTTGGCCAAATCTCGTGTGCATACTGCTCTTTATTTGGATCGTGGCTATTTGCCTCATCAATTAACTGTATTACTTGCTTAAACATACTAACAATACCGCTCTCAATATTTATTTAACCTGATTTTAAATGGGTATATCCCATTATAGTGAGTTAAATTGACTCAGATCGCTGGCTAATGAGACCTTTGGTTTTTCAATCATGCGTGCAATCTCTTTTCCGTCATCCAGCACAATCATTGTTGGGGTATACTCTAAATTGTATTGCTGTGCAATTCCTTGCGGGTCACGCTTGTCGTATCCTACGCCTACCAAGGTTAAACTTTTAAGTGCCACCTCAGACTGCGCAATAAGCTTCAGTAATCGAGGTACTTCACGTTCGCTATCGTGGCACCAGGTTCCAAACAGAACCACAATATCTTTACCATCAAGCTGTTGAATTTTTGCAAGTTCATCATTAGAAGGAGTAAACACAGTAAACTCCTTATTAAACTTTGCATAATCAGCCAATAAACGTGTAGTTGAAATTTCGCCCACAAAAGGGCCTTTATCTGCCATGGCTAAAGGTGCAACGAACAGTGCAAGCACCAATAGAAATTGTTTAAACATTTTATGTTCCTTTATTATTGTTGTAATACGTTGTGCTCTGTACGATGCTGCTCTTTTTGCAGGTACATGCGCTTATCCGCTTGTGATAAACACTTCGAGGGCGTGTCTTGCTCAGCACTATTACAAATACCATAACTAATGCCTGCTTGCGCCCACTTTTCGTGAATTTTGTCAGGCAATATATCCAATAGCTTTTGCGTGCTCTCTAACTTACTCGTTAATTGCTCAAAGCGAAGTAAAGGTAGCAACATAACAAATTCATCGCCGCCTGTTCTAAAAATACTGCCATGAGCGGCAAATGTCTCTAGTAAATATTTAGCCACGAAAGTGATAAGCTTATCGCCTTCGCCATGACCTAGGTTGTCATTTATTTTTTTAAGACCATCAATATCTAAATAAACCACCACATAGTGTGGCCCTAATTTTGAGATCCCCTCATTCAATGCATAGCGATTGCCTAACTTTGTCAGTGGATCTAAGCGCGATAAGTAAAAGTTACGGTTATATTCTGATTGTTTTATCTTAAACCATTCAGTGAGAGAGAGCATAATACACATGCAATCAATGGCCAATGCAGACACAACTAACGACTCAGCATAGTCAAGCTCACCAAAAATGTCACTATGAGATAGCATGTAATAAATAAGCGACAACCCATAAAGCACGTTACCAAATAAAAAGTACTTCGCTCTAAAGTCTTTTAATTTGAGCATATAAACGCCAATAACAATCGTCACGCTTATCCAAAGCATTGCAAATATATGTGAAACAGCAAAAGCAAATGAGAAAGAAGTAAACGCAATCACACCTGCGGCGACTGCACTGGCAATAGTTAGCCAATGTAAAAACTTATACGTTTTGCGATGATTCTCCTTACATTCAAATAAATCAGACACAAACTGGGCGGCAAAAGCGACGGCTAATGGGAAAATATACATGCCTAAATAAACAGTATTGAAGGAGAGATTAAGCAAATCATCAATTAATCCTGATGCCACCGCCCATCCAATCCCATGAAAGCCTAAGTAGCCAGCACACGTTATCGCAATACGATTACGGGTACCAAAGTAAATAAATGATGTTAATAAAGCTAAAAGTAACATGGCAAAAATAGCCGCAACCGACAATACATTATTAACAGTTTGAAAACGGTAAAACGATTCACTATTTAATAATTTAATAGACACAGGGGATGGGTATTTTTGTGCTGAAATAACCACCCAAAGCTCCCCTTTTTCACCTTTATTCATAGAAAGGCTAAATGCTTGAAAGTGCAGTAATTGCGGTGTTTTATTATCTGCTAACTGAGAAAATTCTTGTGTAATAACGATTGAATCGATGGGGTTAAAATAATAGCCAAGTCCTTGGTCAATAAAATTAGTTTTGGGCACTATAAACCATCGCTCGGTGCTGTTAGCAACGACAGTTAACTTGGTAACAAAACGCCCAGACTTACCAATAATTGAATCAACAGCTTGCTGTTTATTGTACCAATCATCTATCGCATCAATATTATGTGGGTCAAACTTATCAGGCAGCCGTTTCCACAAATTATTGTCATTAATGACTAACGCAGTATCGCTATTAAGAGTAACTGTTTCAGCGCATACTCGGAGGGGAAAAATAACAACAAATAGAAAAACGACACTAAAAATAATGTTTATTGTTGTTCTCAAAATAACTCCATCCAAAAGGCATGATTTTAATATCGTGCAAAGCGATGCATTAGCACTGATCAAGTGGATAAGATACGCCAATACGTTACCTATATCCAAGCCATCTCACGATACGATTGTCAGTTGGAATTAAAAGGGATAGCCAATGCGGCAAAATAACGCCTTAATATTAAATCCCTGTGAAACGCCAAAATTTGCATCATGAGTTGTTTTAGGTACATATTAACTTATTCAACATAAGTACTGCTAATATTAATATAGTATTAAACTTGCATAAGTACCTAAATGACTTGAAATAAAATACGTTGGATTGCGCGTAATCAAATTTTGTATTATTACTTTTTAAATATCCAATACAGGCCTTGAGTAGCGGTAGTAGGAAACGCTGTTTCATGACTTGCACCTGGAGTAACGTTAAGTCTTACCTGAATATGTGGCAATAGCGGATCAGATAATTTCAACCCTAACTGTTTGGCGCCTAAAACCATATCGTGATCTGGCGAGTCAAATTCAGGCGTTTCATACTCTCCCACACCAATGTACACTTTATGAGAGCGCAGGCTTGGCGTAATTTTAACATTCAATATATCGTTATTTTTGTACCAAGTTGAAGGACTGCCCAACACATAATTATCAAACATAGTTGGATCAGTAAAAAGAATATACGCCCCAAATAACCCACCAAGAGAATTACCAACAAAAGTACGCGAACCACTCACTCTGTAGTGCTTGTTAAGATAGCCAAAAACAGATTTTTTAATGAACTGAGCATGCGCTTGGGCTTTACCTGTTTCTAGTTTCCAATTAAGGGCTACCTGATGAGTATAGTCGCGCACTCGGCTTGATGGACCTCGTGATCCTTTTGAATATGAAATACCCACAATTATGGCTTCGTCCATTTTTGCACTGTTCATCGCAAAGCGGGTAGCGCCAGACACAACTTGAAAGCTGTACATCGCATCCGTTAAATAAATAACTGGATAAGCTTTATTACTGTTTGCTGCATAAGACCGCGGTAATTTAACGAAAAGACGATAAATACGGCCAGAAAGAGGGTCTTTAATTTCGACGATATTACTGCGGGGGATTTCAAATTTATTCTCTGCAGTAGTAGCAAACGTACACAGTAAAAAAACAATGATAAAAATAGGCTTCACAGGCATATAATTCTTTAATTATAAAAGTTCTGCTAGTCTATTAAGTCAGTTTCAAATAAACAATACCTATAACCAATACAGCAACGATATAAAACAAAAATTGTCTGCCGGCACGGTGGTGCTTTAATGCATTTTCACGCACTGTAGTATCGGTTACCTGTTTTAGCAACTTATTGCCCTTGGCTGAAACAAACACTATCGGGACTTTAAGAAAACGAGGAGCACCTAGCTGCTGCCATATCTGCGGCTCACGAGTTTTAACTGATTGATAATAAGTATATTCAGCCATCACTGAGCGTAACATAAGGGCTGCCCAAACCGTTACTAACGTAACTAAAATTACCACTTCCAAAGCCTGTACTCCTTAAGATTACAACTAGATGAAAATGCCACATAACAAGTATTAATAAACTTAACACATCCTAAAGAGCCCCGCTATGTAACACTCTAAAAATAACTAACGACCTCTCTTTACGTACAAAAAGAGCGACTCAATTGTCGCTCTAAGGATTACTTAATCATAGTCTGAAGAGTACGTTTCTTCATAGGTATGAGAATAAAGTTCAAATAGGTTGCCGAATGGGTCTTCTAGATACACCATTTTTGCAGGTCTATTGTCATCTTCAGGGTGATATCGCATGACATCCATTCTAACTTTGCCACCAAACTCCTCTGTCTTTTTCATTACACCTTCAAAATCGTCAGTTTGTAAGCAAAAATGAAAAATCCCCAACCGTGAAAAGTCAACATGATGGCGTTGATCTCGCTCTTTCATTTCAAACAACTCAACGCCGATACCATCTGTTGTTACTAAGTGTGCAATGTTAAACCCTTTAAAACCTTCACCAAAAACAGCAATGCACATTCTGCCAATGGCGGTTTCTCTTTCTTCTTGCACCTTGGTATTATTCATGATTATGCGTAAACCAAGCACCTCAGTGTAAAACTCAACCGCCTTGTCCATATCACCAACCATTAGGCCTACATGATTCATTTTCATCGCTTTCTCCTACAAAAGTTTGCTTAACTATTAAATCAGTAACACCAGTGTAGAGCAGAAGATTGATTAAATTAAATTATCAAATATAATCACTTTAATAACTTAAGATTATGGTGAAACATGCTAAACCCTATTTGGTTAAATACGTTTGTAACCTTAATTAACACTGGGCACTTTACTAAAACAGCTGAAAAGCTATTTATGACTCAACCAGGTGTGAGCCAACAGGTAAGTAAGCTTGAGCAAGCATGTGGCTTTACACTGATAAAAAGAGATAAAAAAAGTTTCGATTTAACTGAGCAAGGTCGCCTAGTTTATGATTATGCTACCACCTTGAAAAAGAACGAGCAGACACTCCTTGAGGCATTAGCATTTGATAACCCACATGCTGGAAACTGCACCATTGCCTGTTCAGGCTCAATGGCGCTTTTACTGTATCCTGCTTTGTTAGATTTACAAATGAGTCATCCTTCACTTATTATCAAACTAACTGCAGCGCCTAATCACCAAATTTTAAATGACATTCAAAAAAGTAACATAGAATTGGGCATTGTCACCGACGTACCCAATATGCGTGAGTTTGATATAAATAAGCTCGCAAATGAAGAGCTATGTTTAGTGCTACCTAAAAATATCGCACCAACTGGCACATTAGCAGAAACACTTATAAATCAAGGCTTAGTCGATCATCCAGATGCCAAGCATTACCTATCGATGTACTTCGAGCAATGCCAAGAACCTAGCCTAAAAAAATTAGTTCCCACAGACATTCCCGTTGTCAGCTACATTAATCAGCTCAGTCAAATTCTTTCACCTGTCGCTAAAGGCTTAGGTTTTACTGTATTACCAAAAAACGCGCTTGAGAATTTTGCTCAAAAAGAACTGCTCACCGTTATTAAACCGCCAACCCCGGTTATTGAAACGCTTTATACCGTGAAAAAGAAAAACAGAACGTTGCCTGAACGCTATAAAGCGCTCATAAACGTGATACATAAACTAACGGGTGATTAGCGTATAAAAAGGTGTCGCTTAAAAGTAAGAGTTTAAAGGTTTGTCCACTGTTGTTTTAAGCCAATTAAATGAACTACGCCCAAACTTAGGCATATTAGCGAACTCCAAACCCAAAAATCAGGCGAGCGCCCTAATGGGTTATTAATGAATAAGAACCCGGCAACGCCTCGTGCTAAATAAACAAATGTAATAAGCATCAAAACTGGGCGCACAAATGGCAATTTAAATATAAGTCCAGCGGCAGAAAAAGCAAACAACGACCATGTTAAGAGCACTAATGCTATTGCAGATGTTATTAATGTAGGCTCAATGCTACCCTGCTCTGCACGTATTGCCATATATTCGCCAGCACCAAAAAAACGATACCAAGTAGCACCAAAGTAAATACAACCCAAATGTAACACAGCAGCAAGTGCACTTAATGCGCCCGCAATAATCAGCCAAATATTCATATATACTTCCATGCCAGCAGTTAACTTTTCTGACTTCATTACACATAACTTCATAAACAAAATCAACACACTAATTGGACTGGAGGTTATTCAAGTGAATAAACTCCCGATATTTAAAAAAACTAAACTTACTAAAGATGCTCTTTAGCTTAAAAGACATTCATGTTCGAAATAAGTCAAATCAGCACTATTTATGATCTGTTTTGTCATTCTTAAACATAATGACTTATATTATTCAGTAAAATAGTCTATCTTATTGAAAGATAAATTTAGGAAATAAATTACCAGCAAAATGTTCTCAAAAGTTGTAATAATTTGCCTTACATTAAGTTCATTTTTGTCATTTGCCTTAGCGAGCGAACTTAAAACCGATACCTGTAAGAAAAATTTATCACAGTGTATTGCTGATCTATCAGCCACTTTAACGCACACGCCTGCTGCGACACACCTTTGGTTCCATCAAAAACTCACATTAATGGATTTGCTATTTAAAGCCCAAGAATATAACCGTTTACATAAAGAAGTAGACGACTTGCTGACTCTGCCTTCATTGCCTAAGCGGGTTGAAATACACAGTTATATGTACAAAGTAAAACTTGCAAGCCAAGATGAAGAGGCAGATTTAAGTGAATATATTGAAAGTGTCGATGCCGCATTTTCAAACATGGCACAATGGGATGCGCAAAGTATTATTGATTACGCCACCTTTCAACTGTATACCGGTGATTATAAAAAAGGCTCATCACTGCTGTTAGAGCTGGAAACCAAGTTTAACAATCACCCTAATAGCCATATAAAAAAACAAATTTATACAATATTAGGTTACCTAGCCCATAAACAAAATGATTTAGACGCTACACTCACTTATTTACAAATAGCATTAGAAAATGCAAAAAAAGATGATGATATTCATTACTTAGTTATGGCGCATTATAATATAGCGCGCGCACTGCATTTTATGGGTCGTTTAGATGAAGCATTACCGTTATTTCAAGATGTCATCTTACAAGCAAAAGCGATAAATGAAGCGTCATACCAAAGCTTAACAAATTTACGTATTGCTCAAATCGCTATAAAGAAAAAGCTGCCCGACACAGCCAAATCAGCAATCGTTAATATTGAGACCAAACACCTACTGACCCATGATCTCGCCCTTTACAATAAACTGAAACTACAGCTCTAAACTATGTAGCTTAATCGGCATTTCAACTTTTTAAAAGCTGTAAGGTAATTCATTTGCTGCTCCAGCAAACAATGGTCAACCCATGTAAGCTGATGCTTTTTGGAACCAAAAAACAACTCTACAACTTCAACGCACTCATGAGCGTACGGTGCTCGCTTGCAAAAAAATGAGTAAAGCTAAAATGAACAAGCTGTTAGGAACCCTAATTAATCAATATGTAGGGTATCTTGCGTCACATAGTATTGGCTTGATAAGACTGATTAACAACCTCTGGCAATATGTTATTATTTCGGTGAAACCCTACTATGCGATTTACTTTTAATTGCTCACTTCTCACAAACTCTATAAATCGCTTACTATAACTGGGCAGTATTTTAGCGATGGTATTATCGAAAGCGACTTCCAAAAAGTCAGTTTGAAATATAATCCCATCTTGCTCAAAAAAGGCAAAACTTTGACGCTTTGACCGTGTATTTTCTAAAACGTAAAAACGTACACCATCAATAACTTGTTCATTGGAGAGCGTTTTAAAATTGAATTTTTTTATTACCTTAGAAAAACGGGGAAAGGCTTTTATAGCATTAACAGTATAGGCGTCCGCATAAATTACCGCGCCCTGCTCTACATAAGGTAATAAACCTGAAATATGGTCACTGTAGGGGTGAGTAACATAGACCGCTGTAATGTTTTTAGCTGGAAAACGCTGTTTAATAGCATCGATTACGTGTTTCGATGATTTAGTATTTCTTGACACACCGAACACTGTAATATCGTTATTATTTATTTTCAATAGGGTGTTTCTAGTTGCTAAATCATCGGTGACTAAGTAGAGATCATTGGCTATCGCTTTAACCGTGAGGTCTAACTTTTTGCTTGAAGCAGCTTTAAAGTAGCCAGCGGGTAGCATTAACTTTTCTGTATCTATTTGATCTATTTCTTCAAATTTTTCAATTCGAGTAATAAAACTAGGATTGACGTCCCCATTATATTTTTTGATGAGCGAATGAGCAAAATAGAAACCATTGTTATATCTGTAGTCGTCATAAAGATAAATGCGCTTTCTACTTTTATTGGTGATTGACACTAAACGCAAAGGCTCAATATTAAATACATATTCCATTGTGCTCTTTTCAGATGGGCGGTGAATTAACGTCACTGTATTGGCCTTATCATCCTGATGATATGCTATTTTCTCATCAGTATTCACTTCATTTATTAACGGCCTAACTGCCATAAAATCTAAATTCATTAACGTGAGATTCTTATACCGTATAAAGCTATTCACGCTTTGTTCAATTGCACTTTTACCTAAAGAAATCCCATTGCGTTCGTAACGTAAGCTTTCTTCATCATTTTGAAAGTGCACTTCATCAAAATACTGGCCTCCAGTAAAATTATGAACAACATTTTGATAGTAATGCTGTTTTTTAGTATCAATCTCGGTGATTTTAAAAGCTTTATAGCGTGTAGGCGCTTGAAAATCCCATGACTGATAAGGATCACTTCGTCCTAAATAACTATGAGTTAATGAAAAGGTTTCAATAGAAGATGTACTTTGATAGTGAGTCTTAATTAAGCTGATAAATGATTTAGCCTCATTGGCATAGGTACTGAAAGTAAAGCAGCTAAGAGCCACTACCAAAAGAAGTGCTTTAAAATAAACCCTCAAAATAAATTCCTTTTTATAGATTAAGTGAGATACCCCACCAAACTTCCTGATAAAAATAGTAAATGCATTAAGCGGTTTATTCGCTAAATGCTTATATTTTAATTACGACTCTACTTAACAGTAGAGAGAATAAGGCTATCAATTTCATTATTTACAGCACCAATGCTGCTGTTATTTAATATCACATAGCCAAAGTTTAAGTCGGTGACAGAGCGTGATAGCGAAACCCAACCCCGATTAAACCCAGCAAAGCCGAGACTATTGTTTTCTGCGTCCACGACATAGCTCATACTCCAACGTCCATTAGTATTCGGAGCTGGCTTTATCATCTGATCAATAAGCCTTTCTGACAACAATGTTAAACCGTTATAATGACCCTCTTTGTTGCGTAATACAGCCATATTAAAGCGTGCTAAATCTATGGGGGTAGTTTGTAAACCTGCCGCAGCTTTTTCGTTGAAGTACACCATACCCGTTATTCTGCCAGTATTATCATAAGGTGTTGCCGACTTATTCATTACCTTTTCAGTAATAATAAAAGTAGAATCCTGCATATTTAGTGGGCCGAATACATATTTCTGCATGTAGTCATCAAATGTCATGCCGGATACATCTTCAATTAGCAGCTGCACCACTGAATACCCACCACCAGAATAAGACCACTTTGTATCTGGCGCATGAATAAGTTCAACGGGTCCAGCATTATTGTTATCACCTTTTAGTGAATCAACAATAGAGGATAACTTTTCACGAGAGTCCCACCCTGAATAGGGTCCCAGCGACAAACCTGAAGTGTGAGATAGGATATTTCTTAACGTTACTTTTTGTACGTCAAACTCAGCGTTAGGAATCTGCCAGCGTTTAAGATATTGATTAATTGGCGCATCTAAATCGACTTTATCTTGGGCGACTAACTGCATTGCCCCCCACGCAGTCACCAACTTAGAAATCGAACCTACATTAAACATTGTACGTTGAGTTATTTGTGTTTTCGTTGCTACATCTGCAAAACCATAGGAGCGAAACCCAACGAGTCCATTACCATTTACAAGCGCAATTGCAACACCCGGTGCTTTGTGTTTATCTAAAATTTTGGGAACGGCATCGTCCAAACGCGCTGTAAGCTCAGACACGTCAGTAATTTCTTCGGCAGTAACAAACTTGGCTAAAACAAGCGCCGATATTACTAAAATAGATTTAATCATAACTTTCCTTGTGGTTAAAACCCTTACAAAAAATGCTTAGGTTGTTGAATAGTATATTTACCTTGAATTTCATTATTAACTTTTTGGTTTAGGTTAAAATCTTTACCTAAAGAATCACAACAAATTGATTCTGTTGCAGTACAGCGTACTTATGTCGTTATGCCCCACTAAACGCAAGCAACTGTAGAATAAGATGGATAGTCGATGGGTGTAAAAGATTGAATGGTTATAAGGCTCTGGTTTTACCACTGTCTTGTTTACTCACGAACAATGTAATTAAAAAACCATCTAATTATCTAAGGTATAGCCGAGCAAACGTAAATCACTCACACAAAAGGAAAAATTTTACCCCATTCATTTATTGACAGTCTCTAGCTAGCCATTTTAGATAAAAATATAAAAAAGCCACCAATCAAAGTTAGAGCAACGATCACTAATATAGTGAGTGTTTTTGACTGTAACATTGATTCAATCAAACCTACTTCTGTTTGCATCTTTATTAATTCCTTTGGATCTACGCCATCTCTTGGCCTTGACTTATTTGTACCTGATTTCATTGGCAACTTTGCGTAAACGCTTTTTAATTAATAGCTGATCACAATAAACAGAAAAAAAGCTACCAACCAAGAAAGAGGCTAGCAGTAGCACCCAATATAGCGGCGACTGAACTCCTGAAGCCAAAAGAAACAAATTAAACGGTATAACAAAAAACAAAAATCCTAATACTTTTATAAACTCTCTGAACAGTTGACTATTAGAGTTTGCTTCACCGATATATGATTGAAGTGTTTGTTCTGGCGTATCACACAAATTAGGAAATGTCTTTTTTAACTATTTTGAATAATTCAATTTTCTATCCTTAACTAATTAGTAAACCTAACAAACTTGTAGCTTAACTCGTCTTAACTTTATTTCTATTGATACATCAAAAATAGCCGAGTTCCTATTTCGGGTCAATTGTTCAATTTAATTTTACGAAAAATATAACAAGAGGATATGCTGTTTTTTAGAGGGGGCTTCTAATGGTTGAGTGACGTGTTTTGATGACAAGGCCCATAGTTAGTTAAAAACTACATAAAAATTACTCTGCAACAAAAGCTTACTATAGCAGCCTTGTAATAAACCGTTTCATGTTTTGGAACAGAAAAACAAAATTTCATGTTTTGGTCGATAAACTATGCCGATTTATTCAACAGTCATAATTCTGTAATCTAACTAAAGGATAATTTCTATTCAATTTAAATAATACCAATCCGCAATAATACTTAATTAAGCGAATTGGTATAACGACTAAAAGACGACTGAATTAAATGAACACCGCTCATGTGAGATTGAACTTCGCATTACAATCTCTTGAAGATCCATTGTCGGCTGCAATGGCCCACACATCTGAATTCGATAGCTTGCACCTAGTTGCTAATGATCAGCACGAGATAAACCTTGTCTGCGCTTTACCAGATGACGCCCATGAGAATGATATTATTTCAGTTAATGTCACCCATTTGCTTGCAAGAAATGCCCGTTACACAGCAGCGCACACCGTTACTCAACAAGACCTTGAAGCTGGTGAAGTCAATTTAGTGTTATCTAAAATAGATGTGCCTGAAGGCAGCAATGAGTTTGTGATGCAGTTAATGCTGCATGGTTTACATGCAACATTGAAAGACAGTGCCCAGTTTGATGTTGTGATCACCCCGCACGAAAAAGGCTATGTTGAGCAGCTACCTGCGACAGCTAACACACCTAAAAACCACTCGATTCGCCATTTTTTTGCTAGTTGTAGCAGTGCGTTATTATCTATTTTTTAGCACTGGTAAACGAGGACTAATCAGCAAAACTAACTTTGCCCATTGTCACATTGGGAATACCTTGTGCTGTATTACCAAAACGCATCTGCCCCCCGCTGAGACATTCATTCGCTAAAATGGCAAACAAAACGGCTTCTTTCGCGTCAGGGTTAATACCCAGTGCTTGCGTATTTTGAATCGCCGTTAACTGAGGGCATAAAGATAGAATATGTTCCATCAACAATGGGTTGTGAACCCCACCTCCACTGGCATATACACTCACACTATCTAGAGCTGCACTACTACGGTTAATTGCATCGGCAATTACCTGCGCTGAAAAGCGTGTTAAAGTGGCCATTACATCGCTGTGTTTCAGCTCTGTTGTATTAGATAAGGCCTGTGCACGTGCTAAATATTGCATGTTGAAAACTTCAGGGCCGGTTGTTTTTGGAAAAGGCTGTTTAAAAAACGGGTCATCACACAGCGCATTTAATAAAGCTTGGTTTATCTGTCCTTGGCGCGCTATTTTACTGTCAACATCGTAGCTCAATGGCTTAAAATACTGCTGAATATATGCATCCATAATGGTATTCCCAGGGCCTATATCTGAGCTAAATACGGCACGTGCATCTGCGGATTTCGGAAGATAGGTTAAATTAGCAATGCCTCCCATATTAAGCAAAATGCGATTTTCATCACGGCTGGTAAAAAACAAGTAATCACCATAAACAGCAAGCGGAGCACCCTCTCCCCCTGCAGCAATATGTTTTTGACGAAAATCCCCCACAGTGGTGATACCTGTAGTGACTGCTATATGATCGCTATCCCCGATTTGTAGCGTGCCATGACCAAAACTGTCTTGCCCATGTTGGCTTTTAGGACAGTGATAAATTGTTTGACCATGACTGGCGATCACATCGATAGAATCAGCTGCCACGTCCCATTTTGAAAGGCACTGGTTTACCATAGTGCCATGTAACTGGCCAATCCATGGGTGCAATAAAGTTACCTGCTCTAGATCGCATTCACGTTTGGCAAATACCGTTTTAATTTTTTGTTTATAGTCGTCATCATAAGGCACTGTATCAAACGCTAACAATGCTATATTAGTGTTCATACCATGGTTTGAAATTTTGCACAGTGCCACGTCAAGGCCATCCAACGAAGTGCCACTCATTAGGCCAATAATAAGCTTATGCGATTTATTCGCGCTTTCATAAAGCTTAGCAATGTGTGGGTGCATGTCGGTTACCTTTTAATAATTGAATAAACTTACCGAACGTCATACTAATAGTAAAAATAATTACTGCAATAAATAAAATTGCTTAAAAGGGATACCTATCATTGTTATTCTAGTGTTTTAGCCTAAGCTAGCATTAGGTCGAGTTTTTTCCACGATACCAAACGTAAAATAGTTTGTAACAATGGCAGTATTCACATGACCCCCTTTAAAGCGCACACTGCCCTGTGCGCTTTTAATTATAGTTGCCGATTGCACGCCCTAATTACTTGGTAAGACTACAAGGATGTATTGTTGTGACTTTTTTATCCTTTATCTTCACCAGCGTTAAGTAAACACCCACTGCACTTATACCCAGACCTAAAATAGCAGGTACAGTGATTGCTTCGCCAAACATAATCCAAGCCCATAGTGTTGTTACGGGTGGCGTTAAATAAATAAGACTCGACACCCGCGTTGCAGAACTTTTGGATAAGATCTGCCAATAAAGTCCGTAAGCGCCAAGAGTAGAAAATAGTACGAACCAAGCAACTGCATAAGCAAAGTTAAGGCTAATTTCGGGTACTATACCGCCATTAAAGTAGGCAAGTGGCATAAACAACACACTGGTGATTAAGCACTGTATAGTAAGCGATGGCAATAATGTCACTTTACTCGGTCTCGCCTTCGCTACAAAGGTTGCAACAACAATGCATACCATACTAAGTAAGGCCAAAGCGTAAGCAAGTAACGGCGAATCATTTAACCCACCTACTACAGTAACTGCGACACCAATAAACCCTAAGCATAAACCTACCCACTGTTTAAAAACAACCTTCTCAGACAACACAATACCAGCGAGAGCAGCGGTGACGATAGGCTGTAAAGAGGCAATTAACGCTGCGGTTCCTGGAGAAACGCCCATATCAATTGCTGCGATGATTGTTGCTAGATAACCAAACATAGCAAAGCCACCAATTACACATTGCTGTATTAAATCCCGTGTAGTTAGTTTTGCTAAACCTTTAATGTAAAGGGGAGCAAAATGACGGAGGTGATTAAAAACCGCCAAAACAAAACGGTAAAAATGGAACCAGTATTAGACGCCAACGTCCCTCCGATAAAGCCAGAACTCCATGCGACGACTAAGCCTATTTCTAATACCGGTATTGATTTCAACTTATTAAACACATTCACCCCAAAAGTAAAACGATCACTCTACTTGCAATGGTAGAGTGATCGTTTTACCATGTCAACTATGAACAAGACTCAAGAAAAGATAGCCAGCGCTTTAGAAACTGCTTTCGCCCAACATGGCTTTGCAGAACAAGGTGTTGATGCGTTAAAAGAAGCCACAGGGGTAAGCTTAAGAACCCTGTATAAATACTGTCCCTCAAAAGAAGCGATGATAGTCACTGCACTTGAGTACCGTCACACTCGGTATTTAAGCACTATTTTCAACTCATTAAATGACAGTGATATCCCGATAGCTGAGCACGTATTTAGTCAAATAGAATTCTGGATGAACAAATACGCCCCAAGCGGCTGCCTATTCCACAATGCAGTAGCAGCCTACCCAAACAGTGAAGCTTTATCAGAGCTATTAACTCGCCATAAATTTGAAGTGGCCAATAGGTTAGCGAATGCTCTAGATCTTAAAGGTTATGAAGATGAGCTATTACTAATACATGAAGGGTTGATGCAAAGCTGGCCTTTACTTGGGAAAAAATCACTCATAATTGCACAGAAATTGGCAAGTGAGTGCCGATAAAGGCGGGCTCTTTCGGTAGAACGGTATGCGTGGGAATTTACCCCACGACTCGTTTTGATTATAAGTATATTGGCGGCCTATCACCTATGCAGATCTAAAGCCTGTTAATGGCCAAGACTTCGCTCGTGTTTAACACTGTTCTGGGTGTTACCAACATAAAAGCACATAAATTAATGATGATTTTTTAACTTTTCTACTCGATATCATTACTACTGTAAACGCTTAAGATTGGATAGTCAGCCTCACCAAACGACACCGTAAATGAACGTCTTTCACCTCGGTCTAACTTAACTCCTTCAGTCATAGATACAGGAGCTTTGCGCTGGCCATCAGCAAACAGTGCCATAAGGTGTGAACCTTCGAGTATTCGAGATCCAGAAGCGTCATTACGTACCGTAACAACCGCTACGCGATGACCTTGCTCACTACTCATAAGCACGGTGTTGAGCAGCGTAAAATCACTGTTTTTTGGTCTAGTATGCGCATCATTCTCGAATGCGAATTGCACGCCTTGCAGTGCAACTTGGTCAACAGATAACACCTGATTATTTGCATTAACACTGAACCCTGCAAACAGCAAAGCAACACAAGGGAGTAATAAGTTTTTATTCATGCTATTCCTTATAAATAAGTAACTCAAATATCAATTACTGTGAATTATCTAATTCAATAAATCTTAAGTTTATAACTACACACTGTGATTATCTGCTCATCTGCATACGGTTATATCAATCATGTTGCGCTCTACGCTTCTAGGTCAATTTTCATTAATATAACCTCCTGCCCCCTTAAGTAAGCATTTACATCTCTTCAAAGTAGAGGTTTATATGGGCTTTGTTAGCCAGCTCAATCACTTGTGTGTGTTCATCTTCATGGCAAAGAAACAAAATTAACGCATCTGAACCATCATTTATTGCAAGCATTTTAAGTTTCACTGATTGCAAGCAATCAAACAGCGTAGGGGAATGCTCAACACACTCTCTACCAACTAAAGCACCAAAACCATAATTTGTTTCCCTGTAAAAAGCCTCAAGATCTTTAAACAAACCTGACGTTTCAAAACCAATGGGCGTGAGCTTTTGTAGTAGTGACAAAACAAGCAAAGGCTCAGAGCGATTATCGACACAAACAACGGCATTTGCACTACTCAGCGCTCTCACTAATGCATCAACAGGGGTTATATCATCTACAGATTCAATAAAACAATTGTCTTTCTCAAACTCACTAATATCGTCGAAATACGCATCAGGCGTAAAACAATATAACTCAAGCGACTTAACTACCGCGTCATTGTTGTTTGATAGTTTTTTCCCTAAAACGACGAGGGGTTCGGCTTTTTTACCCAAACACAGCTTAAGCAAAAGCGTATTTATCAAATCCATGTGCTTACTCTATACCCAATAAAATAGTGACATGTTTTATCGTGCATTATTAGGTACATTAAAACAATAGTTACTTTTATGGACTACCAGCGTTTGTACTTTAAACTATTGGTTAATTAATTTAATCCACTCAATTGGATTCGAGACAATGAATTGATATTTATTACCATCTTTTAATACGATTTCAATTGCATCATGTGTATAAGGCAAAATACCCGCAACTTTACCAGAGCACTTACTCACTTTTACAATTTCACACCGTGCAAACATATAAGGCCCTAACCCAAATTGTGCATTCAACGGCGCAAAATGAATATCGGTGTTGGTTAGCCAAAATTTGCCGTCGGCTTTGATTGCCCCCTGTTGAATCGTGGCGATGGTCGATTTGATTGTTATTGCATGCATAATAGTATTCCTTTATGTAGTACTACTTTTAAGTCATTACCAAGTGACAACATTTAAGCTGACTGTATTACCTTTCTCTTGGTTTGCCTACCGTTAAGTAGTGCGCCCAACCACGTATTTTTAACTAATAATAAATAACTTACTTGACCAATAAGTAATGTAACCACCACGCTAACTATAAACTTTACTAAAACTGGCCAATTAGTATTAATCAATGGCATCTGAATATAAATCAGCACTGGCACATGTATTAAATAAATCCAATATGATGCATTTGAGATGCTGCGACTGAGCTTACTTTGGTGATTTAAAAAACGATGCCCAAGTAAAAACGTTATGGCGGTTAACAAAATAACACTCAGTCCTTGTGATAAAACATGCAATACATGTAGCTCTCCCGCTGCGGCAAAATACCCCGTAGTTGCGGCGGCAATCACGTCATCTAAGCTTGGCGCGGCTGGTAATAAAGAAAAATAACCAGTCAGTGATAGTGCAACACCCAAAATAAGAGGCCATAAGTACTTATGATATGACCAAATGAGCTGCTGTTTTGTATTAAGCCCCACTCCCAACCAATAAAAACTGCCGTAAAAACCATACGACCATAACTGTGGCGTGAGTTTATCAGGAGCAGGAAATGGAATAGATTGCCCCATTAATGAAAACGTTAACACGATGGGAAGTACAACCCACATAAATAAAGGATGAGCGCTAAGCGCATCGAATTTATTGCCTAATAAGTTAGTTGTTTTCAACAACCAGTGAATTAAGCAAAACTGGAATAAGTTCCACAAAAACCATAAGTGCATAGTGCTAACAACAGGTTCTTTAATAACTTTAAACACAGCAAAAATCGGCGGTATTGGATTAGCTATACCGGCTCCAAAACTCAAGGCATGGTAGTAAACGGCAAAGCTTAACGGTAAAAATACAATAAAAGGCAGTAGAATATGTTTACTGCGATGATGTAAAAAGCGCGCGTTGCTCGATTTATCTATTAAAAGTGCACTGCAAAACCCTGCAATAATAAAAAATAACGGCATCCGAAATAAGTGCAGCGTATGCGTAATATAATCAAATAGACCATGTGTGCTTGGGTCTGCCGTAAACCAAATATTGCTAAAGAACGGACTGTAGGCTAAAGCGGCATGAAATACGATGCCGAGCAATAGCGCGAGGCTACGTAAATTATCAATGTAGTGTAATCGACTGTCTTTATTCATTAATGTGCCCAACTAACTTTTATTAATTAAGCATAAATGAATGAGGTTTCATGGCACTAGTCACAAAGCTCATAGCCCGAGCTATGACAGATGTCACTGTTTTTACAACGCGAGTTCTGCAATAATTGCTAAAAAAATATGGCCACAGTAATGGAATCAACTATACGACATACAACCGATTGGCATTTCTCAACATTGGCATCGTGGCTTGGGGTGACATCGGCGTGTGCCTATTATGCCAACTCAGAATTAGCACTATATTTGCAAATCATAGTAAGTGGTTCCATTTTAGCTATTTTGCTGTATGTGTTAAAACAACCCAACAAATTTGTTCACGGCGTAGCGCTTGGCTATTTCCTGCTTATTTTGGCAATGATACAACTGAGTTCAACATCCTTAGTTTTTATCCACCTAGTGATGTTTACCGCGGTTTTTAGTCCTCATTTTTCGCTTCCTAAGATACTGGCTTGTGTTGTGGCCGCCATGCTGGTGTATGGTTTAACGCATTATGCGCGCTGGGAAAATGGCATTCCTTGGATCACGTTTACAATTTGGTTTTTCTTTTGCTTGATGAATTGGTTTGTCAGTCGCCGGATTGTCGAAAGTTTAAATACACATTACCAATCCCGCCAAAACTACAAAGAGTTAAAAGCCACCCAACACATGATGGGGGCGATGCATGCAGCGCAAGAGCGACAAAATATATCACGCGAGCTCCATGATTCACTCGGCCATAAGCTTACCGCGCTCAGCATTAATTTAGATTTTGCCAAAAGAGCTGCAAATGAAGCCACCGTTGAAACCCTCTCTCTTTGCCACCAACTTAGCCAAGAAGTATTGGCTGAGGTGCGCGAAATCGTTTCCACTCAGCGCAATGACAAAACGATACTTAAGCAAGCTCTTGAGGCCATTTGCGAACTAACACCTAATTTACACTGTGATCTCCAACTAAGTAAGGAGACAGAGCAGCTCCCGCAAGACTTTGCCCTGTGTGTATTGCGCTTTACCCAAGAGATGATCAGCAACACCCTTAAACATACCCAAGCAAACCATTTTACTTTGCATGTAAATGTCTCCCACGTTGGCCAACAGCCGCTATTAATTGCAAAAGCGTATCACAATCAACCAGAAACCCATTTACCAAAACAAGGGAACGGATTAGCAGGATTAAATGAGCGAATGGCACAATTTGGCGGTGAATTTTCACAACACCTTGAGCAAGAAACACTGATCAATACCATGACACTACCACTAAATTTAGAAGAAAAAAGCCATGATAAAGTGCCTACTAGTTGAAGATCAGACCTTAGTTCGTTTAGGCCTCGCTAATTTACTCAACCTCGATAGCGCCATTAATATCGAAGCCCAAGCTGAAGATGGCTTACAAGCGCTTGCACTATTAGCTGAGCATAGTTTTGACATTGCTTTACTCGATATGAGAATGCCGAATTTAGATGGGCTCGGCGTGCTGCAAAAAATGCGTGAAAAGGGTGATAAAACCCCTGTGCTGATCATCACCACATTTGAAGATTGTGATGTATTAGTCAAAGCCCTTAATTTAGGTGCTCGTGGCTATGTGCTTAAAAACATTGAACTTGAAGAACTCATTAGCGCTATCAAGCAGGTCGTTGCAGGTGAGCGAGTATTGCAAAGTGCGGTGACTGATTTTTTACTCAAAAAGCAACTAAGCCCTCAGCTCTGCTTAACAGGCAAAGAACAAACCGTATTGCAGTGTTTGTCTTTAGGCATGTCGAACAAAGTGATTGCCAAAAAGTTAGATAACTCTGAGGGGACTATTCGTAACCATGTGTCACAAATCCTTGCTAAATTAGAGGTAAAAGACCGCACTCAGGCCGTTATAAAAGCCATTAATCAAAACCTAATTTAACACGCGAACATCACCAAGTTACTATTTTTGATTAAGGTATATTGATGAACACAAAACGCTTTTTAAGTGCCACTATTTGTCATTAGGCTTAAGCGGTGCAATCAACATAAATAAGAGTAAACAAAACCAACTAATAAACAAACAGGCAACTACCCATGCGAGCTTTTCTTGGCGTCCCACTTTTTGTGACCTAGCAATGAGTATAATTGGCATCACCCACATAATGAATAAAACAAGCAGCAAGGGAAACCAAGATATAAATATTTCAGCAATGTTATCCATTATAAATTCCTTTTTTAGCCTCTGATGAGCCCATAAATTTACTCATGCTTATGGTCTAACCATAACCAAATTCCTAAACCTATTAAATAAGTAAGCTAACTTTCATGACGGATAGTTTATATCTTGTTTATTTAAAACTATTACAGTGAGTTTTATTCACCAAGCCATTTTAATTTGGCCTCTTTCGCTATGTCATCAAATTCAGCTTGCGTGATGTTTCCGCTGGCTAAATCATTTTCAGCTGACCAAACGACTTTCTGATAGTCAAACTCTAAAGCTGCAAGAATATAACCAAGTTTTCTTTCAGTAATCGTGTTTTTATGAAAGTGATACATCGCTAATTGTTTATTCCACGACTCACCGTCTGGCGGCGGTGGCAGTGTAAAATCAAGCGTAAGTAGCCTTTCATCTGATATTTTTAAACCGTTTGCTATTGACCCTTTAGCACACTCATAAAGCATATAATCAATTGAGTCTTGTAAGCCATAAAAGTGCCAATCATAACCGGCATTACAGCCTCCTACGATTTTTCCCTCTTTATCAGTAATATCAATTGCGCGTTCAGCACAACCTGAAAGGAAAACCAAAACAACAACCACTGTTAATACATTTCGATACATCAATGAACGCCTCTAAACACGTAACGTGCGCAACATGCGGCACATACATAGCTTGTTAAAATCAGAGTTGTAGCCAACACTATCAGCTGTGATATTCACGCTTTATTCTATTTCACGTTACTCTGACTTAATTAACCCAAAACTGAAGTGAAATAGTTAATTTTGTCACCCATTAAAAAGAAATATTATGCTATTTGGGTGAAACAATGTGTAGCGCAGCGAAACCGTGCAACTGTTAGCACTACAATGTTTTTACAAAGTGATTAATGATCGATTTTTTAATTTCTGGGGCTGTATCTTGGCTGAAACCGTGACCAGTTTTATAAGAGTTATGAACTACTTTATGCTTAAAATGCTTATTTTTTAAATAAACCTCTATGTCTTTAGACATTTGAAAAGATGGCCAAACTTGATCACTTTCTGCTGAAATCAAAAGTATTGGACCGTTAATATTTTCAAATTTGAATAAGGATTTATTTACCTGATTTTTATTTTTTAATGCAACTCTAAACCTGTCGATTAACTTTGCATTTGAATCCAACTCTAGGCCTAAAGCTGGAATATCTTGGCCTTCAATTGTCCAAGCCGACTTCGGTATTGTTAGACCATGCCAAGCAACCTTACTTGGCGTTGTAACAACCACAGATTTAATACGGGAATCCATACTTGCTAATAAAAATGCAGCCTCTGAACCTCTAGAGCCACCAACCACACCAATTCTAGATGAGTCTATTAAAGGATGAGTTTCTAAATAGTCAACTGCATCAATGAAATATTCCATTGGTATTTGATCTAGCGTTTGAGAAATACCTTTTTCTTTAAAATAAGCTAGCCCTAATACAGCAACACCGTGAGGTGCGATCATTTCACCATTAGCATTACCAGTACCTAATCCGCCCTCAGAGCCACCAAAGGCAATTACTACAGGAAGTTTTTTCTCAGTTTTTGGTAAATATAAATTAGCAACTAAGTTTTTATACTCGACTTTATTCACCTCGTAATCATCATTCTCAGCTTTTAGTGAAAAAGAAATTAATGGAATAATGAGTAGTAATAATATGGATTTATGCACGCTGTTTCCTTGTAGTGCTAACAAGCCTAGATTAACTCGTTCTTAATTTATTATTGATGATTCAACCATAGCTGAGTTCCTATTTGGGTTCAATCGGTTAATTCGGTTTTACGTAAATCATAAAAAGAGGATTTGCTATTATTTTATTAGGATGTTTTTGATGGAATTACAGGTGCTTGAATGGCAAGTTTAGGCTTAAAAGGGCTTCCCTTTTTAATACAGCCTGTTTTGCTGCTTTTCTATATTATGAACATTGAAAGGAATAAATTTATTTTGGCATTTAAAATACAATAGCGACCTAACAACAGCCGCAAATATCACCGTTGCAGCCTTGCAATAGTGATTACCCATACAGAGATAAACCAACAATTGAATTAATACTCTAAAACCCCACTTCTTTATTATTGAAGATCACAAAGCAACATATTAGTCCTTACAACGGATAGAGAGGTTTTATGCAGACCATTGAAAACAGACAATTTACTTTAGCATCGCGCCCACATGGCAAACCAACGAACGATAACTTTTCATTTAAAAAGGTGACTGTTGATGCCTTAAAACAAGGCGAAGTATTATTACGCACCATTTATTTATCGCTCGATCCCTACATGCGTGGTCGCATGAGCGATGCAAAATCATATGCTGATCCTGTGGCAATTGGTGAAGTGATGGTGGGTGCGACTGTGTGCCAAATCGAGCAATCAAATAATGATAAATTTGCAGTGGGTGATTGGGTGCTGGCCTATACAGGTTGGCAAGACTATGCCATTTCAGATGGTGAAGGCCTGATGCCGCTGGGTAAAAATCCAAGTAATCCTTCTTATGCACTTGGTATTATGGGTATGCCTGGTTTTACCGCTTATATGGGGTTACTTGATATTGGCGCTCCTAAAGAAGGGGAAACAGTGGTTGTTGCTGCTGCAACTGGGCCAGTCGGTGCCACTGTTGGGCAAATTGCTAAACTTAAAGGCTGTAAAGTTGTTGGTATTGCTGGCGGCAATGAAAAATGCCAATACGCCGTTGATACGTTAGGTTTTGATGCCTGTATTGATCACCGCAGCGACAATTTTAATGAGCAATTAGCCAACGCTTGTGACGCCGGAATTGATGTTTATTATGAAAATGTAGGCGGAAAGGTGTTCGATGCCGTATTACCCTTACTAAATACAGCAGCTCGCGTACCGCTGTGCGGATTAGTATCGCAATATAACGCGACTGAGTTGCCACAGGGCCCAGATCGTATGGGGGCGCTAATGGGGCAAATACTTACTAAGCGTATAAAAATGCAAGGCTTCATTATTTTTGATGACTACGGCCATCGTTATGATGAATTTGCCACTGACATGCAAAAGTGGCTGAGTGAAGGAAAAATTCATTACCGCGAACATTTGGTCACTGGCTTTGAAAACACCCTCACTGCTTTTAACGATATGATTGATGGCAAAAACTTCGGCAAAACCGTTGTACAAGTTAATCAACCACTTTAAATTTACCCTGCGCAGCAAGGGCTGCGCTTTTAAGGACAACCATGATTAAATTACACCACCTAAATAAGTCACGTTCTAAACGCATTATTTGGTTACTTGAAGAACTAGAGGTCGATTACGAAATTGTTGCGTATCAGCGAAACAATGAGACCTTTTTAGCGCCTGATGAATTAAAAAACGTACATCAACTGGGTAAGTCACCGGTAATAGAAGACGACGGTTTAATTGTCACTGAGTCAGGTGCGATAACTGATTACCTTATTACTAAATACGGTAATGGCAAATTTGCGCCACAAGCGGGTAGCGCTGACTATGTTGACTATCAACAGTGGCTACACTTTGCAGAAAGCTCTGCCATTTTACCGCTTTTACTGAAAATGTTTGTACAAAAAGATGGCGCTAAAACACAGTTTTTAGAAGGCTACGCCGATGCAGAAACAGCCAAAGTAATTAGTTACTTTAATGACCGTTTAGCGGATAAACGCTACTTAGTAGGTGATACGCTGACAGGTGCCGATTTCATGATGTCGTTTATTGTTGAAATTGTGAAAAACTCAGGTCAATTAGGCCACTTTAAAAATCTAGTGAAATACGACGAGCAATTACACTCTCATGAAAAATTTCATACCGCTGAAGAACTCGAGCAAAAATATGGATAATGCTTTCTAAGCATTTACAAAAGGGGCTGTAAAGCCCCTTTACGCTATATACTCAAACCACCTCAATCAACTAAACGGTAACCGACCGCAGGCTCTGTTAGTAAATGCTTTGGGCTAGCGGGGTTTTGTTCGAGCTTTTGTCTTAACTGGGCCATATGTACGCGCACATATTCAGGGCGATTAATATATTGCTCCCCCCATACATGGCTTAATATTGCATTATGAGTAAGCACTTTATCTTTATTTTGTAGCATCAACAGTAAAATTGCATACTCTTTTTTGGTCAGTTTAACTTCTTGCTGCGCAACTGTAACAGTATGCTTATGTGGGTTAACCTTAATACTGCCGCAAGTTAAAGCTAAGCGAGTATGTGTATTGGTACGCAATAAAACCCGAATTCGAGCCAATAATTCATTAGCGCTAAAAGGTTTAGTTAAGTAATCATTAGCGCCATTATCAAGAGCGGTTACTTTTTCAACCTCGCCATCACGTGCTGACAATACCAATACGGGTAATTGACTCCACTGCCTCAGTTCGAGTAACCAATCTTGACCATCCATATCTTGTAAGCCTAAATCCAATAATACTAAATCAAACTGTTGTTCACTTAAAAGCGCAAAACCATCCAGCCCTTTAGCCCTCACACTCACCTGATAACCGCTGGCAGCTAATAGGGTTTTAAGAAAGCTTTGCAACGGCGGCGAGTCTTCTAAAGCTAAAATATTAATCATTTAACTTACTCCATGTTAAGCAAGCGCTGGCAGTTTGTTGTTGACCATTTATATCTAAAGTAAAACTTCCATGGTGAAATTTAGCCACTACATCACAGATCACACTACCTAAACCAACACCTTGATCAGTGCTGGTTAGCACAGGGCTTGGCAATTGATTGGTAACGCAAAGTTGGTAGTCAATTTGTTGCCCATGTTGTTGATAACTAAAGGTGAGCTCTGCGTGACCATCACCATAGCGACTGGCGTTTTCAAGCATATTCGCCAAGGCAATTTCAAGCAAGGTGATATCCCCTTCGCAGTTGTCTTGTTCACCTATGTGGGCTGCTAGCTCAAAATTAAATAATAGTTGCTGGCGACGCGCTTGGGCTTCGCTGATCAAAGTTTGCAAGCTAATCGTTTGCCATTGCAAGTCTTCGCCCATCTTATTAACCCGACTAAGCTCCATAACTTTATCAAAATGTTCGTTAAGAATTTTACTCTGTTCATAAATATTACGCGCTTGCTCTGCGGCCATTGCCTCATTGAGCACAATGTTTTTATCCGCTAGCATGCTTGATGCCCCCATAATAGTCGCAAGCGGGGTTCGTAAATCATGTGACAGACTGCGTAATAAAGCATTTTTAGCACGCTCGAGTTCTGCTTGCACTGATATAGCAGCTGACTGTTGGCGTAGCTGAGTGTTCTCATGTGCCTGATATAGCACTGAAATTGAAGTATTTAAAAATGCACTTTGCGCCTCATCAAGTGGTTCTGAGGCAATAAAACCGCCCCAACGACTATCAACTTTACCGATCGCAAAGTAATGTGTTGATTGTCCATTTTGAGTCATTCTAGCTTGTTGCCAATCAAGTTCTATCTGTAAGTGTTGCTCAACTACCGCTTGGAAATAGTCGCGCTGACTGTCTACTTCATCGAGTCCATTTAATCCTTTAGCAAGCTCGTATAGGCAACTGGTGTTACTCGCATGATGTTTAATATCACTAATTTTACGCGTAAGCTGGCCTGCTAATTGGCTTATCACCAACCCCACTATCAGCATTACTGCAAAGGTCACAACATATTCAATATTTTCAATGTGAAACGTGAAATACGGGCTAACAAAAAACCAATCAGTACAAGCCACACTGACTAAGGTGGTCATAGCCGCTACGCGACGATTACTGCGCAGTGCCACTAAAGTAACCCATAACAGTTGCAGCATTACAATGTCAGTAGTGGTAAACCAATCACGCACCGGAAAAATAGCCAACACAATCAGTATTGGCATGAGCACACTCGCAGCAGTTGCACTGAGGTATTGTTGTATCTTCATTATATCGCTCGGTAAAGGTTTACACCTTAGCTTACTGCGATTACTGGGCGGCGACTATAAAGTTTTTATAAAGATTTTTATCCTAAGTATTAAATCTTTATAAAGCTTAGCGCTGAGCCACTGACTTTTAATTTGCACAGCTTACACTCTGCTGGTCTTTTAATTTTATTGAGTAATGAACATGGCACAGTTTGCAGTTATTGGTTTAGGGCGGTTTGGTGTCACGGCCTGTTTAGAGCTGGCTCATCACGGCCATAATGTTTGCGCTGCAGATATAAGTGACAGCACGGTAAATCATTATGCAAGTCAACTTAGCTATACCGTCGTAATTGATGCCAGCGATGAAGCGCAATTAGCACGTCTTGATTTGATCAGCTGCCAGGCAGTACTGGTTGCTATAGGTGAAAACATTGAAGCCAGTATTTTATGTGTATTACACCTTAAAAACCTAGGTGTAAAAGAAATTTGGGTAAAAGCCTGCACAAAAAGCCACCACCAAATTTTGAGTAAGTTGGGTGTCTCTCGAATTATTCACCCTGAGGAAGAAATGGGTGTACGCGTTGCACAAGCTCTAAATTATCCAATGGTGAATCAATATTTTGCCTTAACTCAAAGCACATTTATTGTAGAACTGGCGATTGATTTACACTTATCAGGGCGCACCATCGGCTGGTTATTAAAAGAACGTGGCAGCGATATTAAGCCACTGACTCTGCGCCGTGACGAAAACTTCAATACCGAATTAAACTTAGATACCGAGCTGCGCCATGGCGACAGTTTAGTGCTTTTAGGCTCAAAAACCTACCTAACTAAACTAGCCAAAAGGTTCAAAGCGCTATGATCAATTGGCAGGCAAATAGCTACCCCAAAACCTTTGTACAAGGTAGCCGCTATAAACAGCGCAAGTTAAATCCACCACTTATTCTAACCTGTGGTTTTATTGTTTTAATTATTATCGGCACCGGTTTATTACTGACTCCGCTTGCCAGCATACAGCCGCTAAGCTTGATGCAAGCTATGTTTACCGCCACTTCTGCGGTAACAGTTACAGGGCTGGTTGTCATTGATACTGCAAGTGCACTGACGGTATTTGGCCAAAGTGTGATTATGGTGCTAATTCAAATTGGTGGTATTGGCTTTATGACAGTCGCGGTCATTTCACTGTTGAGCTTAGGCAAAACTTTGGGCTTACAACAGCGGTTACTAGCAAGTACAGCGCTTGATACTAACGACTTATCAGGTGTGATCAAAGTGGCTAAGTATGTGGTGGTGTATTCTTTAATTATCGAAAGCATCGCTTTTGTACTGCTTTGGGTTAGTTGGTTTGATGACTACGGCTTTTGGCAGGGCGCTTATCAAAGCCTATTTTATACCATTTCAGCCTTTAACAATGCTGGTTTTGCTTTGAGCTCTGATAGCCTTAGCCAGTTTCGTGGTGACTTGATGGTCAATTTAGTGATCACCGCATTGTTTATAATCGGCGGATTAGGCTTTACTGTGCTGATTGATATTTACCAGCAGCGCCGCTGGCAGAAGCTAGCAACCAATACCCGTATTGTGTTGCTTGCAACTTTAATCATCAATAGCTTAGCTTTTGTACTGATATTTTTATTTGAGTATTCAAACCCGTTAACACTGGAAAATTTACCTTTGAATGAGCAGCTTATCAGTGCATGGTTTCAAGCTGTAACCCCACGTACCGCTGGGTTTAATACGTTACCAATTGAATCGCTGACTACCGACTCAACATTATTCACTATGTTGCTAATGATGATTGGTGGCGGCTCTGTAAGTACAGCAAGCGGTATTAAATTGGGCACTTTTGTTATTTTATTATTAGCCATGTACAGCTACTTACGCCAACAAGCCACGGTGACTGTGTTTAACCGCCGACTCAGTGACAAACTAGTGATAAAAGCATTGAGTGTGATGATTTTATATATGTTTATCGCCTTCACCAGCATTATGATCATCGCACGTATTGAACCACTCGCGGTGATGGATATTAGCTTTGAAGTAATTTCAGCTCTGAGTACCGTTGGTCTTTCAAGAGGCATCACAGGGGAGCTTGGGACTGCAAGCCAATGCTTGATTATATTATTAATGCTAATTGGCCGTGTTGGCCCACTAACGTTTGCGTATTGTTTTGCCAGACAAAAAAAGCAACCGCTAACTTACCCAGCCACATCAATACAAATTGGCTAACAACAATTTAAATACTTACCAAAGGGAAAAAATGATACTACAAGCTATATTCCTGCGATTTCACGCTCGGTTATGCACTCGTCAGAGGCCATTTCAAATTCGCGACATATAAGCGGGCGGTTTTCGTAGATTGAACACATTAAGGTATTGCGGTCTAGGGCTTGGCACCAGCCGTCATCCGCGCGCTTCATCACTTCACTGCCCCATTGGTCGTAATCAATATAATGAAAAGGCACGCCGGTGTCTGTGAGTATTTGCACCTCTAGCTGGCAACAACACGCTTGGCAGTTACTGCATAAGACAGGCTCATTTTCAGTACTGACTACGATTGGGATCTGATTAGGTATGACGGTCTGGGGCATAGGTGCTTACTTTTAAGAATAAGCCCCTAGCATACCTGAGTGAGCCTAACGCGCCAGTAATTTTGCTTTTATTTCACTGTAACGCTGCTGCTCGCATAGACCAAAACCGCTGAGCTGACGTACCTTATTGCGTGCAAAAAGAGGAACGCTCATTCCGGCTAAAAAACGACATTGAGTTTCAATACCCACATCATGAATCCCCTTGGTTGCAAGGTGCGCGAGTAACTCATCTACTTTTTCATAGATTACCTCATCAGCCGCAAACTCATGTGCTAATGAATACTCAAGTGTGACCGCCTGCCCACGACACACAGAGCAATGTCCGCATTGCTCTGGCGCCTGATGGTCGTCAAAATAACGCGCTAAGTTATAACTTAGGCAACTTTTGAGTTCAAAAAAGCGGATCAATGCTGCAATTCGTTTTATTTCGGCCTGCTCTTTATCTACAAAATAATCATGCAGTTGTTTTGCTAATTCAGGGTTACTAATAACCTCGTCATGTACTTGGTACACTTGGGTAATGCGCTTTGTTTCAAGCGTAATTAAATTCTTCTCGGCCAAGTAATCAAGGGCTGCAACAACGCGCTTGCGATCCACTTGAGCCGCTTGTGTTAGGCTATCGAAATTAAGCGTTCCCCATATTTTTTTAAACTGGGTGTGACTAAATATTTGGTTTAAAAACGCTTGCCTATCGGCATCAAACTGCGCAAGTAGCTGTGACTTATCAACTAAAAATTTATATTTAAAGTCAGCGTAATAGGCATAGAGCGGAGTTATCGCACCTTGCATTTCCAATTGCACTAATAAAGTTTTAAGCGCTAACTGGCGAATATTACTATCACTAGAGAGGCTATACTCTTGCATTTCCCATTGTTGATTCGCACTCGTATGCTGGCGAATATCATTTATCACATGCTCAATACCATTAAGCTCTGGGGTATCACCGTAAACAAAATTTTCAACCGTGTTCAAACCATCTAAATTAGCTAAGGTAAAGCATTGCGACGGTTGCCCATCTCGCCCCGCACGACCAATTTCTTGGCTGTAGTTTTCAATCGATTTAGGTAAGTCATAATGAATAACAAAACGGATATCTGATTTATCAACGCCCATACCAAACGCAATAGTAGCTACAACTACGTTAATTTTACCCGCCATAAAATCATCTTGAATGCTGTAGCGTAAAGTATCTTCTAACCCCGCATGGTACGCAACAGCCTGCAAGCCTTGCTGGCTAAGTGTATTAGCAACTTGTTCTGCACTTTGCTGTAAAGTGACATACACTATGCCGGGCCCACTTTGCTGCCTTACAATATCGCCCAGTATTGTGTCTTTATCGGCACTTTTAACACTCAACACTGATAGGTCTAAATTACTGCGATAAAACCCAGTCTGCACAATGCACTCAGGGGCGATAGCAAAGCGTTCGCTCATATCGCGTTTTACTTTTTTTGTTGCCGTGGCTGTTAATAACAATACCAAAGGGATATTTAACTCTTCGCGGTAGCGCGGTAACTTTAAATAATCAGGCCTAAAATTATGGCCCCACTCAGAGATACAGTGCGCTTCATCTACCACCAGCATCGAAATAGCGACTTGATTAATAAACTCACGGAAACGCTCGTTTTTAAAGCGCTCAACCGACACCATCAGTATTTTAACTTTACCAGCGCGTACATCGCTCATCACGGTGTGGCTTTGCTCACTACTTTGGCTTGAGTCTAAACTGGCGGCATAAATGCCTTTATTATTTAAAAAGCTGATTTGATCTTTCATCAAGGCTAATAAAGGCGATACCACCAAGGTTAGGTTGGGTAAATGCAAAGCGGTTAATTGATAGCACAAAGACTTACCTGAGCCTGTAGGAAAAATAGCTAACGATGATTGATTATTTAACAGTTGTTCTATCGTTTGTTGCTGACCTGGGCGAAATTGATTAAAACCAAAGTGCTGTTCAAGTGTACCGTGCAATGAAGCCGTCATATTATCCCTTTGCTTTAAATTCCCTAATAAAGGAAATAGTAGCCGTAAATTTAACAAGCTGCCATGTTACCTTTTTTGCCGCTTGATTTCTTTGCTTTATACCCAAATCACCTCAAGCTGCGAGTTTCAGTTGGAATTAAAAGCGATTTAGGCAAGGCATTGATTTGCAAATAATAGTGGTTCTATTGTTAAAATCAATAACGCAGTATAAATCGCTTTTAAACCAACCCGTTGGGCGTTTCACAGGAACTTACTCTCATCGTTGTTGCTTCTTAAAAGGGAGTGCCATTCCTGCAAAGTAACGCCTTGATATTAAGCCCCTGTGAAACGCTGAATTCTGCATCTTGAGGTAATTTGGGTATATTACTGACAAACCTGTTTAAAAGGCGCACAATAAACCCGTTGCCAAGGTATTGCCCTAATGGGCGCTATACCTAAGTAGTTTGCCCAGACTATTTAGGTATTCTACTTTTTGAGGGCAACGTAATGATAACAACACATCCTAAAATCGTGATTATCGGTGGGGGCGCTGGCGGCTTAGAGCTTGCAACCCAATTAGGACACAAACTAGGGAAGAAAAAACACGCTGATATTTTACTTATAGATAAAAACCGCACACACATATGGAAACCGTTACTTCACGAAGTAGCTACGGGCTCTATTGATGCAGATTTAGATGGCGTTGTTTACTCAGCCCATGCAGCTAAACACCATTATCAATTTCAATTAGGCAGTTTTTGCGGCTTAAATAACACCACAAAAACCCTTACCTTAAGCCCATTACATGATGAGCTTGGTCATCAAATACTACCACAGCGCACCGTTCACTATGATTACCTGGTTATTGCCATCGGCAGCGTTAGTAACGATTTCAACACCCCTGGTATCAAAGAACATTGCTTCTACCTTGATTCAAACCAACAAGCTGAACGCTTTCAACATGCCCTGCTCGATAACTTTACCCGCTTACACCAAGATGAAGACCCACAACATGCATTAACCATCGCTATTGTCGGCGGCGGCGCAACGGGGGTCGAACTTTCGGCAGAGCTATATCATGTATCAGATTTATTAAAAATCTATGGTCTTACCAACATGACAGCCAAACGATTACATATACACCTCATTGAAGCCGGGCCGCGCATATTGCCCGCACTCTCTGAGCGTATTGCAAATTCGGCAAAGCGAGAGTTACTAAAATTAGGCGTGACTGTACGAGAAAATACCCAAGTTAAACAAGCGAATGAGCAAGGCTTTATTACCCAAGATGACCAGCAAATCAGTGCTGATATCATGCTCTGGGCTGCCGGTGTGAAAGCGCCTGACTTTATTAAAGAACTCGGTATATTTGAGCTAACCCGCAATAATCAAATTAAGGTAAATGATTACCTACAAAGTAACGCTGATGAGCACATTTATGTATTAGGCGATTGCTGTGCGTTTACTCAACAAGACGGGCAACAAGTGCCACCGCGGGCCCAATCAGCTCACCAAATGGCGCAATGTATTGAAAAGAATCTCATCGCAACGCTACGCCAACAACCACTGAAAAAATTTGAATACAATGACCATGGTTCATTAGTAAACCTCTCACGTTACAGCACAGTAGGCAGCCTAATGGGCAACCTCACTAGTAACAGCTTTTTCATTGAAGGACGTATTGCA
The DNA here is from genome assembly GCF_004766475.1 of Pseudoalteromonas sp. KS88. Taxonomy (NCBI): domain Bacteria; kingdom Pseudomonadati; phylum Pseudomonadota; class Gammaproteobacteria; order Alteromonadales; family Pseudoalteromonadaceae; genus Pseudoalteromonas; species Pseudoalteromonas sp. KS88. Next base: position 84,370 of record NZ_PYHV01000007.1, read on the forward strand.
CGGTTTATGTATATTTCGCTTTATCGTATGCATCAGCGTGCTATACACGGCAGTGCCAAAACATTTGCTTTGTGGATCAGCGAAAAAGTCTTGCGTGTTGTTAGACCAAAAATGAAGCTGCATTGATGCTACGTTAACTTTTTACCCCTTTCGCCGTACTTACCGCAGCTAATTATGTGCGGTAAGTTAATCACAATAAAAGGACGTTCTGCAGCATTTTTGTTTCTAAATCAGCACCATAAGGATCAACGTTAAATAGCGAATAACAAGCACGACAGCTGTGTTTTTGATAGAGTATATACTTTAGGATCTGTTGACCTTTACGGATTAAATCGCTCCTAGTTTGAACGAATTTTAATCCGTAAAGGTCAACAGACCCTAATAAATTTATATGTGTTTTTTGCATTAAACACGCTTTTTATAAAGCCCTAAAACACATTATTTAGCATTGATAGTCAGTGCGTTAAATTAACTTAATTAAAAATAACGGCGTAGTAAAGAATCTACTTTTACCTTTTAAAAGTAAGCAACCTTGTCTACGCTTAAATGTGTGGTGTAACAAACACTTATTAATAGATTTAAATAAAATCACTTTAAGTGCATGAAATGCTATCGAAACAAAATACTGTAATAAAAATACAATTTGAAGACTTTAAGGTGAGATAATGAGCTCTAAACCAGCTAACTGTGAAAAGTTAACTTGTAACCAATGTGCAGATGAAGACCAATTAGATTTTGATTTTACAATGGCTTTTCAACCGATTGTAGATTGCGACCGTCGCCGTGTATTTGGTTATGAAGCGCTGGTACGCGGCGTTAACAACGAGTCAGCTTACAGTGTTATTTCTCAAGTAAATGAGCACAATAGGTATACCTTTGACCAACAATGTCGTATTAGAGCTATCGCCTTAGCAGCAAAGCTTAAGTTAGACTCTGTATTAAGTATAAACTTTTTACCCAACGCAATTTATAAACCTGAGCGCTGTATTCGTACAACATTGGAAGCGGCAAAAAAATATAATTTCCCAACCAATAAAATCATGTTTGAGTTCACCGAAGTCGAAAAAATTGACGACACCCAACATATAAAACGTGTTGTTGAGTATTATCAATCGCTGGGCTTTACAACTGCCACTGATGATTTTGGCTCAGGCTATTCGGGATTAAATTTATTGGCAGACTTTCAAACTGACATTGTTAAATTTGACATGGAGCTCATTCGTAATATTCACTTGAGCAAAGCACGCCAATTAATAGTAAAACACAATATTGCCATGCTCAAAGAAATGAACATCACACCGCTTGCTGAAGGTATTGAAACTATAGAAGAGTATCAATGGCTTCACAATGCAGGCATAAGCTTGATGCAGGGGTATTTATTTGCAAAACCGGGGTTTGAGTCGCTGCCCGAGGTGAGCTTTTCTCCGCTGGATTCTCTTTAACCCCCAGCACTCATATTCACAGTGGCTAAAAAGTGAATTGTTTTTTTATAAAATTAGCAATCACATTGATCGATTCGTTTTTAACCCGCGTAATGTTATGTGAAGGGTATGGAAGTGGGCACCGCGGTGTCGCACAATTTAGTCACCTTCACCATAATTGTATTTTTAGCACAGATATAAAAGCGTATTGTTAAGCCCAATACGCTTTTTTCTTTTTTCCTCTAGAAAACTTTTATTATTAAGTAGTTGTTCAGATTAATTTCGTTAATGTACCCACTCACTCCTGTTGATACCCCTAACGACATGTTTGTTGTTTAAGCAGTTTAACCAGCTCATCTTAGAGCTGGTTTTTTTTTGCCTAGTTACTCATAAGTAGTCATGTTAAAGTTCGCATAATTTGCTGGGTATCACGTTTGTACCCGTTGTTGGTTTGAATTTAATTACTAGGCAGCACTATGCGTCATTACTTTATACTTATAACACTTCTTTTTGTATTTGTTTGCTCATTGCATAGCAATGCAGAAGAACCACGCCCTGCCCCAACAGAGCAACAACAAGAGCAAGCGTTAGCACAAGTGCAAAAACCGATGTTTCAGCCATTGATGGAGCGCTACATTCTTGATGAACTCAAAGCCGTGCGTCAAGACCAACAAAAGCTTCGCGAAGATGTGACAAAACAAGTGACTCACGCGCAGCTGGATACCGCAGATAGAGCACTCACATACACAACGGATACAATTAATAATGTATTTTTTATTATTACCGCAACTGCATCTATCTTGGTGCTAGTAGGTTGGAACTCGTTGCGCGATGTTAAAAATAAAGTAGAAGATATTGTAAATACGCGTGTAAGCGTTATAACCAATGAATACGAAGCGCGCTTAAACACCTTTGAAGAAAAGCTGCGTGAACGCTCTGAAGAAATACTGAAAAACCAAGAAAAAATATCCGTTACTAATGAGGTTCATTCATTATGGATGCGTGCGAATTTAGAAAGCGACGTATCAAATAAAATCGAAATATTTGATGAGATCCTTAATCGTAAACCAGAAGATGTTGAGGCAATTGCATACAAAGCCGATGCTTTATTAGAACTAAACGAAACCAAGCAAGCGATTGAGTTATGTAATCAAGCAATTGATATCGACAGTGACTACGGCTACGCCTATTGGCAACGAGCTTGTGCGTATGCGCTTACTCACAAACATGCAGATGCATTAGCAGACATTAAAATGGCGCTGGATTACTCACCTAACTTACGCAACGAGCTATTGCATGAGAGTGCATTTGCAAGCTTGCACGACAATACAAGCTTTAACATTATTTTATCAGGTGAAAAAGTTTAACGGTTTAGAAATCGTTCAATAGCCTCAGTGAGCAGTTCATCGAGCTGCTCTTCAAAAACATCAATACTTGTTTTAAAGTGACCTAAATACGCTTGAGCTTGCTGCTCTGAAAGTGATTTTTGATTAATGCTGTACTGGCGTTCTGGCTTTGTTTTGTCAAAGCGCGGTACAAAATGGTAGCCGGCAAAATAAGGCGGAGTAATTTGCTGATTCGCGTATTCACAAAAACGCTCAATAGTGTCTGCACCGGTAGGACCTAAACAACCCGGTTCAACACGATAAAGTAAACGCAGCTTTTTATCATCCGCTAATTCCATGCCCTTACTCCTATACTTTGTAATTATGTGGTAAAGCACAAACTAAAAATCATTTAGTTTGGTTGTAAAAGCGTCTAGCCTATTCTATTAAAACAGTCAAAACGCTTAGATTGAATTTAGTATTGTTTTTTACTATTCGATAACTCGATATGCTTTATTTTATTGCTCTTATCTAAAAAATAATACTTTGGTTACTTTGCCGTTTTCGACTTTGTAACTGGATACAAACTCAGAGCGCTTATCAACAATGTTTGGATCCTTTGTGCAGGTCTCTGACAGTTCATGGTCTATTACAATATTGCCAGTCACTATACGTTTAATTGGTGATGACTTAACACATTTTAACTTTTTAAACATAATGCCATAACGGGCAATTAGCTTTTCTTTACCTTTAAATAGCAGCTCATTGGGAAACACATAAAACTCAACATCCTCTGAGTACATACTGACAAATGCATCAATATTGCGCGCGTTATATGCCTTAATTAACTTTTCAACAACCGCTAATGCCTCTCGAGATTGCTTAGCTTTCTCTTGCTGTTTTAAGGTAAGAGCCTCTTTGGCTTTTTCAACAGCTTGTGCAGCTTTTTCAATGGCTTGTTCTTTTTCTTGCTTGGTTTTTGGTGCATCAACAGGTTTGACTTCTTGCGTTCCTAACACCTTACTGCTATCTACAACATCAACCATATTCGCCGTACTTGGGTCACTTACAATAGGTTGCGTCGGCTCAATATCAGCTTCTACTGCCTCTACGACTGCTTTTTTTTCTGGTGTTAAGGTAATAACGGCAGGACTATCTTCTAACGCTTTTTGCTGTACAACGGCGTCGCTCTTTTTAGTCTCAGTCTTTTTTTGAGGCGCTTTATTAGGCTGCTCTGAACTTTGCTCTGCCTCAACGGCTAATAATGACCCTGAAGAGAGTAAACTGATTGCAAAAAATAACGATTTCATACTGTTCCTGAATAATTGAAGAAACAATAAAATAGCAAAAATTGTGCCTTCAAGATAGTAGTTATCGCCAGGCAAGCAATTTACCAATATTGCTCAACGGTTATATTCCCTGGTTCTTTGCGGCGGTTTCGACTGTAGCCTTGTTCAATCAGCAGTGTTGTTGTGTCTTTCACCATGTCGGGATTACCGCAAATCATAAACTGCGCGCTATGCGGCGTTGGTACTAACTCAACATGTGAAAATAACGTCTGAGCCTTAACGTGATCAGTGATCCGACCGTGCAACCCCATTTCGGGATGTTCACGGCTTACCACAGGTACATACTTTAATCCTGCGTGTTTTTGCTGCAATGCAGCAATCGTATTTTGATAACTTAAATCGCTGTTCAACCGCACTCCATGCACTAAAGTTACTTGCTTAAATTGCTGCCATACATCACCTTGCTCAAGCATCGACAAGAAAGGACCTATCGCAGTACCTGTACTGAGCATCCATAACTGTTCGCTTTGCGGGACTTCACCTAAGGTAAAGAACCCACTTGCGCGACGCTCTATCATCACCGTATCACCTGGTTGAAGCTTGGCTAATTGTTGCGATAGCAAACCATCTTGAACGTTAATTAAGTAAAACTCTAAATCTGCCGAACTCGGTGCATTTACATAAGAGTAGGCACGCGCAATGCGTTTATCACCTTGCATCATCGACAGCTTAGTAAACTGCCCTGCCTTAAAAGGCTCAACGTCGGCATTAACAATTAAGCTAAATAAGGAATCACTGTACCAAACAACATCTTTGACGCGTGCATCAACCCAATTAGACATAACAATCCCCTTTGGCATAGAATTTAAAGTGTTTTGCGTTATGTAACAGTGGCAAGGGAATAGAATGGTGTCAATTTTAACCAACCAGAACTTAAAATAAACCCCGCCTTAGTAACCCACATGCGGTGCTAACGCCGCCTACAACTCTCAGATCACTATTTTACTAAGCTAAAAAAAACGTTTAATTAAGGGCTTGCAACCGTATAGAATACATAAAGTAACACAAATGCGAATCACTCACTTTTACGTACCTTAATAATGTAGTATCCTCTGCCTCCATTCTTTCACTAGGGTCAAAGGATTACCTATGTATGCCCAACCAGTAAATAAAGTGCCAACTCGTAACCCATTACTTAAGCTCAAAATGGCCTGCAAAGCCAATGTTTATGCATTGTGTGTAGTTGCTCGCTTTAGCGCAGCCATTGTTGGTGGCTATATTTTCACTGCTGTATTTACTTCATTATTGAGCCTCATTTTACCGCTAAAAAAATCCGATGCAGTGCTTTTGAGTATTAGCCTGACAATTTTAGTTTATAGCTGTGTGTTTATTTGGGCGTTTGCGGTTAAGTCTTTAAAAACCATTTGGATCACTATTTTACTAACATCATCAGCATGCGGATTGAGCATTGCCTTACTAAAGGGTTGGTTATGAAAGAGAGTTTTTTCCGTTCAATGACATGGATGCATACTTGGGTTGGGTTACTAGTATGCTGGTTACTGTATTTAATATTTTTTGCTGGCACTATAAGCTTTTTTCGTGACGAAGTTACCTTATGGAATCAACCCGCACTGCATAGCATTCAAGCACCACAGGAGCGAATTGCACTACAACGAGAGCAAATTATTGCAGGTGTTGATTATTTAAAAGCAACCGCACCAGAGTCAGGTCGTTGGGGTATTTATTTACCTACAGAGCGAGAGCCACAACTTAATTATGCCTACGAAAAACCACGCCCAGAAGGCAAGCGTTTTGGCGGTTGGCAAGACTATTATATAAATCCAACAACCGGTGACTCATTACAACAACCCAGAGAAACCAAAGGCGGTAACTTTTTTTACCGGCTGCATTTTGACCTACATTATATCGATGTTAGAACAGCGCGGTGGATAGTCTGCTTTGCTAGCTTATTTATGTTGGTGGCGCTGATTTCGGGTGTTGTTATTCACAAGCGTATTTTTAAAGATATGTTTAGCTTTAGAAAAAACAAAGGCAGCCGCAGTTGGCTTGATGGCCACAATGTGTCGTCAGTATTAGCGTTACCTTTTCATATCATGATAACGTATACTGGTTTGATAACATTAATATTTATGTTGTTTCCATACCCTGCTATGACCGCTTATGATGACGGAGTTCGGGGCTTATTTAACGACGTTACTCCAACGAACGTACGTACTAAATCAAGTGATGTAGCAGCCCCATTAACGCCAATTGATAGTGTGTTAGATCAAATTTATACTAACTGGCCTAATGCAGACCTTACTCGATTCTCAATTAAAGACCCAAATAAAACGTCTGCAACAATAACCGTACGTGCCTCAACAGGCACACTCGTTCGCGACCAAACCCCGACCATGCTTTTTAATGGTGTTGATGGCAGCTTAATTGCAAAAAGCGTTGATGAATATAGCAGTACAGAAGTGTTTTATGATTCACTCACCGCTTTGCACACCGGACGTTTAGCAAACCCGTTACTGCGTTGGCTATACTTTTTATGCGGTATTGCTGGCTGCATTATGATAGCAACAGGCTGTATTATGTGGGCGAAGCGTATCCGCGAGCGGATGAAGAAAGACCAAAAAGCATCGTTTGGGCTCAAACTTGTTGAAGGTTTAAACCTTGCCACACTTATGGGCTTACCGTTGGCAACTTGTGCCTTCTTTATTGCTAACCGATTGTTACCACTTAGCTTAACCCAGCGAGCCGACAAAGAAATACTGGCGTTCTTTATTGCGTGGCTAGCTGTTGCTTTGTTTAGTCTTTTTAAACGAGCAAAAATGCAGTGGTATTTGTTAGCGTGGGTCAATGCAGTGGCTTGTATTAGCGTGCCGCTGATCAACGCACTCACCACCAAAGGTGGTATTGTTAGTTATTTACTTAACTCACAATGGGCATTGTTTAGTTTTGATTTAGTGTGCTTAGTGTGCGCCCTGCTATTTGCAATACAAGCCAAAAAATTACGTACTCAACTGCACACACCCACGCCAACAACACGTTCAAATCGCGTAACTAAAAACAGCCTTGTGGAGCAAAAAGCATGACCGAACTTTTGCAATTTAGCCTGTGTTTGCTGGCATTTAACTGTTTTGCGCTAGCAAAATTTAATCATTACCGTGACGTATTTAAAGCACGACCAAGCCAAAAGCAAAGTCAGCAGTTTTTGATCGCTGCCTGGATCAGTATTTTACTAAGTTTATTGCTGTGTGTGATAAAGCATCAAGGATATGGTGGACTACTATTTTGCGGCTATATGGCCTTAAGTGTTTTATTATTAATGATTTTTTATAGCTTTAAGCCTTCATGGGTAAAACACATGAGTGTACTCAATGTCGTTTTATTACTGCTAAGTGGCAGCTATTTTGTCGTTTATTAGGCTTAGTTAGTAAAAATGTGATCTGAACAAAACACAGGTCTTTATTACCGCTAATCGAGAAAAAAAGGCAAGCTAAAAAGCTTGCCTGTATATCCAATAAACTGGTTATAAATTAGGGGATACGCATGTCAACATCAAGGTAATTAGACCTTAAATGGTAGGGTTAGAATCATAAACCTTAACCATTGCAGTTTTATGACAACCTACAAGTACATGACATAAAACTCTTTGTTAGCGTGTATGCGCAACCCAAATAAGTGAATTGGTGTCAAAACCATGCTTTTTAGCCGTGGCAACAAAATCATCTTTAACAGCTTGGCTAACCGTAGGCGTACGCGATAACAACCACAAATAATCAGTGTTAAAACCAGATACAAAGGCATACTGATAATCTTGTTGGTCCATTTTAAACACCACGTAAGAGCTATAAAACGGGCCAAAAAATGACACCTCCAAGTGCCCCACATCACTGGCACCGACAAACTTAGCCTTACCCTGTGCCTCACTCCATTGACCTTCTTCGTCATTAAACCCTTTATTTATCACTTTAACAGAGCCATCGTCATTTAAGCTGTATGTGGCCGTTACATTTGATAAGCCACGCTCAAAAGAGTGATCTAATCGGGCAACTTCATACCAGGTTCCTTGGTAACGCGTGAGAGAAAAATCATCAACAGGTTTTACGCCGTCAGGCAAGCCACTGCAACCAACAACAAACACACTACACAGCGTGATAAACGCGGCCAAAAGGTATTTATTCATTAAGCTATATCCTTATCATTAAAAGAACCATTATCTTAGCGGCTTTTAAGCAAAGTTTAACGTCTTTAATGGTAAAAAAATCAGTAAATACTGGTTGTTGATGAACGGGTAGGTTAGGATCAATTTTTTACTAACAAGATGTATAAATAAATGAAGATTTGGGTTGATGCTGACGCCTGTCCTGTGGTGATCAAAGACATTTTATTTCGTGCCGCCGATCGTACACACACCGACACTATTTTAGTCGCTAACCACGCTATGCGCATACCGCCCTCTAAATACATTAGCCGCGTGCAAGTATCATCGGGGTTTGATGTAGCTGATGATGAAATAGTAAAACGTGTATCAGCCAACGATTTAGTTATCACCGGTGACATTCCCCTGGCTGCTGAAGTCATTGAAAAAGGCGCACAAGCACTGAATCCTCGAGGTGAGCTATACACCTCAGAAAACATTCGCTCATTACTTAATGTACGTGACTTTATGGATACCATGCGTTCAAGTGGCGTAGAAATGAACGGCGGTCCACCACCACTTAGCCAAACTGACCGACAAAACTTTGCCAACAACCTCGACCGTATTTTAGCGCAAAATAAATGATAAACACTGCGACTAACCTAGGCATAGGTGATCCACATTTCAACGTAGCGGTATACATTGCTAAAGCGCCACCTATGCCAGAATACCAAGATTTAACAAACCTCACCCCACTAAACAAAGGCCAAATAAACACCATAAACCAAGCCTGTGGCAATGGTTGGCGCAAAGTATTTAATGTGTATGCTAAGGTGTTGTTTGCACTGCCCAGCGAACATTACAGCTTTGCCAAACAAGCCGCTACGTGGCAAATCTATCGCGATGAATTGCTATTGCAAGCAAACAGTAAAACCGCTCTATTATTTAGCCCGCCCCAATTAAACGGCAATAACACTTTGCATATCATTGCAGGGCGCACCCATGCTAAAAACCTTATAAACCAAGGTTTACTAAATATAACGTTAGATTGGCTTGATGACGAGTTTGCTATTAATGAGCAACACAAAGTCATTGTTTGCCCATACTTTGATTACCGACAATTAAGTAATATAAAAATAGCCCGATTAAGCCAATTAGTAGCTAATTGCGCAAAGAGTGGCTAACCTTAAAATCAACTAACTTTAAAACTACGTATACTATGAAAGTACTTGTTGTTGATGATATGCCACTTATGCGACACGTGTTAATCAACATGTTGCGCAAACTAAATTTTGAGCACATTACTGAGGCTACAGATGGAAAACAAGCCTTAGCGTTAATGCAAAAACAAGCGTTTGATTTAGTAATAACAGACTTACATATGCCTAAAATGGATGGTAAAACGTTATTAACCCGAATTCGCGAAGACCTAATTTTAAGTGATACCCCAGTGTTGATGGTCACCTGCGAAGACAACAAAAAATCAATTAAAGAAATCATCGCAGCTAAAGTCACTGGTTTTATCATTAAACCGTTTAATCTAAACACGTTAGAAAATCAGTTAAAAAAAATAAACAAAGTACCAGAGCCTAAGCCAGATTGTTGACATAACGCACGGCAAAAAAGCGTCATAATCTTGTTATCGGTATATAACATAAAAAAAATAAGGTATGCTATTTTTTAAGCACTTTATGAGGGAACGAATTTCTGTTGGTCAAATTACGCCAGTATTTAGCAAACTTATGCGCTGTGATACTACTTTGTATAAGCTACAGTGGCGATGCTGTGCCTTCTTTTGCAACGAGCAAAGTAAACACCATTGAAATTAGCGCAGGCGAATGGCCTCCTTTTTTAAGTGAATCACTGCCTGAGCAAGGTGTAATTGCCCACCTTATTCGCGATGTATTTGCACAAGCCAACATTAAAGTAAACTTTACCTTTTTACCGTGGGGGCGTGCCTACCACGACACGCAAAAACAAAAATACGCCGCCACAGCCGTGTGGATGTTTGAAAAAGAACGCACCAACCATTTTTTGTTCAGTGACGCTGTGCTCAATGAGCGGTTTGTGTTTTTTCACCTACAAAGCCGTCCTTTTGATTGGCAATCGGTCAATGATTTAAAAGGCCTTATTCTTGGTGGTGGCCTTGCCTATAGCTATGGCGCTGAGTTCGATAAAGCACTCGAAGATGAAATATTTGAAATCTCACGCGTGAACAGTAGCGTGCAAAACTTTAAACGCCTCTCGATGAACAGAATCGACGTTTTCGCCGAAGAGCAAAGCGTGGGTTATCATGTTTTAAACAACGAACTTGCTGATATTGCAAATACAATAACCCATCACCCAAAGCCACTGTTAATCAACCAAAGCTTTTTACTGTTCCCTAAAGACGGGGAGAAAAGCCAACAGCTGTTAAGTATTTTTAACCAGCAATTAGCCCAATTTAAAAAGGATGGTCGCTACCAAAGCTATTTTAATGGCCTTGACAGAGGGGACTATCGCCCCGCTCAAACGCAAAGTGATGACGAGCCTTAGATTACTTACAAAATAGGCACAAATTCAGCTTTGGTATTAACGTGAGTTTTGCTCCAATTATTAAAGGCTTCTTCGTACCGTGGGTAGTAATCTATTAGCGTATGAATAACCTGTTCAGCGCTCAACTTAATACACACATTAGTCGCTTCGTGTTGCAGTAATGCTTTTAACACCTGCTTACCCCGGCTGCTTTGCATTAAAAACCCAACCCACAACGCCGAGTTTCTATACATTCGTAATGTATCTGCGCCCTGCCAGCTTTCTTCAGAATCAATTAATACCGATAACATAAACAAGCGCTCTTTAAAATATCGGCTGGGTACGTTAATGACTTTCTCACTATCAAAGTAAAGTGTATTTTCAAATACTTCGGCGAGTCCCTCGTTTAACCACTTTGGCATCCTGCCAATCAGCCGATAATTAAATACATGCATTGCCTCATGCACGGCAGTTGTTAAGCTTTGCTCAGGGTAACGGCTGTTATATTTAACAAAAGCCGTGTTACTCGCGCCAAAATAGACACCAATATTGGTGGAGGAAGAGGAGCCAAACTGCGATATGTAATCCCGATAATAACGCGGTGGCAATACCACTAAGTTAATTTTATAGGGCATAGGAGCACTCACTTGAAAGAAACGCCGATATTGAGTGTAAGCAGTACTTAAACGCGTTTTTAAGGTTTGATGGTAATCATCGCTCAACTTAGGGGTAATTAAATTAACCGTCGCATAATTACTTAGCCTAAATTGTGATTTTTCAAACTCGAGGTTGTCATCCAATAACGATAAACGCTCTTTGGCATCAGCCACGGCCTCTTTGTCGTGCCAATTTAATTGGCATGAGTCTTCTACTTCGGGTTCTTTGGGTTTTGCTTTTTTATATACCGGGGCCGCAGGCGCTGGCCGTTCGACAAGGCGTTGCGCTTTAACACGCTTGATTGGTTGTTCGGCAGGTTTTTCGACCACTTGCATTGAGGTTGGCACAGGGTTAAACCATTGCATTACAGCATCCACCCAGCCTAAGCGAACAGCTGCAAAGCCTAGCAATACAACGATAATTACGCGGGTTGGAAACGACGACGGCTTTTGCTGCATTACTCACCTCAAAAAGTAAAAAATCAGTGTAGCGACTTTAGCCACAATAAAGAACAATTAAGAGGTCTAAACAGTTTATATAGTATAAATAATCCCTATGCTATCACAATGTTGTTTAAGCCAGCCTAATGGCGACTGGCTAGGTTGACAGCTTAACTTGCCACTAACGTGGATTTTATTTCATCAAAAATACTGGCATCGTCTACTGTTGAGGGCACGTTGAGTTCTTCGCCATCCACCAGCTGGCGTAAGTTTTTACGTAATATTTTGCCCGATCGTGTTTTGGGTAATCGTGCAACATGTACAATGGTTTTTAAACAGGCAATCGCCCCTATTTGCTCTCTTACCAGCGTAACGAGCTGCTGCTCAACAAGGCAGGCTTCATCGGTGTAATCGTCTTTTAATACGATCATCGCCATGGGTAGCTGGCCTTTGAGTGAATCGTTTACACCAAATACCGCGCATTCAGCAACGGCATCGTGAGAGGCAACAATTTCCTCCATTTCACCAGTTGATAAACGATGCCCAGCCACATTAATTACATCGTCTGTGCGGCCCATAATAAACAAGTAGCCATCGTCGTCGATATAACCGCCATCACCTGACAAGTAGTAACCGGGGTATTCATTTAAGTAACCCGCTTTAAAACGTTCGTCATTTTGCCAAATAGAGGGTAAACAACCTGGTGGCAGAGGCAGTTTAATCACCACGGCACCACTTTCGTTGGGCGCACATTGCTCGCCTTCCATATTTAATATTTGCACATCAAACCCCGGCGTTGGCACTGTGGCACTGCCGGGTTTTGTTTCAAGGATTTCTATACCAATAGGGTTACAGGCAATGGCCCAGCCGGTTTCGGTTTGCCACCAATGATCAAGCACGGGCAACTGTGTATGCTCTTTAAGCCAGTTATAGGTAGGAGGATCTAATCGTTCACCCGCCAAAAATAACCGTTTTAATGATGAGGTATCGTATTGCTTAAAGCCCAGCGCTTTTGGGTCTTCTTTTTTGATGGCTCTAAATGCAGTGGGCGCGCTAAATAAGGCATTTACTTTATACTCAGCCACGACCCGCCAAAAGGCACTGGCATCAGGCGTGCGCACTGGTTTTCCTTCATACAGCACCGTCGTGCAACGATAAATCAGCGGGGCATACACAATATACGAATGCCCAATAACCCAACCAATATCAGAGGCCGCCCAAAATACTTCACCGGGTTTCATGCCGTAGACGGTTTCCATGCTGTAATGCATAGCCACTGCATGACCGGCATTTTCTCTTACCACCCCTTTTGGCGTGCCCGTGGTGCCAGAGGTATACAAAATGTATAACGGGTGATCTCCTTGCAAGGCAACAGGGGCAACGGGTTGGGCTGTTTGCATTGCCTCTGCCCAATTAATATCACGCCCAGGTACAAGCTTGGCCGTAACGTACTCACGCTGATGAATAACACAGTGGTCAATTTTATGGCTTGCAAGCTCAAGCGCACTATCAATCAGCGATTTGTATTCAATAACCGTATTTACCTCAACCCCGCAAGATGCACTGAGCACTAACTTAGGTTTTGCATCGTCAATTCTGACCGCCAACTCATGCGCCGCAAAACCACCAAACACCACAGAGTGAACAGCACCTATACGTGCACAGGCTAACATGCCAATCACCGCTTCTGGGATCATGGGCATATAAATCACCACACAATCGCCTTGCTCGACCCCTAAATCACGCATAACACCTGCAAACTTAGCCACTTCTTGTTGTAGTTCAAAGTAGCTGTATTGCTTTTGAGTATTGGTTACAGGCGAGTCGTAAATAAGTGCAGTTTGTTCACCAAACCCCGCATCAACATGTTGATCAAGCGCTAAGTAACAAGTATTGAGCTGCCCATCGGCAAACCAATGGTAAAAATTATTTTCATCTTGCGTATACGCTGTGGACGGGGGAGTAAACCAAGGAATTCGCTTACTTTGTGCTAACCAGAATTGAGCCGGATCATTTAAAAACTGTTTATATTGTTGTTGGTATTGGCCTGACATAAAGGGCTCCAAAACTATAAATGTGTGAGAGACCCTATAAAATGTAGGTGCTTTGTTGAACAATTTATATGCGACCTTGGTCGGCACACTGTAGCAAAAAACGCGATAATCCCGTTATCCATGGCCTGTAGCTATGCGCGATCAATAAAAAAGCTGAGCAATTGCTCAGCTTTTATCAATCCACACGCTACGTAGCGTACGTTAACTAACCTGAGCTCTGGTTAAGAGATGTACTAGGGCCTGTTGACCTTTGCGGATTAAAATTTGTTCAAACTAGGAGCGGTTTAATCGCGGCGCGAGGTTTGTAACCTAGTGGGCTAAGTCAAAACCGAGCAACAAAGAGTAAATCGCCCCTAAGCAGAACCCGAAGGGCAGCGCCTGTTTGGCATTGATGCTGTGTTATCACCTATTTATGGGGAATAACCACACGACATAGGCGCTGCCTTGCCTAAATACCAAACAGACTGCTGCAAATTTAACCTTGAAAGGTCAACAGGCCCTAATATACTGATATTAAATAATATTTTTATAAGCCTCCAACCGGAGGCTTTCAGGGCTAACAAGGCGAATTTATGCGTCAATAGCTGGCCTATTGCAAATAAATTCAACCCAGTTAGCGCTTAAAGTAGCCGCTGGAGATATATTTATTAACCAAAGATCAGGTTAACTACTTTAAGCTACGATAAAACAAGGTGGTTACTTTTTCTTTTGGTAACCAATTAGCGTATTTAAGACCCAGCTCTGAGAGTGGGTCCGCCTCAAGTACTTGTTCAAGTGAAGCGTTATTTTGCATGGCTGTGAGCATTAAGTCTTTCGCTTTTTGCACCAGTTCACGGTATTTCATTAACCCAGCACGGTCACTCATGGGGCCGTGACCAGGAATAATTTGGGTATTCGCATCGCTCTTTTTAATAACATCGTCTACGGCAGCAAGTACGCCATCAACACTGCCACCACTGTCTACATCAACAAAAGGTAAGCTACCAAAGTTAAAGTAAATATCGCCCATGTGCACAATGTTATCGTTGCTGAAAAATATCACTGAATCGCCATCTGTGTGCGCGTGTGCGTAATGCACCACATGAGCGTGCTCATCATTAAAGTGTAGTTTTAAATCATGACCAAAACTAATACGCGGTAAATATTTAGACCCCTCACCGTGCTTTTCTTTTAAGCGTTTATGCACGTTGTCGTGGGCAATTACATGCGCACCCGCTTTGGCAAAGTTTTCATTGCCGCCAGTGTGATCGCCATGATGATGCGTGTTAATTACAAACTCAGCACTGCCAGGCTTTAAATCGCTAATTGTTTTTTTAATGTCGTCTGAGAGCTTGGCAAACTGATCGTCAATAATATAAATGCCATCTTTACCTACGCTTGCTGCAATGTTGCCACCTTGACCATACAACACATACACACTATCACTCAATTGAGTCGCTGTTACTGGGCTTTTATCCGCCATGGCGTGATTACTTAAAAACAAGGTAGTGATGAGTGCGGGTAATATTTTTTTCATTATTGTTATCGCTATTAAAAATAAAATATGATTATTGAACGTGATGACTCCTATTTTAGTTCACTCTTACTATAAAGCTAATTAACCTGAACGCACGGTTTAGTTTTTAAACCAGCGATACAGGCCAAATACAAGCAAAAAAGCAAAACAGGCCACTGCCAGTAAACGCCAAGCATTGTAACTTTGCTGTTCTTTGCTTGGCGCAATAGCAACTAACCGAGTATCAGCTTTTGATACGGGAGTTAACGTCATCGAGTTTGCTTTGCCTAGCGTTTTTAGCGGTAACGTCACGGACGGTGTTCTATCTTGTAGCTTTTGCGCTCTTATGGCTGCAGATTTGACTTTTGTTTGCCACTGCGCTTCAAACGTTGTTCTTTGCTCAGCCCGATTTTCACTACACCAAACAAAATCTGTTCGTTCCATTTGTTTAGCACGACAACGCCCTGGAAGCTGATAAAAACGGCCCCATTCAAGTCGTTTATCATCGCTGTTATAGCTTTTACCAAACACTGTAGAGTCATAAACTTTTTTATTTAATAACTCATTAGCAGAAGAAGGTACGTAGGTATTTGCGTATACACGTCGGCTGTAGCCCTTAGTTGGACGTTTACAATGATTACCTAGCTTTTTAAATAACTCAGTAGAGCGCCGACGTAATCGCTCTCCTTGCTGTGACGTATAGCTGGAGCGCATTCTGTCTCTAATTTTTTCTCGCTCTGCTTCTATTTGATTACATCGGGTTTGTGAGTATTGCTCTGCCCCCACAATGTCAGCGCTAAAAACTAAGCACGCAGCTAATAAAGTCCTTTTAATCATGTCTACACCACTGTCGTTAAATTAGTATTAGCGTATCATTTTTTAAACTCACAGTAAGGCGTTCTATTAGAGGTTTTCGAGGCTTATTATTTGCCTCATCGAGGTATATTAAGTTTGAAGGAGTGAATTTAAAAGTTGAAACAACAAACGTAGCAGCGACTTTATATCGCGTTTATGAGCGAGTTCATTTGTGATTATTACAACCAATTTTACCACCGAGTTCACTGAGGCCCTACGCTACACCAAGAAGAAGAGTTATAGCTTCGTGCGCCGTGCGATGAGCTGCGGATTGACCCTAGCACATAGTCATTTCCCTAGAGCCTAGGCCCTTTTTACTGCCTCTAAAGCGCAGCGACTCTTAATCTCTTTGTGAATAAATCACTTAAAAACCATTTTGCACAAAGAGAAAACAATGAGGATAAATGAGAAAAAAAGCTACGGGGTTCGGGCGAATGGCAACGAATGGCGGGCTACAAATTACCCCTAGTCACTTCCCTAGCTTCTAACACCTTTAACCTAGAACCTAGAACCTTTACTACCGTATGCGTTAAGCTTGCTGACGCTAAAAGCGCAGTTTTTGGATTGTAGGCGGGAGTTTGTATCCGGCTTTGGTATTTAATTGCAAATTTTACAACCCCATGCCCGCTAATTTAATTTTTGTAGCATAGCTTCTTGCTGAAAATACCTTACATACATGGTAAACAGAATCATCTTTATCAGAAGATAATCTATACGCTATTTTAGCGAGTTCTTTAGCCACATACATAGGAGATGCCGCTAATCCTTGTGGCCTTGGTACAAAGTTCATGGCCTTTGAACACTCTTTAGATGAAGCTAACATTTCCCAAACTAACTCAATTACTTTGTCGTTGACCTCAATTTGGCTAGCTGTGCCTTTACTAAAAAACACCTCTAAGATCTTTTTTACGTCCTTGTTATCAATATCTTCATATTTTTTAGACATCATCCATTCCTTTGTTAAACATTATTTTTATCAGCAATTCTTTGCTTGCGTCGGTTCCTATACCAATAAACTCATTAGGTTTACCTTCTTCAATATAAGTAATATAGTTTTTGTAAGCTGAGTTTTTCATATCAAAATCAAAGAAGTAAACCCCAACTTTATCATATTTTATACCGCTAGAAGTCGATTTTAAAAGGTTCTGTTTTTGGGCTTTAATATATTCGTTCTCAGTTTCTCTTTGAGGTGTATATATAGATAAAAGGAGTTCTTTCACGGTCAATTTATTACCTGAAACGAAGAAGTGTTCTTCATGAGTGAAGTTTTCATCTTCAAATGAAATATCAATATAAGAACCCTCTTTCTTTAATTTATAACCCACGATATTGCCTTCATTATCAATCGCTTTTTTACAGCCATCAAAGGGGGCTATTGGCTTTACTAATTGATAAATAGTGCGATCTTTACCCTGTAAGTCGCAATCTAAAATAGCTGCATTTACATGAAGCGAGCATAGAACTAAGAAAATGAAGTAGATTATTTTCATTTATATCCTTTAAATTAAATACGTTCCTATTTTGATGGTATCTGTTTTTTTTATGCGCAGCAACACCCCACTTGATGAATAAATTTATTTCATAATCTTAATTTGTATAGCTTGCTGGCGCGAAAAGAGCCCTAAACCCGATGTCCGCAACTTGGTGCTCGTCGCCTTTATTTATACATGTCGCGTTGGCGACGGCAACCAAGGGGCATACGATTTTCAAAGTTAACTCTGCTGCAAGTAATTCATCCCTGAAGCTGGGTTCCTGTCAGCATCCATGTGCCTGTCACGGCTTTGATTGCATTGCCTAAAAGGATTTAGGTACTTGGAATTTGTCGGGAACAAAATTCAGCCATGCAATCTATTACTCATCAATTGAGTCTTTTCAGGCACAATGACGGGGAATTGTCTTAGTAACGGCGTTTACGTTTATCATAGGCGTGGAGCTTGCTGACGCGAAAAGCGCAGCTTTTGGATTGTAGGCTGGAGTTTTTATTCGGCTTTGGTTTTTAATTGCAAATTTTCAAGGGGTCGCGTTGGCGAAAGCAACGAGATTAGTGAGTACATACTCAATAAGATTTAAATATATTTTACTCCGCAGCATTCAATTTTAAAAAGTAAACACCTAAAAGAGCTTCCATTTGTACCCATTTGTTTAGTATGTTTAATGTTCAATAAAAAGGAGTGCTATTTCATGGATGGTCAATTACCTCTATTTGATGAGATACCAGTTAAAAATGAGTACGCGGGATCGCCGCAGGAATCAAACCGTAAGTTTTGTACAGAACTCGAAGATGAGTTAATAGCTATTGGCTTTACTGAATGTTCTGACACTCAACCTAAAATTAAAAAATATACAAAGCGGGCTGCCTATCAAGATATGTATGGCAGTACGCGCCATAGTACCTTTTTGATACACCATAAAAGAAAAGGGTTATTAAGAGTCGAAGCTCACCGACAAGTACAAAGTGGCTCTGTCGACCAAAAATTCCCATTCTTTTATGAGTCATTAAGTAATGCACCCGAGAGAACTGTAGTTATTGTTTTCGATGGAAAAGGCTATAAAAAAGAAGCTTATGACTGGTTATTAACACAAACTGAAAACCGTATAGAAAAAGTATTCAAAGTATTTTCTTCAAAAGAAGACTTTCTTAATTATCTTATTAACGAGTAAGTGTCGCGTTGGCGACGGCAACCAAAGAGAAGTAACCGCCGACTTCTCTTTGGAATCTCTCGGCGCCCCGAGGGTCACACTGCTTCCTCAATTTAAATTAATGATATGAACGTAAATGCTGTGTATTCGCCCAACTTACACATCCCTGTACGCTCCCCAGTTCGGGTATCCATACCCTCTCGTTCAAAACTACGTTTTTCACCCATGGCGAAGTCACAGCTTAACGCGCATCCATGCGCTGCTATTACTCATCATTAATTCAATTTCGGGTGTGATCACGGGGAAGTTGTCTTGGTAGCAGTCTTTAATTCAATAATGAGTTAATGCTTGTTTACATTGCATTTTTTAGTAAACTGAATGCTCGCAAACAGGGAGCGATTTAATGCAGCAAATTGGTATATACGAGCAGTTGATTACGCAAGTAATTAAGCAAAATTTAAATCGCGATCAATTTTATGTCGGTGAACGACAGCTTGAGTCAGCTGAGGCGGCTACGTGGCTTTCGCGTTTTTTAGGCAAGTTGGTTGAACATGCCATTGATGCAATCCCTAATTCAAGCGAGCGTTTGCAGGAGCAAATTAACCTCGCAAACAACCTTGTGCTTTGGCTTAAAGATCATATCCGCGATGACGAGCTGATCAACGAAAACCTTATCGACAGCCAAGGCCGTATTCTAACCGCATTATTTAATACCCAAAATCCCATTGCTGCAAATCTTAAAGATTACTCCAAAGATATATTCCCGCTAACAGGGCTTACTCAAAGCGAATTATTCAGCGGGGCGAATGCGGGTATATCGCTCGAAACCGAGCTAAAACGCGAGATTAAATCGTCAGACACTATTTACTGGCTTGTCTCATTTATAAAATGGACGGGGCTGCGTATTTTTAAAAACGAACTTGAAGCCTTTACCAAAAGCGGCAATAAGCTCAAAGTTATTACCACCTCGTACATGGGCGCAACGGATGCTAAAGCGGTGGAGTTTTTAGCAAACCTACCAAACACTGAGGTAAAACTTAGTTACAACAACCAGCAAGAGCGTTTACATGCAAAGTCATACTTGTTTATGCGTAATACGGGTTTTCATACCGGTTATATTGGCTCGTCTAATTTATCGCATTCGGCGCTTACCAGCGGCCTTGAGTGGAACTTAAAAATTACCGCGCAAGAAATCCCGCACATCATAGCAAAAACCAAAAGTACCTTCGAAACCTATTGGCAATCGCCAGATTTCGAGCTATTTACTGGCAAAGCTGAATGTAAAGAAAAGCTCATAAATTCACTTAACGAGCAACGCGGTGTTGGCCAAGCAAGCAGCCAGTTTTATTTTGATATAACACCAAAAACCCATCAGCTCGCAATCTTAGAAAAGCTAAGCGTTGAGCGTAGCGTGCATAATCGCTTTAAAAATTTAGTGGTTGCCGCAACGGGAACTGGTAAAACAATAATATCGGCGTTCGACTTTAAAACCGTTTACGACAAAAACCCAAACGCCCACTTTTTGTTTGTAGCCCACCGTGAAGAAATACTCAAACAAGCGCAAAGTGCTTACCGTGGTGTGCTTAAAAACAACGACTTTGGTGAGCTGTGGGTGGGTAACTACAAACCACAGCGTTACAACCAATTATTTGCGTCAATTCAAACGCTGAATAGCCAAATTAAATCGCTGAATTTAACGCATGATTACTACGATTACATAGTGATAGATGAAGTACATCACGTAAGCGCTGCAAGTTATCGCGCTATTTTAAATCACTTTACGCCCGCAATATTACTTGGCTTAACCGCAACACCAGAGCGACAAGATGGCGCAAATATACTTGATGATTTTTGCGGCGTAATAGCCGCTGAAATTCGCTTGCCAGAGGCAATAAACCAACGCCACTTATGCCCATTTCAATACTTTGGCCTCGATGATGATACCGACCTAAGCCAAATAACATGGCGCGGTGGCCGTTACGATATAAGCGAGCTAAGTAACCTTTATACAGGAGAGAACAGCCGCGCAAATAAAATTATATCTAGCCTTGACGATATAGTGACTAATGTTCACAACATTAAAGCGTTGGCATTTTGCGTAAGCCAAAAACACGCAGAGTTTATGGCCTCTAAGTTTAACTTAGCAGGCATAAACGCCGATGTGCTGACCAGTAAAAACACTAATGAGCGCGCGCTCAAACAGCAAGCACTGCGCCAAGGCGAAATACAAATACTGTGTGTGGTTGATATTTTTAACGAAGGTGTCGATATTCCAGAGGTCGATACCCTGTTATTTTTACGCCCAACTGAGAGCCTAACGCTGTTTTTACAGCAACTCGGCCGTGGCCTGCGCCTGCCCGACAACAGCCAAAAACAGTGCTGTACCGTACTCGACTTTGTCGGTAATGCCCGCCCAGAATACTACTTTGCCAGTAAGTTCCGCGCATTGATTGGTAAAAGTAATCAACCAATTAAAACCGAGATCGAAAACAACTTCCCGCACTTACCACTGGGTTGCCGTATAGAGCTACAAAAGCGAACACAACAAACAATATTAAAAAATATTCAGCAAGCTATAAACTCTAAACGCCGTTTACAGCAGCTGATAAATAGCTATCCACAAGATACTAATGATGCGCTTACGCTCAGTAATTTTTTACGCATAAACCCGCAAGTCACGCTTGAAGATATATACAAACCAAAAGATAAAAAGCTCGGCGGCTGGCACTGGTTAAAAGGCGATGAAATACCAACACAGCAAACCGACATTTACGCCGCGTATTACCGCGCTATAAACACCCAATTACTCGGCTGCGACTCGCTCAGTTACTTATGCTTTTTACGTGATTTATGTAACAACGACTTTAGTTTTACGCCAATAGCGCAAAACCAACAGTACGCGCTTATGGCGCATTACAACTTTTGGGATACCACTGGCACAAGTTTAGGGTTTAAAACACTTGAGCAAAGCTTACAAGCACTTAAACACCAACAGTTACAGCAGGAACTTGCTCAAGTGATTACGCTGTTAATAAACCGCATTCACCAGCAGGAAAGCGATTTAACATGCCTACCTAATCACGCAATAAAATTACACAGCCGCTACACGCGCCAACAAATACTCGCCGCGTTTGGCGCTCACACGTTTGAGCAAAAGTCATCTGCTCGTGAGGGTGTTCTTGTATTTAACGACCAAAACCTTGAGCTACTATTCGTCACTCTCAATAAATGTGAGAAAACCTACTCGCCCACCACGCTATATCACGACTACGCAATTAGCCCCTCCCTGTTCCACTGGCAAACGCAAAACAGCGCCCGCCCAGAACACGGCCGCGGCCTAAGCTATATTGAGCATCAGCAAACAGGCAAAACCATATTGTTATTTGTGCGCGAGCAAGGCAAAGACGAAAACGGCCGAACTATGGGATTTGTAAACTACGGCGAGGTTAAATATCAAAGCCACAACGGCAGCCAGCCGATGAATATAACGTGGGAATTAACCAACCCCATGCCAAGTGAAATGTGGCATGAGGCTGGGAAATTGGCGGTTGGGTGATAAAATCAAGAAATTTTTCTTATGTAGTAGTCGTGTCTATCTTGAATGTGGCTTTCTTTAAATGCGCCTTTTATTGCTTGCCTTAAAAAGACTTCTAAATCCTTTTGAGTTAAAATAATAACTAAACCAGCTTTATTTTTATTTGCAATATTTGAAATATGTTTTAGATATGAGTCTTTATCTTCGCCTCTGAATGCAATGATTCCAAAACGCCCAAAGTTATCACTTAAATAATATTGAAGTTGATGAAAATCATCGGACTTTAATTCATTATAGTTTTTACACTCCCAAACAACTTGGGTTGCCCCATATTTGTTTCGCACCATTTCCCAAAAGCCACCTGTAGCTCGGTTTGAAGCAACCCAATCACGAATTGCTGAACCGTCATATGTTCTTTCACTCGGTTGCACGTTTGTAAGAGATCTAAAAAAGCATAGTTTGATAATATCACCAACAATCTTTTCGAAGCTTTTAGCCCCTTCAGTTCCTAATGGTAATTTGCTTAACTCATCAAGGGTATCCTCTAAAGCCTTTTTATAATCATCTAATTTAAAACTTTCTGGTAAATCCTCTAAAATACCTTCATTTTTTAAAGTAGTGCTAGCTTTTAAATCAGATAAAAGAATAGTCCTCAAATTAAGCGCTTGATGATAAGTCGGATGAATTTCAAAAATAGAGTTATTATCTATGGCTGGCTTTGCATTTGAGTCTTTACCTGACTCCTTATATTGTATTGATTTTCTTCTTTTTATGCCCAAGAAACCTATCCCATAGAGAAGCTCTACAAATCTGTATGGCGTCGTATAGTCAAAAATCCAGCTATTACAATATTTAGCAATAGATTCGTTTACAATTATCTTTTGAATAAAATCTTCAAGCGCATTTAAAGTATATTGATTTCCTAACCCATAAAAGTGCTCTAGAATTAAACTAATGTTAGGGTAGTTCTCAGCGTACTCATCACCTAAATCTTTTAAACGACTTGTGCTATAGCGAACAGAAGCCTCATCCAAATCACTAGCTAATACTTTGAGGTTTCCGTTATTTATTGCATTATCTATTGCGTAACTTGTAAGCATTAAAACATCTCGTGGCCTATGCTGACAGAGATCCATGACTTTTTCTAATGACGATACATCATTTGTGTCATCAAAAAAGTAGCTCCAAGCTTCACCTCCAAGCTTTGGTTTCGTATTAAAAGGTTTAACTAATCGACGCTCGACTAACTCCTGCAATTTAACTTCTGTCCAATCCAAAAAAACAGAAGATGTTTCCAAGCGAGAAAACTCGTTATCAATTGAGCGAATACGATCATATATGTTTTCTCTAATAAATATGTAAGGTCTCAGAAAGCTTGTTGTTGCTCTTAACCTAACAGCCGCATGCATCATCGCCATAAGACATATTATTGCAGATTGTGAACCATCCCATGACTCATCTAAACGATCTATGAGTAAAATAAATTCATAGTTACCATCTACAGCTATACTATTTGCTTCATTAATTATATCTTTACTTCTTTTTATTTGACGAAGCCATAACTTATCATTTTCTTTTGTAAATGCTTCAAAAATTTCTTCCGTTAAGTTCAAAATTCTAAGATCAAAGTCACAATCTTCTATCAACCCCCGCTCTCTTCTTATAGAATCGTAGCATCGATCAAACTTAAATAAATTTTGCTCACTCCAAGTCTTAATGACTTCATCCACTAACGCCCTCTCCATAGAATGCATCAAAGACTTGAAAGGTCGCTGTCTAGTATCTAAAAACTCATGATGTTCCAATGGTAAGTTCAGTAAATCAAAAATCTGAGGCGTTATGTGTATTGTCCGCGAAAACTTTCTTTGAACCTGATAAGTTATGGCGGTTTTACCTGCTCCTCTTCGGCCTACAAAAAAACAGCTATCACCATCAGGATCAATTGAAGTCAATGTTGAAGGTGTGGTGACAAATAAATCTGGATCATTTCGAATAATGTCATATTCAGCAAATGACTGACCAATCTTTACTCTTTTGAGTGCATCTTTTGGTAACTGAATTCTACTCATAGTTTTACCCATTAGATAAGGTTAATTAATTTGATATTTTCTAGTTTAAATATTCTTCGCTATTAATTCAGCTTTCAACAAACCACCTTTAGTCAGTAGCTTAGGCGCGAAACTTGGGTTACGTTTTGACTTATAAGCATCAAGTATTAACTTAAGTCCATGTGCTTCGAGTAGCGAAATATTTACTTCGGTATCCATCTCAGCTGACTCGATAAAGTCATCGGAAAAGCTGGGGGCAATTATCAATACCTGTGCTACACGTTTCCCCTGATTTTCAGCGCGTGTTACATAGGCTTTTACTTGGCGTGAAGTTGTTGAGTATTTTGCAAAGTCACCATTTTTACAGGTTTTTGCTTCACCAATAATTATGTCGTTATCGCTGAGTGAAATTACGATATCCGCTTTATCTTTAGTGGTGTTTAAGTCTTTTCGGAGATCTTCATCAATATTAAGTTCTAATATTTCAAAAATAGCTTTTGTGACTTCTTCAAACTTAACGCCAATGTCAGCTTCAATTACATCAGCGCCCGCCTCTCTTAGCGCGTTAATATCACGACGAGCTAGTGCATCATAATTTTCAATCAACTTATCTGTCGCATTGGCAAAGCTCTCTAAAATAGCAAAGCGTGGGTTGCCACGCTTAGATAAGCCCATACTGTCGCGAACTTCTTTTACTTCATCATTTGAGAGTAAATATAAAATGTCGTGTGGTGTGATACTCAAAGCTCGAAGCTTTTCAGTGTCTATTACTTCGTTAGCTTCGAGTTCAAACGCTTCCTTTAACACAGCCTGCATTGTTGGGAAGTGTTCTTCTAATGTTTTTAGTAGCTGTTTAAATCCACTAGCGCTAAGTGAATCAAACTCTTTTTCTGTTGCACCTGATAGTGATGACAATATCAGACCAATGCGCTCATCTAAGGTTGTGCCTAGTTTGTCGGTATCAATTTCTAAATCTTGTATCAGCTGCTTTAGCCTGTCTTTACGCTGATTTTGGTTATCTTCTACGTTATGAAGATCGTCTGATAATAATTTAGCAGCGCTAATACCTGAGTGGATAATTGTTTGGATTTTATCAGTTCGGCTTACGCCTCTGATTTTACGACCATGTGCTTTAAGTGCATTTGAAAGCTCGGCATCAGTGCAAGTTCTTAATATCCTTAGAACATATTTATCAGCTAAATCTTTGCCTTGAATTTCATTCAGTAAGGTAACTATTTCATCAGGAATAAATACTTCTTGGCGCTTTTTACTGATAAATACCAATCCTATATCTCTTAGGCTATTTAAAGCATCTAATACACCATTTTTAGGAATAACATCAACTAAGTGCTCTACAGCTGCACACTCATCTGTAGTTAGATTTAACTCATCTGCAAGCACATTAAGAATACTGCGTTCATCATCGGTAACTTTGGCATCACGGTTATTTTTTTCGTCATTGAAATATGCTTCTTTCATACAAGCGTGATAAATTTTTAGTGCTCGATTTCTTTCTAAGAAGCTCTCACCAGAGCCTTGATGAATACATTCTTTTAATTCTTTTGAAAGCGTAGATAGTTCAGCCCACTCTTTTTCATAGAGCGACTCAATCCAGCTTATTCTGGCAACCCCGTTGCCGTCACGACTTAAAATATTAACCAATAAGTTTAGCTGCGCTGTACTCATTAAAATCTGTTCTTTCACAGAGACTTTAAAAAATTCACGAACGGTATTAAATAACTGAGTTATTTCGCTACCTGATGCATTTTTTATTTGGCCATCAATATTATCGATTGTTTTAGCTAATGTTTTATTATTTTTTGCAGCGTCAGAGCAAAGGCGATCGAGGCATGAAATGAATTTAGATTTTTCGACTTGGTTAACAATGGATAAAACTTGGTTGAGTTTCATATTTAGAGTCCTTTCTTATTATGTGGTTACTAAGCTAACAGCTATTTGTAATTAGAGCAATTTACATTCAGTTTCTGTTCATTTTTTGTGTTCTGAGCTTCTATAATCAATACACGTATTTGGAATTGTAATTGTTGTTTTTCCATCATAAATAGAGTGATAAAGCGTAGAGCTTTTGATGTTAAAGAAAGGCCCTGAGAAAGACTTTGTAACAGAGTCACACTTTATTTTTATATTGCTTTTTACTGTGCTTTTATCACTTTTCATTAACTCAATTTGAGCATCAGCATATCCAATAAGGTATGCAGCATCATTTTTAGCAATTATTGTAGCAGGTACAATTGCAGCGAATAAAAAGACAAACAGTAAGTACACTACAACAACAATGTTGATGCCACAAATTTGAACTTTATTAGGTTCATTATTCTCTAAGGGTTTTATTAAATCTTTTTCTGTGTAAGTTTTGTTTCGTTTTTTACTGACCCCAAAATTATAAAGCCTCTTCTTCAAAAACCTTAAAAAGCTATTATTTATAAAAATGGCAATAAGAGCTATTACAAAGCAAAATAGAATGAAAAATATAGATGAGGGCTTCAAATATATTGACATTGTATGAGAAAGCACCTGCTCAATGTTAAGTGGGTAATAATCTTCATCAACTTTTAAATAAGATAGATATGTGGAGTAATAGGCTGTACCTTGAATAAATAGAAATATGGTTAACAGCCAAATATACTTCTGTAAAACATCTAACGAGTTCGTTACTATTTTTGATAATTTCATTTCATGTCCATATAAACACTAATCTACCAACACACTCCAACACCCCGTGATCACACCCGAAAGTTATAAATTGATGAGTAATCACTTGCATGGAGGCAAGTTAAGCCGTGACTGGCACATGGATGTGCCTTACACGGCGCTTACGTTCACATCAATTTTTAACTTGAGGACACAGTGTGATCTTCGGGGCGCCGTGGGGTTCCAAGGGGCGGTCGGCGGCAGCCGCCCCTTGGTTGCCGCCAGCAATCTGGCAAAACCTCAAATAGAGGTTTTTAATCCCTTTCCAAAACCATAAAAAATCACGGTTAAAACCAGTTCCCACAAAACCAATAAATTACATTGACGCGCTAAAGCACGACCTACAATTAAAAAACTCGATGTAAAATCAAGCCTACGGCACGACCTACAATTTAAAAGCTTCGCTTTTCGCGCGAGCAAGCTCTGCGCCTACAAGTTAATGCGCGAGGTAAACTCCCGCCTACAAACCAAAATTCACGCCTATGCGTCATACCTTGGCTTACCTTCCGCCACTAAACTAAGCTCTGCATCTCTATTAAGATATAACCCCGCACCAGCGGCTTGTTCAAAACTATCTTTCGCTAACCAAAGCTTAGCGCTATTCGCCTCTGCAACTTGATATGCCCAATCGCTCACTGAGCGTGATTGTTCTGTATCGCATTGAAAGTACGCACTTAGCTCGTTACTAATAATTTGGCTGTTAACAACCAAATTTTGGTTTTGCCAGCGCTCGCGGTGAAGTTGCGCAGCTAAAAAGTTGCTTTTGCTCTTATTACATTCACTGTGAGCTGCCACAAAGTTGTGGCCTAAATCGTTTGCGTAGCGGGAAAACGGAATAAAGTGATCAACATCGGTTGTGCTGTTCAGGGGTTTTTGACAATAAAAACAATTACCGTGTTGTAACTCGATTAACACAGGTTTTACTTTGCTCAGTGCATTACGGTCAAAACTGAACAAAAAATCATGCAATTCACTCGATGGGCCAATTAACGTTTTATTATAATTAATGCTTTGAATTTTCTGAAGCCAACCACTTTTAGCTAAATACGTTACTAAATCATAAAAACGTCTAAAACAGCCAGCAATACCTGGATTTAAAGTGATGTAATCATGACTATTAGTATGTGGATATAAAAAGCACACATCTTGCTTTGATAGCTTTTGTAAACGCCAAAGTGGCTGCTTCTTTAAAGTTTTTAACACTTCTCTATGGGTCGATTTGTAGTACTTGCTCTGTTTTAATTGCTGTAAATGTGTAATATTTTTTTGCTGGCATTCATAAAGTAATGAAATCACTCTAGACTGTGTGCCGTTGTTTTGTTTTAGTAAGCCGTTTTTGCCGCTCTGTTCTGACGCAAACGGCACGGCGTGATGCCAATATAAAACAATAAGTTTATCGGCTAAGGTGGCTAAATCTATTTTCAGCTCTGCTTGGTCTGATACCAGCGGTTGTTCAACACATACATCAGCCAACGCATGCAATAACGCAAACTTGTACGTTGCACTAAAATCACCTTCCACCAGCATACGCTGTATGTAAGTAATAAAGTCGAGTTGCTGCTGCATTGCGCCAATCATAAAACGGGCACTGCTTTAATTAACGCATTGAGCCACACTTCACTTTCACGCTCTGGGCGCTGATCAACACTTTGCCATTGTTTTATTATTTTAAGTTCAGTGTGCTGAGTAATCAGCGAGGTTAAACCCGCTTCGTTTAAGTCTGTAAACTCACGACCGTTATGTTCCCGCTCAGTGTCGCCGTATTTAAACGACACATACAAAACCCCATTTGGTTTTAGCGCGTGTTGTAGGTTTAAAAATACTTGGGGTAATTCGGTTTTAGGCACGTGCAATAAGCTGGCGCAGCACCAAATACCCTCGTATTGGTTGCTGCAATCAAGCTGCTGAAAGGTTTTAACTGCAACGGGTTGTTGTAAGTAACTGCTAGCAAGTTTTGCAAGCTCTGCGCTTGCATCAAACGCGCTCACGGTAAAGCCTTGCTGTTTAAAGTACGCGGCGTCGCGGGCAGAGCCGCAACCTGCATCTAAAATATGGCCGTGTTTAGTGATAAGCGGTAAAAACTCATTATAAAGGGCCGACATATCAACATTAAGCGTTGAGTCGCTAAAGCTTTGTGCGTTTTGATTGTAATAACTGAGTGTTTTATTTGACACTAATCTTACCGCTCCATGGCTAACAAATAATACTTAACTACTAGCTTGTTAAGCTTTGATTAAGTTTAACCCTAACCTAACATAAAAATGTATTAAAAACATAGGGTTTTCCGATGAGTACCAAGTACATAGGCAGTAAACAGTACAAAATAAGTATTTAGTCTGGGTTGCATTTAGGTACTAGGATTAGCTTGCTGCTTTGTTTTCTCATTTACCCGCATTCACTGCTCTTTGTGCAAATTGATTTTAAGTAAAACGCGTCAGCAAGCTTAACGTCTATATTGCAGAGAACGCGCAAAGTAGTGCTAGGGTTATTTCGAGGCGCGTCGCGCGGTTCACGCAGCTGGTTTTTACCTTGAATGCTATTTATCTTACATTGTTAGTTTAATTTTACGCGCCAATAAAAAAAGGCCCCTTGGGGCCTTTAGGTAACATCACTTACCTTTAACGTTAAGCTGATTTAGCAACCAATGCCTTTAAGCTGTTACCTGCTACAAATAATGACGCTGCAAATAAGCCTATGTCTTTTAGTAAAAACTCACCTACAAAACTCAGTACTGGGAAGCCTGCATCGCTTGTGATACCCGGTAAAAATACCATCATACTGATTGTGACTGTAAATA
Source organism: Pseudoalteromonas sp. KS88 (assembly GCF_004766475.1). NCBI lineage: Bacteria > Pseudomonadati > Pseudomonadota > Gammaproteobacteria > Alteromonadales > Pseudoalteromonadaceae > Pseudoalteromonas > Pseudoalteromonas sp. KS88. The sequence goes on from NZ_PYHV01000007.1 coordinate 114,302, forward strand.
ACGCCATCGACAGTACACCACCAATCACCGACAACGCAGGATTCACAAAGCGGCCAATAAATAATAAACCGATGATGATCTCAAGGCTGCCTAAAAAGTTAACCATACCCTGCTTTGAAAAAATAGCGTACATCCACGATACCAGCGGGTTATTCGCAATCATGCCGTACATGCCCTCGGCTTGTCCGGCACTAAACTTGATGCCGCCAAACCAAATATAAATAACGCCAAGAGTAATATAGATTAACGGCAAGCCTGCTTTTTCAAGTTTGTTACCTAGGGTTGCTAATGTGTTTAGTTGTGTTGTTGTTAGGCTCATAACGGGCTCCAGTGTATTTTGCAATTACATACCTACTAGTAGGTAGGTTTATCGGTTAAAATTTTTAGTACTTCTTTGCACCCGATTAGTTTTGCTGCTAGCGCAACTAACCGAGCGTGTATTAACGACACCTGTTTTAGCTTATGTATTTTACAGGTGTTTATAATCTGTTTACCGCCACAATTAGTGGCTTTTTTTACTTAGCGTTAAGCCACCAGCATGCTTATACTTGCCTCGCAAGTTTGCTCAAATAGCCCTTGATGTTGGCCTCGGTTAAGCATAAGTGCGCCTTTTATGGCACAACAAATAATAACGGCTTGTTGGTAAGGTGTTGCCTTAAACGAAAACTCACCGTTTTGCTTACCCTGTTCTAAAATACGTGAGAGTATTTGTAACTCTAAACCTGCCAATTTATTTACTTGCTTTTGCAGTGGCTCGCTCATCAATTGTAAATCTGTTTGCATGGCGTAAATACCACACATTTGCTGTTGTTCTGCGCAGCTTTCAAAAATCGCAAAGTAACCTTTTAGTTGGTCTACCGCGTGCTGCTTAGTTTTAAGTTGTGAGTCTAGCTGCGCTAATGCATCACACTTTTGCTGACAATACGCCAAACCCAAATCAGCTTTTGAAGGAAAGTGATGATGAATACTGGCTTTGGTAATGCCCAATGTTTTTGATAAATCTGCATAGCTAAAGCCATTAAACCCCTTGAGTTGAATTAGCTCATTAGCGTGTTGCAAAATAGTTGTGTATGTCGTGTTCATGGCAAGCATATTACCTACCAGTAGGTAGGCTGGCAAGTTATTTTTTAATCATGTAACAAAAAAAGATCGCGTTGATCGTTTAAGATCTTGTAATCCATAACTAAAATAAATAATAAACTGCCTATAGCCAAGTGCCTTTTGCTACCCTGTCATCAGATTTTTATTACACCATTGTGGTTTGGTTGAGTATATTTAGTATCACATTTTTGTTTACTCTGTGTGCACACGCTGCTTTATTGTGCTTTTAAAGCCTGTGTTTGTGTAAAAGTAAGCCACCACTCTTTTATTCGCATGCGTGACCAATCTGTATGTATTGCCCTATATTGTTGGCTTTATTTGATCATGCTTACAGCAAGATGCGGGCAGTTAAGTATTAGGCGCTATTTGTTATGTGCTTTTGTACTAATCATCGTCGCGAGTTGTTTGGTATTTTTTGGCAATACTGCTTTGTGTTGGCGCTGAATTTAATTATTTATCGCTGTCCTTAAAAAATGTCTTCAAAGCTTAATAAAAAGGCTATATTTTGTATCAAACCACATAAGGATTGATGCTATGACGGGTAAAACGCTGATTTTCAATTTTGATGGCACAGGGAACGAACCCCGTGATGCGGAGCAATTTAGTTCTGAGCATTTTAAAGAAGATGCCAGTATCTCAAATATTCTCAAGTTGCATTTATTATTAGGTGGCACACTCAATAACGAGCCCGCAACCGAGTTTGATAGCCAGCTTAGTTTTTACTACCAAGGTATAGGCACACAAGGCAGCCGTTTAAAACGTTTATTAAATCAAACACTGGCACCACGTGATGACGATGTTGCCAGTATTTTAAATCACGCCATGAGTGATTTTAAAACGTATTACCAAGCGGGCGATTGTGTGTTACTAACGGGCTTTAGCCGCGGCGCGGCGTTGGCTCGTCGGTTTGCTAAGTGTCTTGAACGCTTTTTAACCGACCAAGTTTACCTGTGTGTGTTTGACACCGTTGCCTCGATTGGCCTTTCTAAAATGACTAAAGCCACGCGTGGTGCTGAGCACGTTATTTTTGAAAACCATACCCTTGCTAACAATGTGAGTGCTGCCTTGCATTGCGTGTCGCTTGATGAAAAACGCCGTGCTTTTGAGCCAACTTTAATTAATCATCAAGCTCATGTTGATGAAGTGTGGTTTGCCGGTGCGCACTCAGATATAGGTGGAGGGTATTACCGTGATGGCCTTGCCGACATTTGCCTTCGCTTTGCTATTGAGTGGTTGCTCGAAAAGCCCTTGCCTGTGGGCTTTATTACCAACCAAGATATTGATTATGAGTTGCTCTTTCCAAACGTTAAAAATGCATTGATTGCCCAAGACGATGTAACCGTCACGCCAGATCCATTAGCACTTAGCCACCAGCAAAATTACTTTTGGTTTAACCCATTTTTTAAACTTGTTGATCGGGAGTGCTGTGTATTGGTGAATGAACAACAAAGTGATATACCGCCTGTGGTTCATCATAGTGTGGCAAAACGGATTCATCATTTAACCAGCTATCGCCCTGAATCATTAAAAAGCGTGAACTACCAGCTTTTATACAGCGATAACACGACACTAAATTTTACCGGTTTGAGCGCCCATATTGCTCTGATGAATCAAAATATGGCGGTGTTAAAAATAGACCAAAGTCACGATGTAGTGGTGTTTGCGTCTGAGCAGTATAATGCAACGGGCTTAATGCTTGAGCAAGGTGCAACTTACCGTTTTACTCCCTACCCTGATCAATACTGGTTTGATGATGGGGTAAAATGTACTGCTGCTGGCTGGCACCGTGATAACGTAAAACTAGGGGTGAAAGAAATCCCTATGGCACTGCTCGAACCCTTTAGGCGTTTACCACAATCCCCATGGTTTGCTTTAGGTGGCGCAATTGATTTCACTGATAACGACGCTTTTGAGATTGCCGTCGGCGGCGAGTTTAAAATGCACCATTCAGGCGAGTTTACGCCTTTTGCTAATGACTTAATGCGTTTTTATGGTGCTAATGCGGGGAAAATAAAAGTAAAAGTAACGCGTTTAGGGTAAGGCTTTATTGCGTGTAGTGATTGATAATGTTGGTAATCGGTGTTTCGAGCTGTTTAATTGCATCATCAATTTTTTGGCTATGTGCTGTGCTCACTGTTTTATTACTAAACATAAAATGAATAGGGTTGTCGTTTACAATATAGGGGTGCAGTGTAATGCCTTCAATATTTTTCTCCGCCATTAAATATAAGCCGGAAACTTCGTCGTCTATCATAAAGTCGACTCGTTTTGCTTTTAGCATTAACAACCGTTGATTAATCATTTTTACTGGCACGATAAGGCTTTTATAGTCTGTTTGTTGACTTAACTGTGCAAACTCCTCGCCGTAATAGCCTCCGCTGTTAATCACAAAAGTTTTGCCGCTGTGCATTAAGTGTTGCAGGTCATGTTTTACAAACGCGCTGTTTTCATACCAAAATAGGCGCATGCGTTCTCGCCTGTAGGGCAGTGAAAAATGGCTGTACTGTGCTCTTTCGTCGCTATAACTTGCCGCAGGTAATACATCAACAGTGCCTTTTTTTAGTTCCACTAAGCCTCTAATTGATGAGGGTAATAATACAAACTGGCTACAAAACCCCGCTTTTTTTAGCACTAGGCGCGTTATATCTATATCAATGCCACTGAGTGTTCTCTCCCCTTTAAATACAAAAGGAGGCCATGGTTGGCCAATACCTACTTTGAGTGTTTTTTCACACGCAAGGCTAAGGGGTGCTAATAATATAAAAATAATACACAGATATTTAATAATGAACTCTCTGCATTGCTTCGTTTATTTTATAAGTATGCAACAATCTGGCGGAAACACAAAAAAAGCAGCTTAAAAGCTGCTTTGAATAATTGAGTTACTTAAATTGCCACCTGAGAGTAGGTCAGGTGGCCTTTGTTTAAATTAAAGTAACTTCCATACGTCAGCTGAGCCAGGCTCGTTTCCTTGAGTCCACCACTTAGCTTGGTATTTGTTGCCGTTGTGAGACACTTCATCACCGCTGTTATACACACCAGATGATTGCCAAACAACACTGCCTGAACCATCTACAGGTTGAGTTGTTGCTTCCCATACGCCGCCTAAATCAGGACGGTTACCTTGTGTCCACCATTTTGCTTTGTATTCAACACCGTTATAAGTCACTACATCGCCACCTACGTATACCGCAGCTGCATCCCAGCTACCTTTTGGTGGTTCTGTTGTATCTGTGTTTGTTACCGTTACAGTAAAGCTTTGTGATGTGCTTAGTTCACCATCGCTCACAGCCACCGATACGGTTAGGTTGGTATCAGCTTCAACGTTACCAGCCTCTAAACTAACGTTTGCTCCGCTGCCTACAAGTGTTAAACCTGCTGGCACTGTCCATGTGTATGAAAGTGCATCGTTTTGTGCATCAGTTGCAACAACTGATACGTTAGCAGATGCGCCTTCTTCAACACTGACATTAGCTATTGCATCAACACTTGGCGCGGTGTTATCACCACCACCTGTTGTAGGTGCAATTACGTTTACGGTCACGTCGCGGCTTACGGTTGCTTCGCCATCAGATACACTAACCGTTACAACGTACTGTGTATCAACCGTGACAGCTGGTGCTGTAATCACAAGTGATGCACTATTTTGGCCAGATACAGCTAATGCACTGTCTGCTGCCCAGCTAAAACTTAGTGGGTCGTTGTCAGCATCGGTTGCAGACGCTGCTACGGTTACACTTTCGCCAGCGTTTACAGACACTGTTGAAGACACAGAAAGCACTGGCTTTTTGTTACTTGGTGGATTAACCACACCGCCTAAACCATCGTGCATTGCGTTAAGGATGTCGCCATTATCAGCATCGATTTCCCAAGCGAATAAACCACCTAGGTTATATTGATTAACATACGCACCTTTCGCAAGAACTGAGCGACGGTTATCATAAGTGATCAACTTACCGGTGCTACGGTTCCACACATAAGCAGCTTCTGCCATTGCATCATAACCGGCTTCAAAACCATTAATACCTTTTCCTGATGCGCCAAGCATGTAGGTTTTAATGCCTTTATAATCGATAACACCATCTTCCCAAACGCCTTGCGCTGTTGAGCCTTTTAATGGCCCATTACCTGGTGCCGTCATCGGGTTACCATCAATTGTTGTGTTTTGTGGGTAAACACCTTCCCAACCACGGCCATACATTGCTGCGCCAACAACTATTTTTTTAGAATCGACATTTTGCGATAACAGTTCCTGAACGGCATTGTCTGTTGTGTAGGCAGGGCCTTTGTAAGGCACTCCTTCACCATCGACACCTGTACCATCGCACTGCCCAGGGCGGAAATGTGAAGAACAGTATAATGCTGCTTGATGACCAGTTACATTGCTCCACGCGCCGTAATAGTCATAGGTCATAGCAAAAATATAATCCATGTACTGGCTAGCTGCTTGATAATCAACATCTTCCGTTTTGTCGTAACCTGCACCGATTGCAGATGTTAGCTCGTATGTACGACCTGTTTCTGCTTCTAGCTTATCAAGCATCGCACGTAGCTCTTGCATTAATGCCACATACGCAGGGCCATCATTTACCGGGTCGCCCAAGTTAGGGTTAGCACCTTGTCCGCCTGGGTATTCCCAGTCAATGTCAACACCATCGTAGAATTTCCATGTTCTTAAAAACTCTTCCATTGACGCAACAAACGTGTCGCGGTTTGCTTTATCAGTAAATGAAGCAAATGGGTCTGATAAAGTCCAACCACCCACTGAAGGTAGAATTTTTAGATCTGGGTAACGTTGTTTAAGCGCCATTAACTGCGAGTAAGTACCACGAATTGGGTCTTTTGCATCAACACCTGGCAGTGCTTTTTGTACTGCAGCCCAAGGGTCATGAATAACCACTTCGTAATCTGCAGAGCCGGCACAAGCTGTATCAAGCGCACGCTTAGGACCACCTGTTAACGAAGCATTTTCACCACAGATTGGGATAAAGCCGTATAGAATGTGGCTTAAGTTTTGTGCTGGCATATTGGTTACATCGTAATCGCGGCCATAAATACCCCACTCGACAAAGTAAGCGCCCGTTACTAAGCCTTCTTTTGTGCCAATATCACGGTTATTAGGATCATAATCCATTGGTAATGGCGCCAAGTGACCGCCATCAGTATCAGCAATAACAATAGGCTTGCCTTCACTGCGCGCACACGTAGTACCGCCTTCACATAGCTCTACATACATTGTATGACGGCCTGCTTTGTTATATGGGAATGTGATAGTGCCTTTTTTGCTGCCTGCTGCAAGTGCGCCTTCATTGACTAGCATGTCATCAAAATAAACTTTGTAGCTATCGCCACCGTCACCACTCCAGGCGCTCCACTCAATATTGATCGTTACTTCATCAACGCGCGAAACAAGTTGCTTGTATGAGCCTGTGCCCTCTAAATCAACTTGTACAAATGAGTACTGTTGTGGCTCCCAATTAATGCTTGGTGTAGATGGTGCAGCAGATGCTGTACTTGCAAATAAAGCAACACCGATGGCTGCGCTTAGTTGTTTGATATTCATAGGTCTCTCTTATCCATTATTTATGTAATTATTTAATAAGTTTGAACTGCAAAACTTAGGCTTTATTAAAGTTTGGTCCATACATTGGCTTGCCCTGGCGTATCGCCCTGAGTCCACCATTTAGCGCGATAGCGCTGTCCTTGATACGTTACTTCTGCGCCAGCTTGGTAGGCTTTGCTGGTATTCCAAGTGTCTGCTGTGTCAGCTACTGAGGCTGATTCCCATGCCGCTGAGGTATCTGGTTGCTGGCCTTTGTTCCACCATTTAGCGGTGTAAATCACGTTAGCAAAACGGGCTTTATCGTTTGCTTGATAGATCTGAGTGCTGTCCCATTCAGGTACTGTTGGATCAACAGGGTCAACCGGATCGACCACCGGTACATCGTTAACCGTGATACTAAAACTGGTTTGGGTACTTAATTGACCATCCGATACAGATACTGCAATGGTGTAATCGGTGTTTGCTGATACCTCTGAAGTGGTTAAGTTGATGTTGGCACCAGAGCCTGTAAAGCTTAGCGGTGTAGGCACTGTCCAGCTGTAAGTTAGCTCACTTTGCTCATCATCAAAGGCATGCAGATGAATTGCTGTTGTGGTGTTTTCATCAACTACGAGGTTATCTGGGGTATGTACAATGGGTGCGGTGTTTGTTGGCGCACCTTGCACACTCAAGGCATAGGTATAATTTGCATTGCTGCTGTACACTTGGTTTATCAGTACGTCGGTTGCATCAAACGTAATGTCGCCCGCTTGGTTTTGCACACCAATTTGCACTAAATGCGCGTAATCGAGGTTAAGCTGCTCAGCCAATGCTTGTTGCCAATTTGTTTGATTGTCGGCATTGATTTTAAGCTGTTGGTTGATCACCTCTTGGCCTGTTTCGTCAAATAATCGCGCCCATACGGTGTCGCCTGCAATGGCGTTTTGCCCTTGGCGAACAAAATAACCGACGCTAGTCCACGAATTTGGATCAGTCGGGCCTGCGTCATTTACTATGTTGATGTCGCTACAGTTATAGAAGCCTTCACCGACCACATCATTACGTTGCCAACGGCTATATAAAATGGCCTCGCCGCTGCGGTCTTGCGGAATTGCAACATTCATTTCGTAGTAGCGTTTACCATCGGGGTCTTTAACAACCTCAATGTTGTCGTGCTCTTGTACTAGCTGTAAGTCTTGCCAAGTTAGTACGTCAGTTGCGCTATTGAAGCTTGGCTTGGTAATGTAAAACTGCCAAAAGCTTGGGTTGTGCGGGGTTGATGCAAGGTAACGTATTTGAATATCACCATTGGCATTGGGCACTACATCGCTACGCTGAAAGTGTGGTGAGGGTAAATCCATACCACGCTTTGCGTTATCGCCACCGGCACATAAAAGCCCATTCGGTACTTTTGCCTCAACTGCGGCTTGGTTTAGATAATCAGGGGTATTAACCGAAAACTCAATTTCTTGTACAAACTGTACGGTGCCTGATTCTAAATAAGCAGCACGACATGCTAAGTTTGGAATACTGCTGCCATCTTCTGGCCACCAATAACCGCCATCTGCTTGGCAAAATGATTGGCGGGCTTTGGGGCTGTCCATGTAACCATGCGCATTAACATGTGCAGGCGCTATGCTCAGTAGCACAGTGCTGGCAATTGCCGAGAGCGACAATGTGTTTAATTTGATTGATGTCATTGTGTTGTCCTCAAAAAGACTATATTTAAGGGTGAGTGAATGCTCACCCTCTTTTATTGTTATTGTTTACAAGCTACAGCTTTTGCTCCAATCGGCAGTGCCTGGCTCTGAGCTGGTCCACCATTTGGCTTTATACACTGCATTGTTATGCACCATTAGATCGCCGCCAGCAGCATGGCTAGGGTTGCCTGCCCAGTCGGTTTGAGGGAAGTTTGGATAAACCGCAATATCAGCAACGGCTACACCTTCACACGTACCTGATGTGTCACCGCCTCCATTACCGCCGCCTGTGTCACCACCACCATTGCCTGGGGTTGCATCTGGTAGCATTGGGTATTCAGCTTTGAATGCGTAAGTTTTGCCATCTTTTTCAATGGTGAAGTTACTAGGTCCTGTGATTGGCATGTAGTACATCACTTGCGCATTTACGGTTGCACCTGCACTAAAGTCTTTTGGTTGACCGCCCCATTCATTGTTCAGTGTGATTGAGAAACGGTGGAACTCGTTCTCAAAACCGCCAATATTATTACCCGCTGCGTTCGATCCATTTACTTCTACTGCCATGCCCAGTTTTTCTTGTGCATTCCAGTTAGATTTAAAAATAGCTGAGGTTGATACCGGCACATCAAATGAGATTTTTGCACCACTTAAATCAAGACTTGAGTTATTAGTAAATGCAAACGTTGGGCTGATTGGGTAGTTATCATCGCCAATTGGGAAGTCTTTTGCTGTAAATGTTACATCTACTGCTTCCGCAGGCACTGTGAAGTTTGGATTTCCACCATGTACATCATATGCAACACCGCTTTGATTAAACTTGTCGTATGCTAATGAAGTTAATGTAGAACCCATGAAGTACTCGCCTTTGGCTGAGTCATAGTCAAAGTCACCTGCCAGCTCCCAAAACATAATACCGCCAAGGCCATTGTTGATAACGTAATCAACCTTTGTTGCCATCGACTCTTCATCTTCTATCGAGAGGAATACTTTTTTATCTGCGTTCCATAACCAAGGGGCTACGGCAACGCTGTCATAGTGACGAGTATAAGTACCCGTTAAGCGGTCATCAGCGTCTGTATCAGGTGTTAAGCCATACACGCCTAAATACGAGCCAACAATACCGTTTTCAAGGTTTTTAACATGCCATAGTGGGTTTGAACCAGCTGGCATTTCTTGCCCTGCATCGTTCTTATCATGCCAAAGGTTATCAATGCCTAACGCACCATTACCGCATTTGTTTTTCTCACCTACGCCAGTACCTTTAGCGCAATCAGCTTGGTTTGGTAGCGCCGCTTGGCCCCATAAACCGTTTGTTCCGCCTGATACATCTTTAAAGCCACGAGTGTAGTAAGGTAAACCAATATTGATACGACCTGCTGACATCGCACCACGGAAGTAACGCACTGCCCAATCAGTATTTAAATAACCAATGCCTTCAAACTCTTTGGTGCCGTATACATTCCATTGCGCAAGCTCTGAGTCTAACCCAGTATCAAATAATGCCGCGTTATGGCCTACGTGTGAGTTCCATGCGCCGTGTAAGTCGTACGACATGATGTTAACGTAATCAAGGTATTTAACAGTTTGGAATGTTTCCATACCGCGTAGCAAATAACCTGAAGATGGGGATGCAATCGTTAGTAAATAATGTTTACCCGCAGCCTCACCTGCACGGTCTAACGCCTCACGTACTTTTTTCATTAGCACTTGGTATGAGGCATTTAAACCACCACGACGTGCGTTTGAAATTGGGAAGTCATCAGGATGGCCTGAGTCATTCATTGATGATGGATATTCGTAATCGATATCAACCCCATCAAAACCATATTTTTCAATAAACTCAACTGCACTTTGCGCAAATGCATTGATACCTGCATGGTTAACTGAACCATTAGCATTGGTGGTCATGGTGTAAAAACCACCGCTTGCAACACGGCCTGTTTCATCGAAGTAACCGCCGGTTTCAGCCCAACCGCCCACAGATATGAGTGTTTTTACATCTGGGTGCTGTTTTTTGTATTTGTTTAACAGGTTAAAGTGACCTTTGTAGTTAAACTCTGGGTCCATTTCTGCGCCAACTACGCCCGGCCATTCCATATTAGTGGCAGGGTTATTTACTGAAGTAGGATCGCCAATAGATACTTTGTTGTTTGCATCAACATGGGCAAATGCATAGTTGATGTGGGTGATTTTATCCCACGGAATATCGTTCACTAAATAGCTGGGTTGACCATTAGCGCCATTACGCCAGCTAGTAAAGTATCCAATTACACGGCGTGGATGATCTGGGCCCATGATCTCACGACCATCTGCATCATAGATTGTACAGTAAGGCGTATTTACACCGGGTGTTTGATACAAACCTTGGGGACGACAATCACTGCCCGCAACTGGGCCGGTATTTTCGTCAACAACCGTTAATACTTTTGTTACTTGCGCTGTTGCACCGTCGTTATCGGTCACTGTTAGGGTGAAAGTTGCCTGACCAAGTGCCGTTGCTTGCCATGCAAAACTGCTCTGTGGTGAGCTTGATTGGTGAACATCCACCCCGTTTGCTGCAAAGCTTAGAGCCGTTACTTGGCCATCACTATCAGTTCCAGAAAGTGCAAACACCACCTGCGAACCAACAACCAGTTGATCCGGTAGCGTGCTAAATGAAATAGCAGCAACGGGTGCTTGATTTACAGGGTCAACTACAACGGCATCGCTCACACTAATTGTTTGTGTAATTTGTGGTGATTTTGCGCCTTGATCATCTGTTGCTACCGCACTAATTTGATGTGAACCAGGGGTAGCCTGCCAATTTGCACTAAACGGTGCTGTGGAATCAACCAGTACTGACGTGCCATCAACAAAAAACTCAACATTGGCGACTGTGCCATCAGCATCTGTTGCTGACGCCGAAATGACAACGCTGTCTTTATCGGCAAATTGAGAACCTTCAGCGGGGCTCAAGCTGGCTATAACAGGGCTTTCATTTTCTGTGACAGCGCTGTCACACTTACCCAATAATTTCCACTCTTGCCAGTCGCCAGCATTCTCCACAGGATTAGATTGCGTCCACCACTTGGCTTCATACGCGTTTCCTTGTGACTGAACTTGGCTTCCGCCAGTGTGTGTTTGACCTGATTGCCATGACGTCAGCGCGCTACAGTCAACTGCTGCATGCGCACTTAGGCCAATAACGCTAAGTGATAGGGCACTTAACTTAAAGGCATTTATTAGTATATTACGTGAGCTCATCTGCTCCTCCGCCCAGGGGTTAAAAATAACATTTATTTTACAACTACATTCAAAATTAACACAGTTTACATATACGTCAACTTAATATTAGAAAATAAAGGTACAAAAACCACCCTTTTTACAATCAAAAAAGGTTAAGCCCAAGTGAAAATCCAACCCTAAAGTATCAATAATCGCATTTGTATCTGCAAATTTTGTGTAATGTGACACAACCAAAATGAACACTATATTAACATTAAATTAACGCCGCATGGTGAGTGTTTACGCGGGCTGAAGCTGGGGTTTACGTGAACGTAAAGGGTACAAAGTGAGGCCGGATTTTATTTTATATAACCAGAAAGCCCCGCATTAGAAATAATTTATCTAAGCGGGGCTTTATTAATTTTTATGGATTGGCAAAAAACCTTATTTGATTACTACTTTTTTAAGCAGCCATTAAATAAGACTCTCGTCCTATGTGTTTGTTGTTTCGGCTGTAAGAACCTTTGCCTTTTTTAGCTTTCACAACTTGTGGTTTGAACACTTTTGATGTGACTAATGCGGCTAATGCGTTATCACGGATGACGCCACGACCGGTGTCTAGCTTACTGTTTGTTTTTACTTTTTTACTCATATCTGACCTTTAAATTTAAAAAGTATTTATGTGCATATGCACATAAATTGAAATGGCGATTGTAGGCGTTAATTTCAACAGCGCAAGCATTTTAAATACATTTTAGCGGTTTATGTTCGAAAAAAAGCGCAGTAGATACTGCGCTTAAAATTATGTAGCGAGTGATTAAAAGCTAAAACTCACTTTTGCATAATAGGTCATGCCATCAAAGCCATAAGGCAAAGCCCTTACGGGGTATTTGAACGCTTGGTTAGTTATAAAATCAAGTACTTCATCTTGACCTAACTCATCAGGCGTCACATCAAATAAGTTATCTACCCCCATGTTTAGGCTGAGTGACTCATTTAACTCATAGCCAACATTTACATCAACTAACACCGCCGATTCCACAACACTGGTGGCTTTAAACTCACCCGTAGGTGATAACTCATTAGGTAAACCAATGTGATCATTACCAAAGTACTTCACATCAGTCTCACCATAGTAGTTGAAACGTAGCATGGCACTTGCTGCATCTCGCTCATAATCAAATGTTAACGTGCCGCGTTCACCTGGCTGACCATCCGTTAAAAAACTACGTTGAATATCATCTAAGGCAATACTTTGTGGTATGCCAGCAGGCGCATTAACATTATCGATTTCGGTTGTATTTAAGTTACCTGCGAACGTTGCTGAAAAATTACCGTCGTACAAATCTGTACGGTATGAGGCAATAATATCAACCCCTTTGGTGGTTGAGTCTACTGAGTTTGAGAAATAAGCAGCTTGGTCGGCACCTGTTTTAGCTAATGCAGCTACAGCCGCAGGGCTAAAGGCAACATCGCTTGCTGATAAGAAGCTACCCAATGTAATACGGTCTTGTATAGCGGTGTGGTAAAAATCAACTGTAAGTGACATTTCACTGCTTACATCATAAACAAAACCAAAGCTGATATTTTCAGAGCTTTCTAAGGCTAAACTTTCAACCCCTAATGCTGCTGGGAATTCAGAGCCAGCAGTGGCAATAAACGATTGCTCAAGTACACCGCCAGCACCTAAATTCGTGGTGTAAGCAGTGTATGCACTTTGCTGTAATGACGGTGCTCTAAAGCCGGTCGATAGCGCACCTCGCACAGCAAAATCATCTGAAAATTCATAGCGTGAGGCTATTTTACCAATTAGGTCATCACCCGCATCTGAAAAGTCTTCATAGCGTAATGCTGCACTGATATTCCACGCATCTGTTAGCATTGTTTCAGCATCAATATAGATGGCATAACTTTCACGCCCTTGCTTATTTGACGCTTCAGGACGAAGCCCGTTGTATGCTTGGAAGCCGCACTCTGCAAATTGATTTGAATCGTTTACCGCAGGGTATGAAGTGTCCATGTTTGCCAAACCACAGGCATAGGATGCTTCAGCGCCTGGCACTATTTGGTAGTTCTCTTCTCGGTATTCTGCACCTACAGCTAAATATATCGGCTCGCTTGTGCCAATATCAATAATACCATTAAGGTCTGCATTGATAGTGGTTTGATCAAACCTAAACCCACCTGAATACCCTCCATTTGGGCCTGAATTTGCAGCGATATCGGCATCACTCGCATTGGGGTTATTAAATAGGTATTCAGCCGCGTATGAGGCATTTAATGTATTTCGTGATGTGAAGTCATATTGGTTTTCACCATACACAGCGGATACGTCGTAGCTCCAATCCGTATTTAAGTCGCCTTTGACCCCTAGCGCAACTGAAATATCCTGCGCTTCATTATAAATGCGTGGTAAAAACCCATCGCTGTAAACTTGAGTTACGTTTTTAGCTGCGGCATCAAAATTACGGTAAAAACCATTGCCCAGCGCGGTGCGCTCGGAGTAACCACCAAATGAATAAAGTTCAACATCGCCCATGGGTAGCGCCATGTTGTAAAACAATGATGTGAATTCACTATCTGCATTACCCTGCCCCCAGCGTACGTCATCGGATAAGGTTCCGTATGGCACATCTGATGAGCCTCCAATGTCTCGTTGTGCGCGGTTAGTTCCGTCAGCATCACGATACTCAGCGGAAAAATTAATAAAACCGCCTGCATCTGAGATATCAAAACCACGGTTTACACCAATGGTTAACGTATCACCATCCCCTTCTTTAGTGCTGCCCATTTGGACATAACCTTTGGTAATACCCGTTGAATCATTTAAGGATAAATTTATTACGCCTGCAATGGCGTCAGAGCCATACTGAGCTGCGGCTCCATCACGTAAAACCTCAACCCCTTTTAATGCTGATAATGGAATAGCGTTCATATCTGTACCGGCCGCACCTGCTCCCACGGTGCCAACTAATCCAAATATTGATTGATTATGACGACGTTTTCCATTTACGAGTACAAGGGTTTGATCAGGCTGTAGACCGCGGAGAGTCGCGGGACGAAATAGGTCGGAGCCATCCGATACTTGGGTACGCGAGAAGTTAAATGAAGGAGCCGTAGCTTGTAAGCTTTGACCCAACTCTGTGAATCCACCTTTGTTTAGCGTATCCGCATCGATTAAATCAATTGGCGAAGAAGACTCGGTAACTGTGCGGTTTGATACACGAGAGCCCAATACGGAGATTTGTTCTATATTTTTTTCTGCTTGAACTGGCTGTTCTTGCGCTATTACAGCCGGGGCGCTCATTGCAAAGGCAACTGCCACTGCTAGTGAGCTAAAACGAAATGTTGTCATACTGTGTTCGACCCTGTAATTCACTGACTCATGGATTGCGGCACGAGTGAGCTAATTTAAAATTATTGGTTTAGTTCATCATTTAGTCACGCTAGATACGTAACTTGAATAATGCCTTACCAAGCATCCTAGCAATATCTGTCTCTAAAAAGAAACACATTTAGCTACGACAATGGTCGAAATATGCAATTTTTATCTAAATTTTATAATAAAAAATTTATTTGATTGAATTTTACTCAAAAAAAAGCATGATTATTCAAATCATGCTTTTTCTTCACGTGTTGAGGATTAGCCTTCTTCTTCTAACAAGGCAAGCTTTTCGTCTTCGAGCATTAAGGCCATTGATGCAATTGAGACTAAACTTTCATCTAAACCTGCAAACAAAGTGGTAAACCCTGCACTAAGCGCTGCAGGTTCAGCATGTTCTTCTAACGCTTTATCCCACATTGCAAAAGTAGCGAGTAAATTAAGGCTTGCTTGAAAGTTATCAACAAATAGCTGACCATCTTCTTTTGGCTTTGCTTGCTGTTTGTCTACGTTGAGTAAAAAGTTTGAGTCTTGCTGCCATACATCTTGGTTGAGCATGTATGCTGCTAAATACCCCGTACACCAATTTTGCAATGCCAAACTAGGCGCTTGAGCATCCTGCGCTGGGGCATAAAGTGTATTTAAAATGTGTGTTTGCGCAACCTGCGCTTCTGTCACATTATCTAACACGCTATTCATGGCATCGCGTTCTTTTGAGTCATTCATTAGTTTGTCGAATATTGCTTCATCAGAGCCTGCAATATAGCTAGCTATTTCTGACTCACCATAAAACTCTGAACACGCAAGTAAACCGCTCATAAAGCCCAAAACATGGTCTGTTGTTAATTTATTTGATTCACAGTGCTGCTGCAAAAGACTTGCAAGAACGTTTAAGCCATCTTCATTGATCATAATTAGCCCTAAAAATTTAACTATACTATACGCTTATAAACACATTAGAGGGTTAAACTAACTTATTCAAATATTTTAACAAATTAACATGAGAACGGTTTTCATTTGCTAGTCATTAAAAAGCGAATGACTCAATACAGGGAAAAAACAACTTACCTTTGTCCCTTCGTGTTCAGTGCTGTCTATCTCAATTGTTCCTGAGTGTGCAGTTACCATTGTATACACTAATGCCATGCCCATGCCGGTGCCGGTACCAACGGGTTTTGTGGTAAAGAATGGATTAAATATTTGCACCTTTACTTTATCGCTCATTCCACAACCATTATCGGTGACTGATATGACGATTTTGTTGTTCTCATAGCCTGCATGCACATGAATATGCCCATCTCTTTCATCATGCACATCACACGCATGTTTGGCATTAATGAGTAAATTAACAATAATCTGATTAATCATCGATAGATTACACATTGTTTGTGGCAAAGGACTAAAATGGCTTGTTATGTTGTAGTTTTTTAGTTGATTATTTAACAGCTTTAAGGCGTTTTTTATGCCGTCTGTCATATCACAAAGGTCTTTTTCGTTATCTGCAGGGCGTGAAAAGTTTAGTAGGTTGCGCACTATGGTATTAATTCGCCGCAGGCCTTCATCACTGTCCTCAATCAGTTCTTTAATCTCTGCCCCTATTTCAATAAGTGACTGCGACTGGCGTAACGTTTCTAAGGCCGCCTTTAGCTCTTTTGCGTCTAATTTTCCTGATGCAAATTGCTCATTTAAAAGCAGCAGTTTATCCACCACTAACCGAGTTTCAAGTAGGTACTCATTGTTACTCATCACATAGGCAAGTGGGTTATTTATCTCATGTGCAACCCCAGCCGCTAAAGTACCTAGCGTTGCCATTTTATCGGCTTGAATGAAGAGCTGTTGTTGACGTTCAAGCGCTGCCACTTTTTTTACCAGCTCTTGATTTAATGCTGATAGCACTTGGCTTTTATCTTCTATCAATTGCTCAGCTTTAATTCGAGCCGCTCGCTCTTGATAATATGCTTGCTCAAAATCGTCAATTTTAGACGTCATTTTCTTCCATTCGTGTGTAGAAAACATTCAGAATACATGCATCATCACCTCTATGCTGGCACAGCGGGTGCGTTATTTTGATCGACATATCAAAATGATCACCAGCTCCATAAATTAAGCCTTCTGCTAATATGCATAATTTGCGCGGTGAATTGTAATGTATTTCAATATGCCCTGATGTGATCATCATACAACGCATGGTGGGTAAATTAGCGCCATGATGCAGCTTGTTTACTTCTTTGTGGATCACATTGTTTATATTTAAAATAAGGGCTTCAAAATGGGCAAAGCGACTCACAACGACTTCATAATGAAACATTAAATGTGCGAATAAATGACGCCCAAATAAGGCTAACACTTCATCACGTGCGATTTGCAGTGTCTCGCAAATATCTTCAACCATGGCATAGAGCTCTGTATCGGGGTAGTCATTCACAGCAACGTAACAGCGCCCTTCAGCCGCATATTTATCTAGCAGCCTATCCCAATAAGATTCGTCTCGATGCTGTACAACCATCGTTTTGAGAGCACAAAAAATACTCCCCTTCATCGTACTTTACAGTCCAAGTAACGCATATGAACTATTAATGCCCTCGGATAAATGCCCTTTATTCGCACAGCTAAAAAAATTAAATAAATAATAGTGAATCATCTCCAATGAGTTAAATAAATGAGTGAAGTTCACCTACTATAATAGTGGCACAATACATTTTGATGTCTTTGCGTTACTTGTATTTATAAAATTAGCACAATTTATTTTTTTTACACGTTTATAAACTGGGTTTCACACGCTATGTTTAAAGTGTATAAAAATAAAGGAGTTGTTTGTGGAGACGCCAGCTATTCAAATAATGTGTGTAGACGATGATGAAATCGTACTGCGGTCTTTATCAAGGCTGTTGAAAAGTCAGCACGAAAATGTGTTAACTTTTACAAATCCACTTTTAGCGCTAGAGCAGATCAAACAGCACGAGTTTGCAGTAATTATCAGTGACATGCGTATGCCACAGATAAATGGCGCTGATCTGTTCAATCAGGCTCAGGCGATTTCTCCAGATTCTCAACGAATCTTGGTGACAGGCTTTACCGATATAGAAACAACGCTTGATGCTGTAAACAAGGGCAAAATACATGGGTTTATTCAAAAACCTTGGCAAAATAGCTTGCTGTTGAGCACTGTGACTGACAGCGTCGAGAAATATAAATTAAAAAAGCAAAATCAACGACTGCAGCAAAAAATAACAGAGCAGAACAAGCAACTTAAAGAGCTTAACAATTCGCTAGAGCAACGTGTTGAGAAACGCACTAAACAAATTAAGCTGGTTTTAAAAAAGTTAGAAATCGCCAATGCACACGAGGTTAACGAGCATCAGAGCACCGTTGAGGTTTTGTATAACTTTATTAACGCCAACCCATACCTAGATGGCACTAAAGCGCAAAACATTTCTAATACCTGCACTGAAATTGCCAAACAGTTAAAACTGCCGCCAAAAAATATTGAAATGGCCTCAATGGCAGGTTATTTAGCACAAATAGGCTTGCTTGCTATGGACCCTGATCTGTATAAAAAACCAGTCAATGAATTAACAGAGCAACAACGAAAAAACTTTTATACCCACCCAAGTACTGCACAATTAATGCTCATGCCCGCAACTCATTTACATGAGGTTTCTGAGGCTATTTATCACCAATATGAATATTATAACGGCAATGGCATTCCCAAAGGTATAAAAGGAAATGAAATCCCTCTCAGTGCAATGATTTTGGCTGTTGCTCGAGATTATTGGAACGCATACGAAAACAATAACTTAGCACTTGGCAAGCGCCACCAGCATGCAATTGATGTGATAACTCGCTACAGTGGAAATTTTTATCATCCTAAAATTGTATCTGCACTAGAGCAATGCCAGTTAACATGTATAAAACAGCAGTCTCAAGTGGGCTCAATGAAGATAATAAGCGCGCAGGAATTACAAGTTGGTATGGTTTTAGGTCATGCGTTGCAAAGTCATGCTGGTATTATGCTTTTACCAAAAGATCATACATTTAGTGCTAAGTCTATTGAGAAGTTACAGCAACTAGAAGCTAAAAAACCATCACCATTTAGGATCATGATCAAATCATCGTGATTTAGTGATCTTTATTAGCCTTTTCTTCGTTACAATAGCATAATAATGTATCTAATTACTGTCTATTTTAGGAGCAGTGCGTGTCGCGATTTTCAGCCGTTACCGATAACCCTCATGATCAGCGTTTTAATCAAAAAACCGGAATTTTACTCACCAATTTAGGTAGCCCAGACGCCCCCACAGCGAAAGCTTTGCGTATTTATCTAAGAGAATTTTTATCTGACCCTCGTATCGTTGAGATCCCTAGACTTATTTGGATGATAATCCTCCACGGTATTATTTTACGTATTAGACCTAAGCGCTCTGCAAAGCTATACGAAAGTATTTGGACGGAAAATGGCTCGCCATTAACACATATTACTCGCCAGCAACGCGATAAGCTTGATGCCTTCATTAAAGCTCAAGGTTACACCAATACTGAAGTAGTCATGGCAATGCGTTATGGTAACCCATCTATTGAAGCGGGCCTTGAGCAACTTAGAGACAAAGGCCTAACGCGTATTGTGGTTTTTCCTTTGTATCCTCAATATTCAAGCCCGACAACAGGCTCAACTTTTGATGCTGTAGCCAAAGTACTGCAAAAGTGGCGCTGGGTGCCTGAACTTCATTTTATTAATGGTTACCACAAAAACGAACGGTACATAGAATCGCTTGCCAATAGCGTAAGTGAAGACTTACAAGCCAACGGTACTCCACAGAAGTTAGTCTTTTCGTACCACGGTATGCCGAAGCAGTTTTTAGATAACGGTGACCCTTATCATTGCCTGTGCTTACAAACCACGCGCCTTGTTGTTGAAAAGCTAGGCCTTGATAAAGACTTGGTAATTAGCACTTTTCAAAGCCGATTTGGTAAAGCTGAATGGTTAAAACCATACACTGACGCCACGCTTGAGTCGTTACCGGGTGAGGGTATTAAAGACATCGCTATTATCAGCCCTGCATTTAGTGCTGATTGCCTTGAAACGCTCGAGGAGTTGGAAAGTGAAAATCGTGAAATATTTGAGCATGCAGGCGGTGAAAAGTACCGTTACATTGCAGCGTTGAACGACCGAGATGATCACATTAATGCATTATTTAATGTATTAAAACCGATGCTTTAACTAAAGCAGTTATTTTCGAGGCTGGGTTTTCAGCCATATAGAGCCTAGTATGTGGGCGCTCCCCATTAATAGGCTCTAAAGCTTTATATTGCCGCGCAGCGCTTTGGTTTGTCCGTGCTTGGTTTTTTTATCCATGCGCTTGCGCTGCGAATTTCTCGTTGGTTTTGTTGCGCGCCGAGCACGTTGTAGTTTAGTAGCTGACACAATCAAATCTTTTAAACGCTTTAACGCATCCTCTCTGTTGAGTTCTTGGGTGCGATGGCTTTGCGCTTTTAAAACAATCACTCCCTCTTTTGTTATTCTATTGTCATTGAGTTGCAGCAGTCGCTGCTTGTAAAAGTCAGGCAGTTTAGAGCGTTTTATATCAAAACGAAGGTGAATAGCACTGGCCACTTTATTCACATTTTGCCCGCCAGCCCCTTGCGCTCTAATTGCAGTAAGTTCTACTTCCCACTCATCGATTGTTACTGTATTTGAGATAATTAACATTAGGTTCAGATAGTTTTGTCAAAATGAAAGTGTAACATTTGTTAGTAGTTGAGCCCACATATTGGCGCTTTGCTTAATCAAGTAGACTATTTTATAAGGAATTTAACATGAAAAAACTAGTGATGGCACTAAGCTTGACTGCAATGAGTTTTTCAAGCTTTGCAAAAGATATGACTGAAAATGAGCTAAAAAGTTACATTCAAGCACTTCCCGCAGTCGTTGATTGGTCAGATGATCAGGATGCACTTAAAAGTGCTAATTTAAAAAGTTTACTTGGCAGTTCAGATAGCAATAACAATGCGTTAGCTTTGAGCGCATTAGGCAAGATTAAAGATAATGACTTATACAAAGAATTTGCAACACTTACCAATCAGTATGGTTTAACCCCTGAGCAGTTACTTAGCGTAGGCTCTGAAGTATCAATGGCTTACTTTGAAACGATAAAAAGTGACCTATCACCTGAAAATAAAGAAAAAGTAAATCAGCTAATGGGTGGACTGCAAAGTATGGGTGCGACTAAAGATAAAGGCGCAACTTCAACGATGGGCATGGTAGGTAACTCTGCAAGTGCAAAGAGCCAAGATGCAACGGCTGTCAGTGCTCATAATCTTGAGCTTGTTCAAGAATATCTGCCGCAATTAAAACGATTATATGCTGATTTGCAATAATCATTACATAAAAATGAACAAGCGACCTTAGGGTCGCTTTTTTATTGCTTGTTATAGTTGCATCTTTATACTGAACACAATTTGTGATCAGACTTTAGTAAATTTATGCCGTTGAATACTCTACCAAGCGTACAAACACCAGATGAACAAAAATCCCTTTGCGCTTTACTTGCGCACCTGTTAAGCGCCTCCTCGTATGGTTTTCAACACTCAGTTCAGCAAATCACTCAGCGGCTATTTCGTCACATAAAAGCCGGCTATTCGTTTTCTAAAACTGAGCTAAACTCACTAACAACTCAGTTAGTAGAACAAAGTTTACTGTGGAAACTCCCTTTTGGCCCGCATTATAAAGTAACCACAGACGCAGTCCCTTTTATAATCATAAATTTACAGCAACACCAAACAAGCTTAATTGCGCCATTATTGACTGAAATTAGCCATGTGTATCATCAACAAGACAAAGCACTAAACTTTATTACCTTGATACTAGAGCATTTTAATAACCCCAAAAAGCGCTCTATTATTAATGCCGAATTTGATCTGGGCGAACAGTTTGTACATTTGCTGGGCCAATCTCAATTCGCTAATGCATTGTGGCAAATATTACCCAAACAATGGCAACAAGAATGCCTAATTCACTTCGCTCACGCGCAATTTTTTAATTTAATGGCACCAAACCCTTGGCCTACATTAGTAAACTCGTGTGACGGGATGTGTGAGCACACACGTTATTATTTTAATGAAAACCTTGCAGTATTATTACAAGACAAACAATACGATGAGTTACTCGATAGCCAAGCAGATTGGCAACACGCATTATTTTTAGAGGCAAACACCCTTGCTATTAAGGGCGATGCACCAGAAACAGCATTAACCCACTACAAAAGTGCGCTCACCCGTTTTAGAAAGAGATTTGGTAAGGGCTATTATCCTTCTGAAATGACAGGACTGCTTTATACGCTCAGTTTGCTAATTAATGGCAGTGCTGCTGATATGAAACAATTAACCACGTGTAAAAAGTGGTACTACAAACACTTTGGTGAAGACGCTTATACCAGCATTGCCGTTGATTATTTGCTTGATAATGATCCTATTTCACACTTTCCCAGCTATCGACTCGTCAACAGATTAAGCAACTTAATGGCGAATCCTAACGCAGTTGCGGCATTATTTTGTTTTTTAATTGCATTGGTCAAATATGCCAACGATGAACAAATAGATGAATTACGGGGTCAATCGGCGCTACTTAAACAGTTATTAAATACGCTTGCTGATCACTCACATTGGGTAGGCGAGCAATGTTTACACTTAGCCAAGTGGCTCTTTGATGATTCAGCACTGCCTAATGAAGGTATTTTGCAACACTTTTCGCGGGTACCACAATGGCAACGCTGGCTCGATGAAGTCAGCCAAATCAACGAACAAAAAGACACTATGCGTGTAATATGGCAACTTGATCTGACCCACCTTGATTTGCCGCTAGTACAAGCAAGAGTACAGCAACTTAATGCAAAAAATGAATGGACTAAAGGCCGCAAAGTAGCCATTCACGATCTTAAGAATGAGCAATATCAGGCAGCCTTAACTGAAGCTGATATCAATTTAATAGACGTTATTTATAACCATGCCGGCTTTGGTTATCAAGAAGTACAAGCAACTGCGACAGTGCTGCAAACTTTAATAGGCTTTAATAACTTAGAAGATCATCGCAGCGCTCCACTTACCCTAATAAAAGGTGAGTTTATTATTGAAATAGCCAAAGATCTAAACGACTGCTATAAGCTGGTATTACAGCCAACAATCGACGATTATGATGGTGATTTTTTACTTACTCACAGTCATGGCAATAGCTACCAAGTATTCGCAGTGGATGAAAAACAACAAAAATTACAGCAATTATTTGAGCAGCAACCTAATAACCTGACCGAAGAGCGCCTACCGCAACTTAACGCGGCACTTAAAGCATTATCCAGTGATCATCATATAAGTAGCCAACGCAGTGAGTTTGCCGAAGTAAATAATGTGCGCCTAGGTGATTGCCAGTTCAGTGCTGTCATTAAGCTTACGCATATGGGTATAGACGTCAATTTTTATGTTATGCCTCATACTGTTGATGGGCCGTGGTTAGAACCTGGTGAAGGGGCAACCAGCATTGTTTATAATGACGACACTGATAGCAATAGTGTTGTAGTTAAACGCGACCTAAAAGCTGAAAAACGCACATTCAAAAAATTGCTAAAAAATCTTAACGGTGTGTTTGTAGATAAAAATCACCAGCTCAATTCATCACTACAGCAATTTTTTATCCCCGAAGATATAAGCCAAGCAATTGAAACCCTCGAACAGGCCAACAAAAGTAAAGCCCTGGTACTTAGCTGGGACGAAAGCAGCCAAGGCATGAAGCTGGCGAGCAGTAAACACCTTTCACTAAATCTTAATGACGATAGCGATTGGCTTAGTGTCAGTGGCGATGTTTCACTTCCTAGTGGCGATATTTATACACTGCAAACACTACTCAAAGCACCGCGCCGTGGCAGTATTATTAATTTAGATGATGAGCAATCGCTGATCCTAGATCAACGTTTAACTAACTTGCTCAATCGTTTAGAAGGCATGCAACACGATAACGCAGACACTTCACAGCTACGTATAGCTAACGCCCGCGCGTTACCGCTACATCAAACACTGGCTGATTTAGGGGATGTTACATTTGGTGAAAACTGGAAAACGCGATTAGCTAAGTTTGATCAAACTGTCGAGCCCATTTTGCCTGCACATTTGGTTAACGTGTTACGTGACTATCAAATCATTGGCGTCAAATGGTTAATGCAACTTGCTAATTGGGGGCTCAATGCCTGTTTAGCCGATGACATGGGCTTAGGTAAAACGCTTCAAACACTCAGCGTATTACAAATGCGAAGCCACTTAGGCGCAAGTTTAGTGGTTGCCCCTAAATCGGTGTGTCATAACTGGCAAGCCGAAGCCGAACGCTTTGCCTGCACATTAAATATAAAAACCATTGCTAACGCCACCCTGTGTGAAGAAGTGTTAAGTAATTCACGTGCGAATGATTTGATTATCGTCAGTTATGGGCTATTGCCATTAATTGGTGAACAACTTGCTAAGCTTGAATTTACTAATATTGTGTTTGACGAAGCACAAGCAATTAAAAATCCATTAAGTTTGCGTGCAAAAGCCGCGTTCGCACTTAACGGACAATTTAAAATTGCCCTTTCCGGCACCCCTATTGAAAACCATTTAGGCGAGCTTTGGAGCTTATTCAACTTTTTAATGCCAGGCTTTTTGCACACGTTGCCGATGTTTAAAAAGCGTTTTGGTAATGCCGATAAAAACCAACAGCAAGCCGATACACTTAAAACCTTAATCGCCCCGTTTATTCTACGCCGAACTAAGCAAACAGTGCTGACTGAACTACCAGAAAAAACCGAAATAAACTTAACCTTTGCATTATCTGAAAAAGAACAAGCACTTTACGAAGCAACGCGTTTAAATGCTCTAGAACAAGCCAATCAAGACGACAGTCAGTACATTACCATTTTGGCATCATTAACTAAGCTACGCCGCGCTTGTATAGCACCACAGTTATTGCTTGAAAACAGTAAAATGCCTTCAAGTAAACTCGATACCGCCGAAGCAATTATTACCGAGCTGCTTGAGAATAATCACCAAGCGCTCATTTTCAGCCAATTTGTAGATGTATTGAAACTCGTAGAGCAACGATTACAAAAACGAGGCGTTGATTACTGCTATTTAGATGGCAGCATGAGTACCAGCAAACGTAAACAACAAGTTGAGCTGTTTCAAGCAGGTAAAGCCCCGCTATTTTTGATAAGTCTAAAAGCAGGTGGAACAGGGCTTAATTTAACAGCGGCAGATTATGTATTGCACCTTGACCCATGGTGGAATCCTGCTGTTGAACAACAAGCATCAGATAGAGCACATAGGCTTGGCCAAACTCGCCCCGTTACTGTATATCGGTTAATTGCAAAAGATACGATTGAAGAGAAAATTCTTCAACTGCATGAGCATAAACAAGCGTTAGCTGACAAACTGCTGGCTGGAAGTGGTGACGTTGGTCAATTATCAAAAGACCAATTGCTGGCTCTTTTAGCTCATCAAGCTCAGTAAGCGCTACTGATGCGCAAGTGTTACGGCAAAGGGGCTGGCATCTTCTAACTCGTCAAGCATTTCAGGGCTAGGTAGGCAAATATCCTGAACAAAATGCAGTACATCTGGCTGTGGCTCACCAAATAGTACGTCGAGCGCTAAACGGTCTTTTCCGTAAAGACCACGGTGAATCATGTTGGCTGAAAAGATAAGTAAATCACCCGCTTGCATTTCTATTGTGTGCCCCGTGGGAAGGTCATCGTGGGTATTGCTGTGATCTATCGCTAAACGTGTTGCCAACTCTTGGGGTGTATCCCAGCGTCGATGTGTGCCAGGAACAAGTTCAATACCGGGCTCATCTTCCAGAGCGACACGACAATGAATAACTTCTGGCCCCGTTAACGCGGCTTGCTGTTCTTTTATATCTAAGTGATATTGCATATCCCGGTGCCAATAATTCTCTTGCTCTGGGTTCACCGGATTAAAGAACAATTGGGTATTTATAAAAGCAGCACGCGTTAAAATAGAATCAACCTGAGCCATTAATTTAAAGCTGGCAATAAATTTAAATAGCACCATTCGCTGCGCGTCATTTAGATAAGTGTTCGCCGTTAAATAGGCGCTATTAACCGCCTTGCTTTTGTAAAAGTAGTGGTTGTCGGGGATCCATTGCTGATGAAAACATTTTACCACCTCGCGCACTTCGCAAAGCTCTGCTTCAGTATAAAAACCGGGAATATGAAAAAAACCAGTGCTACAAAATTGTGTATTGATCATTTATCACCTTGGGACTGTAAAATAGTACCAACCTGCTGTTGAAGTGCGGGTAATACATCCGCTTCAAACCAGCTATTTTTACTCAACCAACTATTATTTCGTGGGCTTGGGTGTGGCAAAACTATTTTACTAGGCCAATACTCACGCCATGATTTTACTAACTCAGTTAGCGGTGTGTTTTTATACTCTGGCAAATGGTATGCCTGTGCGTACTTACCCAAAACAATCGTTAACTTTATGTTTGGTAATGCATTTAATAACGGTTCTCGCCATGCAGGTGCGCACTCCTTGCGCGGAGGTAAATCACCTGACTTGCCTTTGCCTGGGTAACAAAAGCCCATTGGCAATATCGCTATTTTCGTTGCATCATAAAACACCTTTGTATTTATACCCAACCATTGGCGCAATCGTTCACCGCTGGCGTCATTAAACGGCTTACCTGTTTGATGCACTTTGAGTCCTGGTGCTTGACCGGCAATTAAAATGCGCGCTTTTGCATTAAATTGAATCACTGGGCGCACGCCTAATGGCAATTGAGATTCGCAGATCATGCAATTACTAACTTGTTCAACTAAATTACTTTGCATCACTGAATTGCCCTATTTACTAATACACAGTTAATGGGCAAACTTCACTCACAAGCCTATTACAAAGCGATTCTTCAATCTGGGCATTATAAATAGGGGCTGCGTTAAACACTTTACTGTGTGTTTTTGCCATAAAAGTTGCTCGAGTTAGTAAAAAAATGATCTATCGAATATCGTTATACTTTTTCGGACCATACGGCAAACTCATTGCCACATGGGTCTAAAAAGTGAAATCGGCAGCCACCAGGAAAGTCAAAAAGAGCTTTGCTTATATCTCCCCCATGTTGTTGAACTTTAGCCTGTGTTGCCATTATGTCATTACTGTAAAACACCAACAGTGGCGCACCATTTGACGTGTTCGCAGACAAAGGTGCTTGATAAAATCCACCATCAAGCCCTGCAAACTCTTTACTAAAAGCGGTGTACTCAGGGCCATAGTCCGTAAACTGCCAATTAAATACAGCACTAAAGAACGCTTTTGTTTGTTTTAAATCTTTTGCTGCAAACTCAACATAATTGAGTTGTTCATGATTTGCCAAAACCTAATCCTTAATAACTAGTTAACGTTAATTGACCTGCGCTTTTTTCTGTATTAAGAATACAAGCAGTTAAAAAAAATAGCGAATTATTCACTAAGATCATTCCGATTAAAAATATAAGTTGTGTAAACAAGATGTTTCACTGTGTATAAGAATAGTATAGCGAAGCTATGCTCATCACGTTAAGATGGGTTAAATATAACAACAATAAGAAACGACAAATGTTTAATAAAACTAACGCATTAATTTACTTTTTAGCCTTCAGTAGTGGCTTTAGTATTATGGGAATCGAGTTGCTAGGCGGGCGGATTTTGGCGCCATTTTTTGGTAGTAGTGTACATATTTGGGGCAGTATTATTACCGTGTTTATGCTGAGCCTATCGTTTGGTTACTTACTTGGCGGTAAAATGTCGATTCGACAACCATCGTTAACAAAGTATGGACTGATTTTTTTGGTTGCAAGTATTATGGTGCTTCCAATCGCACTATTCGCACAGCCTATAATGGCGTTTATTTTTAGTCATATAGAAGATAGCCGTTATGGCTCTTTGCTCGCATCTACCGCATTATTTTTTATTCCAACCATTATCCTCGGCATGATTTCACCCTACTCTGTTAGATTGCTCGTAACAGATCGTGAGAGAAGCGGCCAAGTTGCTGGCGGCTTGTACTTTGTAAGTACCTTAGGCAGCGCTTTAGGCACTATAATTACCTCTTTTTACATGGTGCTCGCATTTGATGTAAATAGCATCATCATTGGGTTCGCGACGTTAATAGGAAGCTTAGGGTTAGTTGCGATAGTTGTTGATTCGTTAGCAAAGAAAGAGGTGGTTTATGCGTAAACTCACTGCTTTATATTTCGTTGCAACAGCCCTATTTGCCTCCCAAGCAAGCGCAGAAATCATTCATAGTGAGCGGTCCTTGTATCGAAATATATTAGTCGAAGAAAATGGCGATTTGCGGTGTTTAAAATTTGATGAAAAAACCCGTATGAGCAGTCAAAGCTGTATGTATATAAGTAAGCCTAAGCAACTTGTTTTTAACTACACAAAACTTACTTTCGCGAGTTTACTAATGATTGATGATCCTAAAAATGTGCTCATCATTGGTTTAGGTGGAGGAACACTGTCTAATGTAATACACGAACTCTACCCTAAAGCCACAATTGAAAACGTAGAAATTGACCCAGCCGTGATTAAAGTAGCCAGAGATTACTTTGCTTTTGTAGAAAACGATAAAGTGACATCAAAAGTACAAGATGGCCGTATTTTTATTAAACGTGCCGCGATAAAAAAACAACAATATGACTGGGTTATTCTTGATGCTTTTAATGGCGATTATATTCCTGAGCATTTGTTAACTAAAGAGTTTTTCGAAGAAATTAAAAGTGTGCTTGCACCCAATGGAATTGTGGCTGCAAATACATTTTCATCAAGTAAATTATACCAGCATGAATCAGCGACATACCATGCGGTGTTTGGCGATTTTATTAATGTCTCGACCACTGAAAATAGTAATCGCATCATACTTGCAGGGTTTAAGCACATGCCCTCACAGCAGCAACTTGCCAGTCGAATAAATAAACTAAGCCCACAACTATCACCTTATGGTATCGACTTGACTGCAATCAGTGAAGGAATGGCCTCGACCAAGGACAATCAAGATTGGCCTGCAAATACTAAGGTATTAACCGACCAATACTCGCCAGCGAACCTACTTAACTTTTAGCCCGCTTTATCGCCGACCAACGTCGGCGACAGCACAACACCTACCCCTTACTATTGAGTAGGTATTTGATTGACGCTTTTCACTATTATTTAGCGAAAGTGGTGATTAACTGCGTTTTAATCAATCAAGCTTAACATTAAGCTATTGATAATTATAAGTTATAAAAACGGCCCAATCATTGCTGAGTAAATTAACTTCATAACAAGAGACATTCACCAATGTTAGATATTCAATCATTGAGCCATCAATATAAAAAAGGTAAAGACAAACAATGGGCTATTAATGATCTGTCTTTGCACGTTAAACCAGGCATTTTAGCGTTGCTTGGCCCTAACGGAGCGGGTAAATCGAGTTTAATGAGAATTCTAGCCACCATCACAAAACCTACACAAGGGACTATTTTGTATAAAGGCCAGGATATTGTTAAAGCGCCCCAATTATTACGTAAAGAGCTGGGCTATTTGCCTCAATATTTTGGCGTGTATGACCTGCTCTCTGGTGTTGAGTTTTTACAATATATGGCAGGATTAAAAGGGCTTTGCAACGCCCAAAGCAAAAACGTTATTGACGACTTACTTAATAAACTAAATTTAACCCACGCAGCAAACAAACCTTTAAAAGGGTATTCCGGCGGTATGAAGCAGCGAATAGGTATTGCTCAAGCTTTATTAAACGATCCCCAATTACTTATTATTGACGAACCTACTGTAGGCCTTGACCCACATGAACGTTCGAATTTCAGGCAGTTGTTAACAGAGCTCTCTACTGACCGTTGTATTATATTCTCAACGCATATTGTCTCTGATGTTGAATCAATTGCTGACCATGTTGCGATTATGAAAAATAGCCATCTTATTCGCTCATCTACCGCTGCACAATTGCAACAAGAAATAGCGGATAAGTGTTGGACACTGAGCGTTGAGCACAACGAATTTAAGCGCTTTCAGGATGAGTTTATTGTTAGCCATAGTGTAAAACGAGCAAACAAACTGGCGCTTAATATTGTTTCCCCGTTTAGTCCGCATGCCAAAGCAACGCTCAGAGAAGCCACGTTAGAAGATGCATATTTGTATTTCACCCGTGATCAATTTGCTACAGCAAACGCACAGAGAGCTGGCTAATGAATCAAATATACCAATGTATTCTCGCTGACTTTAAACAACGTACTCGGCAACAACGTTTCATTGTAACGCTACTCTTAATGTCAGTATTAACATTGCTGTACTTTCCACCCCCTGATGCGCAATATCAAACACTGGTTATTAATGGCTATCGCGGCATTTATAATAGTGCCTGGATTGGGCTGTGCCTTGCCATGCTCAATGTAATGTTTTTACCTATTATTTGTTTTTATTTAGTCAAAAATGCGCTTGAATTAGACCGCCAATCACACACCTGTGAGTTAATTGCAGCAACTCCTATAAACAAGCAAGCATTTGTATTTGCTAAGTGGGCCGTCAATATATTTATTTTGCTGATTATCGTCTTCGTTATGTTATTGACGAGTTTATTTATTCAAATGTATTACGGTGAGAGCTATCAATTCGATGTATGGGCTTTTTTGTGGCCGCAGCTGGTGTTTGTGCTCCCTTTGTTGTTCGCTATTTCATCCATCGCTATCTTGTTCGAATCAATAAAGTGGCTGCGAGGCGGCTTAGGCAATGTGGCTTATTTTTTCTTATGGGTTGGCTTTATTACTCAGAGTATCGAGGGAGTGTCGGGGATCGGCGCAATACTTGAAAACTTAGAATCTGAAGTAGCGACTCGCTTCCCTACTGAGCAAGGCATGTCTAACATAGGTATTACAACCAACAATGCTGTAAATACCTTTTTATGGGATGGGTTTACCCCAAGTTCAGCTTACCTTGTAGGAATGTTACCTTTATTGGGTTTAAGTTTAATAGGATTGACGCTTGCGTTTTGGTGTTTTGATCGTTTTAGCCATACACCGGCAAAACGGATGAAAAAAAACTTTCCCCTTTCAATTCACCTTGCAAAAGTCGCAACCTTGCTTGATACCCTATTTATAACCGCAACAAAGTCATTTGCCTTCACGCGTTTTTTTAGGCTAGAGCTTAAACTTATGCTCAAGGGACAGACGAATAGTTGGATTATTGGTTTGCTTGTTTTAAATATGGGTCAGCTGTTCGTAAGCCAGGAGTTATTAATAAGTGCTTTAATACCCCTTTCATTGCTGTGGTGTGTGCTCGTGATTTCGCCGTTGGGCCAGCTGGAAAAGCAAGCAAATACACTAGAAATAATGACTTACAGTAAACGCACCCCCATATTACAAAATACAGCCAGTTTAATTGCAGGGTGTACTGTGCTTTTAATCGCTTGCTTTGGTGCTTTTGCCCGACTGATTATTATGGCTGAATGGTTATTGATAATACAGCTATGCATTGGCATTGTGTTTATGGTTTCGCTTGCTTATTTTTGTGGTGCATTTACCCAAACAAAACGCATGTTTGAAGTGCTGTTTCCAGCTATTTGGTACTTGGGCCCAATTCAAACTGGGTTATACCTTGATTTTATAGGTGTTAATAGCCAAGCCAGTTGGCATGCTGGAATGCCTTACTACTTTTTAGCCTGTGCAGCCACCATGGTTACACTAACAATGAGTGTAAAACAAACACGCTAGTTAGCAAATTAATCTACCTATACTCCTCTTAAACGAGTGTAGGTAGATACATACTCGCCTGAACCACTTTGCAAAAACCATTGCTCTGACTCCACGCTAGCCAATCATACTCTTAGGTAAGTTTATTTTTCTTGAGAATTATTCTTATTGTTGTCCCAAAACAAAAACTGTTATAACATAACAAATGTTACGATATAACAAAATAAAGGATTCTCATGATTGAAATAAGTCACCTAAGTAAATCGTTTGGTGATAACAATGCCTTAAACGATTTATGCTTATCTATTCCTGCAGGGCAAGTAACTTGCTTACTTGGCGCTAATGGCGCGGGTAAAAGCACCACGTTAAATCTGCTACTAAACTTTATTACACCTGATTCAGGACGGATAACCATTGATAATATTGATGTGCAAATGGAGCCAGAAAAAAGTAAACAAAAACTTGTGTACCTCCCAGAGCAAGTAAATTTATTTGAAGAATTCAACGCGATTGAAAACCTGCAATACTTAGCCTCACTTACAAAACAAGTTATTAGTAACGAACAAGTTGAAGATGCACTGATTCAAACAGGTCTGCAAAAAAGTGCGTGGTTAAAGCCTTTGAGCAGCTATTCAAAGGGTATGCGACAAAAAGTAGGCATTGCATTTGCTATTTTGCGACAAGCAAAAGTGCTGTTACTTGATGAGCCAACATCAGGGCTTGATCCAAGTGCGACCCGTGAATTTATCAAAATTATAGAGTTGCTAGCACACCGTGGTGCTGCAATTTTAATGGTGACACATGATCTGTATTGCGCGCATAGCCTGGCAAAGCAAATAGGCATTATGAAACAAGGAAAACTGTGTACCTTACTCGATAATAACACCCTGACTCTTGATGAACTTGAAGCACATTACCATCACATCATCTTAGGTGATCCATTACCTAAGCCCGCTTCACTTAACAATACAAACTCTCTCAAACCTGAACTAGTATAATTAGTAGGAAAATGAACATGTGTAGTACCCGCCTTTCGCCAATTAGCCTTGCGCTATTAACTAGTTTGAGCATTTCAACAGCCGTGTACGCTGACGATGAGCAAAACAAAGATTCAACCTTATTTATTGGTGAAGTGATTGAAGTTATCAACCACAATAATGCTGCAAAAGAGGCACAATTAGTCGGCTCAGTCGACATAATTAACCGCGACCAATTACAAAATGAACATGTAAATGTCACTGTGGATTTATTAAAAAAGGTTCCTGGGGTTTATTTTTCACGTTTTAACCAAGGTATCATCTCCACTGATGTGGCTATTCGTGGCTTTAATGCTGAAGGCTCAATGCCACACACCAAGTTACTGATTGATGGCATCCCTAGTAACTTACACGTAGGCTTAGGCGAAATGGATGCGCTATTTCCTATGGAAGTAGAATCAATTGAAGTTGTAAAAGGCAATCATGATGCGCGCTACGGTTTGCATAATTTAGCGGGCAATCTTAATCTGCGCAGTCGCCGTGATGATGCTAAAGAAGTAGAAGTACTTGTAGGTAGTTTTGATACTTATGAGGCACAAGGTTACTTTGGTGATGTGAAGGACACTTTTTCACAGCATTACTTTGTCGGTGTACGTGAAACCCAAGGGTATCGTGACCATAGTAACTTAGAAAAGCATGTATTATCTGGCAAATGGTTCTATCAACCAACCAATCAAACCGAAGTAGGTGTAGTTGCACGATATTTTGATTATGAAGCCGATGCACCTGGGTACCTTACAGAGGAAGCGGCAAAACGCGATGCAACCCAATCAGCTGATTACGCTAAACATGACAGTGGTGATAAACAAACTCAGCACCTTAGTGTTCATGTTGATCATACGTTGGATAAGCAGTGGCATCTAAGTGTCAAAACCTATATTCAACAATTTGATCGCCATCGCTACATTCAATATACCGCCTCTTCTGCTCAACAAGAACGACTAGAGAAGGATCGCCAATACGGTGCTATTGCAACGTTAAGCGCTGTGCTGAACCCATCTTGGTTATTAACCATGGGCCTTGATTATCAAGCGCAAGACAATACCAATGAGCGTTTTAGAACTATTGAGAAAACCCGCCAATTGCAATTTCGTGATTGGGACTTTGATTACAATAATGTCGGTGGATTTACGCAACTTCAGTACCGAGGTGAGCGACTATTGTTAAGCGGTGGCCTTCGCCTCGATAGCTTTTCGGGCGACTTAGTTGATGGTATCAACCAACAAACCAAAGCAATCAACGATGATGGGGTGATTTTACAACCCAAATTAAATGCCTTGTATGAACTCACCGATTCACTGAATATTTTTGCGAACTATGGCGTTAGTTTTCAAGCGCCCACAGGTAGTAAAGCCTACCTTAGTGAAAACAACCCTGGCTTTGAGTTTTCTAAAAACTATGGTTATGAAACCGGCGCAAAGTGGCAGTTATTTGAGTGGTTGAATACGCGAGTGTCTATCTGGCAGCAAGATGCTAAAGATGAATTAACGCCAAAAACAGATGGTTCGGGCGGCTTTGATAATATTGGTGAAACTAAACGACGAGGTTGGGACCTCGCCTTTAGTGCAGATATAAACTCTAAATGGTCCAGCTTTGCATCATATACCCGTCAGGAAGCCAAACTGGTTGAACCTGGTGAAACTAAAATAGCGCAAAAAGGTAACTGGTTATTAGGCGTGCCGGAGTTTACAGCTACGGCCGGTGTTATTTATCGCCCAAGTGAGAAGCTAAAAACGGCAGTCTACGGGCATTTTCAAGGTGATTATTACGTAAGTAACGTCGTACAAAACAAGCAATACGGCGATTATAAGCTCGTTGATTTAGCCATTAATTATGATTTAGGTTGGGGTAATGCAGGCTTTAGAGTCAACAACCTATTTGACAGTTACTCGGACTATGTTTACTTGGTTGGCGATGAAACAATCCATTCTCCTAGCGATGGTCGTTCAGTCAATTTAAGTCTGTCATATCGATTTTAAAAGGAATGCTACATGTCTAATGGAATAAGTTGGCACGTGTGTAAACACGAGCTAAAACAAAAAACAAAAAATAACACGCTTTGGTTGTTGTTTGCCTTGATGCAACTGTTACTCGCCGTTGCTTTATTTACCAGTTGGCAGCAGTACCAACAAAGCCGCGCGTTGCAAATTAGTTCACAACAGTTAGTTGAGCAACAGTGGCTAGCACAACCCGATAGACACCCACACAGGGTGGCACACTTTGGTCACTTTGCTTTTCGCCCTCCCAGTGCGTTGAGTTATTTTGATATTGGTGTGAATAACTGGGTAGGTAACAGCGTATTTTTAGAGGCCCACAAACAAAACAGTGCAAACTTTGCCAAAGATGATCAAGCTGCAACCTTACTTAGGTTCTCTGAATTATCCGTGGCTAATTTGCTTTTATTTGTTTGGCCTTTAGTGTTAATTGGATTGGGGTTCTCTACAATAAGTGGCGACCAAGAGCGCGGTACGCTTAAACAAATGTTGGCTATGGGTGTTAAGTTTTCGCATTTATTATGCGGAAAAGGCTTAGCTTATACACTATTAAGCGGTGCATTTTTATTACCTGTTTTTATCGTCTCTATTGTGTTGTCATTGGCCAGCGATGCTGTGTTTACTAGTGATGTGTTTTATAGAATTGGGCTGTTATTTGTTCTGTACTTGGCCTATTGCGTATTTTGGATAAGTGTTGTGCTTTTAGTATCAAGCCTCACTCGATTGCCAAAGCACAGTTTAACGGCATTAGTAACGTTATGGTTTGTATTGCTCGTGCTGACCCCTCGCACGTTGGCTGATATAGCACAGCAATTACACCCCCATAAAAGCCGTAATATGCTGTCTCTCGCTGTACAGAGCGACATTCGTAAAGTGGGGAATAGCCACAACCCGAACGATCCCCATTTTAATGAATTCAAACAACAAATTCTGAAGAAATATGCAGTAGAGACAGTAGAAGATTTGCCAGTTAACTATCGAGGTCTCATCATGCAAGAAGGTGAGCGTATTAGTTCTGAAATTTATCAACGCCATTACCAACATCAGCTAGATCAGTTTAATGCTCAACAGGCATTTATTAGCAAGTTTTACTGGCTTAACCCTTACTTAGCGGTCAGAGACTTATCGATGACAATTAGTGGCGTAGACAGCAGGCACTTTTTTAATTTTGAGCAACAAGCCGAACAGCATCGGTTTGAACGAACTCAAGGCTTAAATAAGATACATACCCACGAGATTGATCACCACAACGACCGCGAACAACGCGTATCGTCATCGATGTGGCAGAACTTTCCTAAATTTGATTATCAGCCTGCTTCTCTTAGTTGGTCTTTAAAGCACAGTTTTGTGGCGGTTAGCTCATTTGGACTTATCACTTTAATACTGCTGGCTGTGTTGATCACACCACGCATCCAACGTAAGGCGTTTATTCATGCTTAAATTTGAACTTAAACGATTACTTTCGCCGCGCGCCAACCAAATTAGTTTATTGGTGTTTGTACTTAGTGCGTTGCTGGCGATTTTTTTAGGGGCCAACGCCTATAAAAATATACGTAAGGACCAAGTCATTGCGAATATTGTGTTTGACAAAGAACGCGCTCATTTAAAAGAAAGGGGCAACCTGCCCGAGATGGGATCGCTCGCTTACTATGCTAAAGCACCTACACAATGGCAATTGTCGCCTTGGGCTGCGCTGTTTACTGGGCAGAGTCAAAATAACTTAGCGGCAATGAAAATAAACGCACTGGCCTTACAGGGTCAAATTTATAACAAGGAGGTGATCAACCCCAGTAAACATCGTGCTGGAGGGTTTGATTTAGGCTTTGTAC
Organism: Pseudoalteromonas sp. KS88; assembly: GCF_004766475.1. NCBI lineage: Bacteria > Pseudomonadati > Pseudomonadota > Gammaproteobacteria > Alteromonadales > Pseudoalteromonadaceae > Pseudoalteromonas > Pseudoalteromonas sp. KS88. The sequence continues at coordinate 150,845 of NZ_PYHV01000007.1, forward strand.
TTGCTTATATACTTCCCATTCTAATTGGTGTGTTGTGCGTTAACTTGCTCAGTGATGAGCGTCAATCAGGGCGGTTTAGATTGCTGAGTGCGTTTGCTGGCAATGCAGCAAAAAAAATCCTTATACGCGCACTATTGTTACGCTTTTATATGGTATCAGGGCTAATTGTTATTTTATTTATCGTGGCTGCAGTGTTGCTTTCTTTACCGCTAAACGGGGTGTTTTTATCGGTGGTTGGGCTGAGCATTGCGTATTGTGCTCTGTGGTTTCTAATTGCAGGCGTTATTGTGAGTTTAAACCTAACAGGGTTATTCAATAGCCTTGCATTTATTAGCGTTTGGCTTGTTTTTGCAGTATTGATCCCCGGAGCCATCCATTTAGTTTTAAACCAACAATACACGCAACAACCGGCTTTACAAGCCAGTGTTGAACAACGTTTAATCTTAAATGATGGCTGGGATCAAGACATGCAAGCAGCGCTGACGCGCTTTAGTAAACAGTACCCTCAGTTTAGTGAGAAACTTAGCTTCGAAGGGCGGTTTCATTGGAAATGGTATTATGCCATGCATCAACTCAGTGATTTAGCTGTGCAAGAGCATTGGCAGGCGCACCTTGCTTTACAGCAAGCCCGTGATAACAGTTTATCGCGCATTGATTGGTTGTCACCAAACTTAGTGTATCAACGCGCCCTCAATTCGTTTTCAGGCACTGATACACTTGCTTATCAACGCTATCTGTTGCAAGTGAGCGCATACCATAAACAGGTCAGTGAATTTATTTACCCCTATTTATTTAATGACACCCCGGTGACAAATGCTGATCTTGATCTATTTCCAGCGTTTGAGCCAAGTATAAGCCCTGTCAGAAGCAATGAATTATATTATGGCATTGTTTTATTTGTGATTCTGTGTGGCTTGTTCACGGCTATTATTCGCATACGCTTTAGGCACCTCGCGGTTACTTAAGCCTTTAACATTCAAGTGATAACGTGCTTTGCCAGCATGTTATCACTTTAAATTCACCGCCTAGGTATTAACCACAGCGTGAGCGCTCCCGCCAAAATTCCCCAAAATGCAGAGCCAATAGAGTAGAAACTTAAATCTGAAGCGGTTACTAAAAATGTGATTATTGCAGCTTCTGTGTAATAACTATCAGACAATGCTTGCTGTAAGCTAGATGCTATCGTGGTGAACAATGCAATGCCTGCTAAAGCGAGAATAAGCGCCTGCGGCAAACTGGCCACTAACCCAACTAAAGTAGCCGCACCTATGGCCATTAAAATATAAAAAATTCCCCCTGCAATACTGGCCCAATAGCGCTTATTGGGGTCTTTATCAGCATCTTCACTCATGCATATTGCAGCTGTTATTGCCGCAAGGTTGATGGCATAACCACCAAATGGAGCTATTAATATATTCGTAAAACCCGTCACGTTAAGTGATGCTGAGATAGGCGCGGGGTAATTATGCGCCTTTAAAACAGCAATGCCAGGCAGGTTTTGTGACGTCATAGTGACTATATACAGTGGAATACCTATACTGATCATGGCTTGTACGTTAAATTCTGGCGCAATAAAAGTAAATTCACTCATTTTCCATTGCCAACTACTGGTATCAATCTGCCCTGTAGCTCCTGCCATAACAAAGCCTGCAACAAGCACCATCAACATAGTAAACCTAGGCATTAGTCGCTTGCACAGCAAATAGGTTAAAACCATGGCACTGATTATTAGCGGTTTTTCACCCATAAAGTTAAAGACATCAATACCAAACGTGACCAACACACCGGCTAACATTGCGCAGGCTACTTGACTGGGGATACGCTGCATCACTTTTTCAAACCACCCTGTCACCCCTGATATAAAAACCAACAGAGCACTGAGCATAAATGCTCCTACAGCCTGATTCAAACTAAAACCTTGTGCGCTCGTGATCAACAATGCTGCGCCAGTTGTTGACCATGCAATTAGAATGGGTAGCTTGTAATAATAAGATAAAGCAATGGAGGTGCCACCCATTGCAAGACCTAACATCAGTATCCAACTTGCCACTAAATCAGGGGTCCCCCCGAGTACGATTACAACTTGGTATATCAATGCTATCGAACTGGTAAAACCGATTATCACCGCGACCAACCCTGCGGTTGTCCGGTTTAATAATTGATCTGATAGCTGCATAAAGCGCCTAGAATAGAAATGTGTTTAGCACTTATTTATACATAGATTAACTCACGGTGCTAGGAACAAAGTTAAAACTATGACTAAGGTCTATACCCAAACCACCTCAAAATGCAGAATTCAGCGTTTCACAGGGGCTTAATATTAAGGCGTTACTTTGCAACAATGCCAGTTCCTTAAAAAGTTACAACGGTGAGAGTAAGTGCCGCTGAAACGCCCTGCGGGTTGGTTTAAAAGCGGTTTATACTGCATTATTGATTTTAACAAGGGAACAAACATTATTTGCAATCAATGCCTTGCCTAAATCGCTTTTAATTCCAACTGCATCTTGAGGTGGCTTAGGTATAAACATGTAAACAATTAAAATATTTATTATTCAACCAAAGCGGGGAGCAGTGTTTTTCCGTCACTGTCTATTTCGTTGAGTATTTTTAGTCCTAGCACGTTTGCAATAAGCGGATAAATATCAAGATTGTTAACCTCTTTAAGAACTAGGTTTTGCTTAAATGCAGGCCCTTGCGCCACAAATGTTGCCGCCATATCCTCACTATAAGCATAACCATGGGTGCCTAAATAATTAATATGTTCTTTGTTTGCGAATGCCTTAGGTGCAGCAGTTTGTAAAATTATATCACCCGTTCGGCCATTATTTTTGTAGTGATAAGCCTCTCGCTGACTATCGCTTAACACGATATAACGCCCTTTTGCAGCTTTAACTAACCGCTGCTTATAAGCTGATATTTGTGCTCGTGTAGTACCTTGATTGGCATAAATAAGTACCCGAGGACCAGTATTTTTTAGCATAAACGCATCATCTTTTGGCAAGGTTTTTAACGCAATACTTTGCTCAGGATCGACTTGGCTCATACCATGATCGGACACTAGTACTAAATTAGCATTAATCGACAATTTGTTGATTCGACTATGTAGCTGCCCCATTAAATTATCTAGCTGTTGAACTGCGTTTTGGGTTTGCATTGCATCAGGGCCAAACTCGTGCCCAGCACTGTCTACTAAAGAGAAGTAACTGATCACTAAACGTGGCCGTTGTTCTTTTGGCAGTGTTAGCCATTGCACGATTTGATCAATTCTTTTTTGATAATCACTGTGTTTTGAGTAATGGTAATAATAATCGGGTAACATGCCGTTAAAGCGGGCGTCAGATTCAGGCCAAAAATAGGTTGCCGACTTTAGCCCTTGCATCGACGCTAAATTCCAAAGTGGAATGCCACTTAACCACGTACTGTCGTCTTTTCCCTTACCCATACTGTAGCAGTCGCTTCGTTTTGAATCGCAAAAACGATTTTCAACAACACCATGGTTTATTGGCAATAAACCCGTAACCATCGATATATGGTTTGGAAATGTTTTTGTTGGGTAGACGGGCCGCATTTTTTGGCCTCTTACCCCTTGCTCTGCAATATGAGCGATATTTTTAGCGCCGTGCTTTTCAATGTAATCCCAACGAAAACCATCAAGAGAAATAAGCACAACGGTTTGCTCTTCATTAGCCTTGGCTGTGAAGCTAAGTAGTAACAATGTGATGGTAGATAAGTAGAGAAATAGCTGACGCATTAAAATGCTCCTAAAGGTGTGTCACTAACATGATAAAAAAATTTGTCCGACAATAAAATACCTTTACCTATTATTTCAAGCTGTTAGATTTAAGACATAGACCAAATATGAATGGATTTATTATGATCGACTTTCAAAAGAAAATAACACCCGCCAGAACCGAGCGTAGCACAGCTAACCTAAACATGGCATTGGAAAGCGATCGTGGTCGAATAATCAACAGTGCGGCCATTAGGCGCTTACAGCAAAAAACTCAAGTATTCCCATTGGAGCGCAACGCAGCGGTTCGCTCAAGGCTGACACACTCACTTGAAGTCCAGCAAGTGGGTCGGTTCATCGTGCAACGAATTTTTCACTTTTTAACCCAAGAGCAAATTATTGATTATGGCTTAAAGGATTTAGAGCGACCATTAGAAAGCTTAGTTGAAATGGCCTGCCTAATGCACGATATTGGCAACCCGCCGTTTGGTCATTTTGGTGAGGCGGCTATTAATAAGTGGTTTCAGGCTCATTTAGCCAGTGTTGCACCAGAGCGCTGCCAAACCCCTAATACTGGTATTAATGTTATTTTTAAGCACTTAATTGAAGACATTCAAAACTTTGAGGGCAATGCACAAGGCATTCGTATTGTGCATTCATTGCTCAGCTTAAACTTAACCTACAGTCAAACGGCAGGAATTTTAAAATATACTCGCCCAGCGAGTATGGCAAAAAAAGACAGTCCAAAAGATAAAAACTACCTAATGAAAAAAGTAGGATACTACTTCAGCGAGAAGCCGTTTATTGAAGCACTGCAAAATGAGCTTGAAATCAATCAATACTGTCGTCACCCAGCAAGCTATATTATGGAAGCTGCGGATGATATCTCCTACTGCTTAGCAGACATAGAAGACGCTGTAGAAAAAGGCATTATCAGTGTTGAGTTGTTATGCGATAAATTAAAACACCAATATAAACGCACCCTTATTAATCTAACTATTGATGATACTGAACATTTAAATTTCGTTGAGAAAGCAATTGATTACGCGCTCAATAAAGCCGCCGCTCAACCTTATAATTTTAATAGTGAGTTTTTTATTTATTTGAGGGTGTCGTTACTGCACCCACTTGTCAACCATGCGGCAAGTCGCTTTATTGAACATATTGAGGCTATCTATCATGGTGATTTTAACCATGCTCTTCTTGAAGACAATAGCCACTTACATGCAGTTACTAAAACATTAAAGCAAGTGGCGCTTGAACATGTATTCAACCACCAAGAAGTGGGGAAATTAGAGTTACAAGGATATCGTATTATTACCGGATTGCTTGACTGCTATAAGCCTTTATTAGCCCTTAACTACGATGAATTTAAACGAATAATAAAAGGAGATGCAACATTTTTGATTGAGTCTAGATTAATAAAGAAGCTTTCTAATAAACACCTTAATAGTTATCAAAAAGCGATAGATACCTTAACCGACGAGCCCGATCACTTTGCTGCCTATGAGTTTTACTATCGTTGTCGCCTTATTCAAGATTACATAAGTGGTATGACTGACCAGTTTGCGTACGATGAATACCGCTCATTAATGGCCATTGACTGATATTAGCTCTGTTAAATAAACTGGTGACGAGCAAAACCTTAATCAGTTTATTTAAATTTTGCTTGCTTGAGTAACATTCTCGAACGGGCGTTGCTAATTGCTTGCTAGATAATTTGCCAGAGTAATATTAAACTAAGACTATTGTTTTTTTATCATTAAATGAGCGCCAATGACTTTTATTATACGTCTTTTCTTTTTGACGTTGCTTAGCTGTAGTTTTAGCACTACGGCAAAATACAACGAAGCGATGTGTATTTTGTATAAACAACAGATGCAACAATTTAGTGATGATAAAAGCAGTCGCAGTTACCGAAACGCACGAAGGGACTTTAATAAAAATTGCAGTAATCCACCACCTGTTGAAAATAAACCTCAGCAAACTGTTACAGAGCCAGTACCGGTTATAAACAGTCAAAGCACTCAACAAAACAAAGATACGAGCAATGACCTCAATAATGTTAACGAGCAAAGCCCCGTAGAAGATACGCTATCTATAAACGAAACTGTAAACCCCCTTGACGAAATTGACACACCAGCTCAATCAAAGCTTAAATTATCTGAATCAGATATAAAAGAAACAAAGACTGTGGCTGATCAAAACCCGCTGGTTGAGGTCGATAATGAGCAAGAAAGAAAGCCCAACGCTCAAGAGACTCCCATTGAGTCGCAACCGAAGCCAGCTATAAAAGCAGCTAAAGTGCAAACCAGCACAGCCGCTACTCCAGCTATTGCATCTCCTGTCATAGCCGCAAGTGGCCAATCAACATCATTGACCACGCCGATGCTTATTATCGTGTTAGTGTTACTGATTGCTGGATTAGTGATTTATAAACTTCGCATTAAAAAGCAATCAGCTGGTTCACCCACAACCCTTACCAGTAACACAGTGGTAACGCCTGCCACAATGCCGACCCAGCAAGACTCGCAGCCAACGCCACTATCGGATTCAAAAACAGAAATGGGTGCATTAAAAACAGATGCAGCAGCACCTGAAAAGGAATTGCCCATTGAGCAAGACATAGATGAGCCCAACGCACACACAGTTAAACCTGAGATTGTAAATACGCCCTCAGTAGACTCAACAGAACAACTCGAAGCCGACACAGCAGATGATGAGCTGAATGAAGATAGCGACCGCGAGATAGAGCCTATTGCACCGGTAACGCACGACGAACCAAACTATGAACCTGCCGATGAGTCACCAATGTCACGTATTAAAAACGAACATGACTTTAAAGAGCCTGAAGTACGTACATTTGACCCTGATGCCCCCTTGCCTGGGCAGAAAAAAGAATCGCCCGCGCAAGTTCTAGTTGAAAAGACTCCTATTGATACTCTAAAGGAAGACTCTCCCGCTGATCTAGCTGATGCCACGCAAGAACATTCACGTGAGCATAGTAGCCATCAAGATGCGTTAGATCAGAAGCTGCCTGAGCAAACATTTGAACAGCCTGAAAACATCAGCACCGAAGAGCATGAGATTGAACAAGCGCTCAATACATTAAATACACAAATTGCTGAGCAAGACAGTTCTTCAACAAGTGCAGATGAAACACCTGAAAAACAAGTTAAAGCCAATCCATTTGCAAACCTATCGTTAGACCCAACATGGGATCCTAACACAAAGGAAAAACCAACTATCGAGCCCAAAAAAGCGGTTCCAAAGTCAGCTGAACTCATTGCAGCAGAAGAACGTGCTAAGCAGTTGAAGACCGATGAATAAGACCAATACGCAATAATACTTAATCATTTTGCGGGGCTAAACGTGTCGCTACCTGCGTTAAAAAACTCTTATTTAGAACAACTAAATAGTGAATTTTTTGCCGGGTTATCACACGTTTTTCTACTCTCAAAATAGATCACTTAATTAAGCGAATTGGTATAAAACGAGGTGAGCCTTTTTTGCGCTAACTGAGGCATAAAAAAAACCGCATAAATGCGGCTTTGGGAGGTTAGTCTCACTGTGTTTGGGCGTGTCTCCAAACGAGTGAATACGTTACCAAGGAACTTTGTTGATTACGCCTCTACTGACTCAAGCGCAATCTTAACCATTTCATTAAATGTACTTTGACGCTCATCGCTCGGTGTAGCTTCACCAGTGATCACGTGGTCACTGACGGTGAATAACGCCATGGCTTTTGCACCGTATTCAGCTGCAACGCCATACATACCTGCTGTTTCCATATCGACAGCTAACATACCTAACTTATCAAGCTCTTGATAAAAAGTATTGTCAGCTTGATAGAAGGTGTCAGTGGTAAAAACGTTACCTACTTTCGCTTTGATACCTAACTCTTTAGCAGCATTTACACCGTTTAAAAGTAAGTCAAAATCTGCAATAGCCGAGAAGTCATAACCACGTACGCGAGCACGGTTTACGTTTGAATCTGTGCTGGCACCTTGTGCAAAGATAACATCACGAATTTTAATGTCGCTACCAATACCGCCACATGTGCCGATACGAATAAGGTTTTCAACGCCGTAACTAACAATCAATTCACGGGCATAAATTGACATAGATGGAATACCCATCCCAGACCCCATAATACTTACAGGCTTACCTTTGTAGGTACCGGTAAAGCCATACATATTACGAACGCCTGTTACTTTAACTGCGTTATCAAGAAAGTTTTCTGCAATATATTGCGCGCGTAGTGGATCGCCTGGCATTAAAACCGTTTTTGCGAAATCACCGTTGTTCGCTTCGATATGCGGAGTACTCATTATTCGTTTCCTTTTACAATTGGCGCTTTTAGCTTGTCGATAAAGCCTTCACCATAGTCAAGTGCAGGTAAGTTAAACCACTGGGCAAGGGTTTGACCTATGTCTGCAAAACTAGCACGTTCACCAAGGGCCGTATTTTCAAGACCTGGTTGGTACGCAATTACAGGCACATATTCTCGGGTGTGCTCACTGCCCGGGAATGTTGGGTCACAACCGTGATCCGCTGTAATTATTAAAATATCATCATCATTTAGCTGATTAAGTATAGTCGGTAAAAAGTCATCAAACTCTTTAAGTGCTTTGGCATACCCTACAGGGTTGCGACGGTGACCAAACTTTTCGTCAAAATCAACGAGGTTTGTAAAAATCAAACTATGATCTGGCGCAGTGGCCATTACCTCTGTCGTTTTTTCAAGTAAATTTTGTAAGCCTGGGGCTTTATGTTTTTGGGTAATACCTTGGTGTGCATAAATGTCTGCAATTTTACCAATGCTAATTACTTCGCCGCCGTCATCTGCTAATTTATCTAGCAATGTTGGTGCTGGCGGTAATACTGAATAATCACGACGATTGCCCGTTCTAGCAAAGTCTTGACTATTTGAACCCAAAAATGGCCGCGCAATCACTCGTCCTATGTTCATTTCATCAAGCAGCGCCCGTGTGATTTCGCAGACCTGATAAAGTTTTTCTAGACCGAAAGTTTGTTCATGCGCGGCTATTTGAAACACGCTATCAGCTGAGGTGTAACAAATTGGCATACCTGTTTTGATATGCTCTTCACCTAGCTGTTCTAAAATAGTGGTTCCTGATGCATGGCAGTTACCTAAAATGCCAGGAATACCGGTACGAGCAATTAACTCGTCAATAAATTCTTGTGGAAAACAAGGCTGTGTATTCGGGAAGTAACCCCAATCAAATAACACAGGTACACCCGCCATTTCCCAATGACCTGATGGTGTATCTTTACCGCTTGAGAGTTCTTTAGCATAACCCCATGCTGCAATGGGTGTTTGACGGTCGCTAATTAAGCAAGGCTCTTTGCCTGCGGCTTCACACGCATCAACCAATCCTAATAGCGATAAGTTAGGCAGTGAAAGTTGTTCGCCCGTTTCTTCTGAGTAAGCTTTCAGCAGATGTGCAAATGTGTTTGCGCCTAAATCACCGAATTTATCAGCGTCAGGAGCAGCGCCTATGCCTAAGCTATCAGCCATTAATATAATTGCTCTTGCCATACTCACCTCGTTTATCCAATGTGGCTACTTTATCCGCTGTTGCTTTTTACCGTACAGGACATAAGTCCTGTTTCATAAAACCTAAACATTATAAATTTCACATCTTAGAGCGAAGCAAGAGAGATTAATCGTGTCTTTTTTGCTATTGTGATCTACCAACAATGTATCCTTATGTGTGGATGAGAACTTTAGTGACACGAACAATAATAGCTATTGCTGGCGCTTCTGCGTCGGGCAAATCTCTTTTTAGCCAAACTATTTACAATGAATTGGTTAATGAGCTTGAACCAGGCGCTATCGCCGTGATCGAAGAAGATGCGTATTACAATGATCAATCGCATTTGCCGTTTGACCATCGAACGCAAACGAACTACGACCACCCAGATGCGTTTGAACATGAGTTGATGTGTAAACACCTAACTCAATTACGCAATGGAGAAGCAGTCGAAGTTCCGACTTATGATTACGCCCAGCACACGCGTAGCGACAAAACACGCACCGTGATGCCAGCAGAAATTCTCATAGTTGAAGGGATTTTATTGCTTAGCGATAACGCGCTAAATAAAGAATTTGATATCAAAGTGTTTATTGATACACCGCTTGATATTTGCCTAATGCGCCGTATGCAACGTGATATGGAGCAACGAGGCAGAACATTACAGTCCGTTGTTGAACAATATCAAGCGACGGTGAGACCGATGTTTTATCAGTTTATTGAGCCCTCAAAGCACAAGGCTGATTTAGTGGTCACACGTGGCGGCATGAATCGTGTTGCGATTGATATAATTAAAAGTAAAATAAAATATTTACTGCAAAAATAACAACGGGAAATAACTAAACATGACAACATTTATGAGCTTAGTCGGCATGTGTGTGCTGCTAGGCATTGCTTTTGCGGCATCAACCAACCGCAAAGCGATTAGTTTAAGAACGGTGGGTATTGCGTTTGCCATGCAGTTCATTATTGGCGGGTTTGTGCTGTTTTTCGAAGCAGGTAAAAACGCCTTAGTAAGCATGTCAAAAGCCGTATCATCGGTAATTGGTTTTGCCAATGACGGAATATCATTCTTATTCGGTCCTCTTGCCAGCCAAGATACCTTAGGGTTTATTTTTGCGGTACAAGTTTTGCCGGTTATTGTGTTTTTCTCTGCGCTTGTTGCAGTGCTTTATCACATTGGCATTATGGACTGGATTATAAGAATCCTCGGCGGTGGTTTACAAAAACTATTAAAAACATCGCGTACAGAATCGCTTTCAGCGACCGCCAACATTTTTGTTGGTCAAACTGAAGCACCGTTAATAGTAAAGCCATTTATTGCAACCATGACTAAGTCGGAATTGTTTGCAGTGATGGTGGGTGGCCTAGCCACTGTAGCAGGCTCTGTGATGGCCGGTTACGTTATTATTGGCGTAGAACTTAAGTATTTAATTGCTGCCAGCTTTATGGCCGCACCGGGTGGGTTCTTAATGGCCAAGATGATTGTGCCAGAGACCGAAACCCCAAAAGACACATTGGCCGATCTTGATGATAATGAAGATAAGCCAGTAAATGTGATTGATGCAGCTGCATCAGGCGCAGCAAACGGTATGCATTTAGCACTTAATGTTGGTGCCATGTTATTAGCATTCGTTGCTTTAATCGCGCTTTTAAACGGTTTATTAGGTGGTATTGGTGGCTGGTTTGATTACCCGACACTGACACTGCAAGAAATTTTAGGTTATATATTTGCTCCAGTTGCTTGGTTACTTGGTGTACCGTGGAGTGAAGCAATTATAGCCGGCAGTTTTATTGGTCAAAAGTTAGTAGTGAACGAGTTTGTTGCTTACTTAGACTTTATAAATTATCGCGATACGTTAAGTGCGCACACACAAGCGATTGTCACATTCGCGTTATGTGGGTTTGCTAACTTATCATCGATAGCTATTTTACTAGGTGGATTAGGCGGTATGGCGCCTAGTCGGCGAAAGGATATCGCACGCTTAGGGCTCAGAGCAGTGTTAGCAGGATCTATGGCTAACCTTATGAGCGCCGCAATTGCAGGTTTTTTCCTCTCGCTAGCTTAGAAACTTTGAGATGAGCCTTAGTTGCAAAACAATAGGATAACGCTTTAAGGGGTTAAAGCATTATCTGACTTGAACGATACTTCACCAAGGGCCGCAAGGCCCTTTTATCGTTTTAATACCTATAACTTTTCATATTCTCACCTTTGTTACTATACTGATCCCATCACGGCAAATTAAGGTTAATTAATGCGAGTACTGTTTTACTCATTGCTAATGCTGTTTCCAGTATTAAGCCTATGCCAGCCCCAAGTCCAAGTGGTGACTGAACTTTCACCGCCTAATCAAACTCGAATAAATGATGAAGTTGCAGGTACCAGCACCAACATTGTAAAAATGATATTAGAGACAGCTACTGTAGACGCTTCCTTCTCTATTTATCCTTGGGCCCGTGCATACAAGCTTGCCAGCCAGGTAAATAACACGCTCATATACAGCCTAGCTAGAACCCCTGAGAGAGAAAAGCTATTTCACTGGATTGGCCCTGTGGCGCAATTTAAATTAGGTTTTGTGAAGCTCTCAGAGCGAAAGAGTATTAAAATAACGAATCTAGAACAGGCAAAAAAATACAAAGTAGCGGTTCAACGGCATGACTTGGCTTTTCAATTTTTATCAAGGCATGGCTTTGATTTACTGATAACTTCAGATATCAAGAAATCTTATCACTTATTACTTGCGAACAAAGTAGATCTAATCATCGATGATGAAAACTTCATACAGGATATGGCTGATCACTTAGCTATCGATCACAATAAACTCAACTTCACATACCCAATTGATGAGCTTGAGGTCAGAGGTTTTTTAGCCGCAAATATAAATACCCAAAATGAAATAGTGGAATCATTAAGAAAGGCATTCAGTGAAGTGAAAGAAACAATCGAATATAAAAAATTAATAAACAATAATTAACCTAAGCCCTGGTTAAGAGGTGTACCATCATATTGATATTAAATAACAAATGTATTTATCTATCTCCAACCGAAGACTTTTAGCCATAACAAGGCTAGTTTATGCGTCAATAGCTAGGCTATTACAAGTTAATTCAACGCAGGTAGCGCTTAAAGTAGCCGCTTAAGGTGGGTTTATTATCAAAGATTCAGGCTAATTAGTTTATTTTAATCATGCTTTTTTAAATAAGGCAGCCTAAATTGCTCAAGGCCATCAATCTCTTTTAATGCTGCCAACTCGTGATTAAATTTATCCACAATCTCTTTGGGCACCGATTTATTAAACGCCAGGTAGTTCCCTTTTAGTTTATCTACGGGTAATTCAATCAACTTAACTACGTCAGCGCTATTGTGGCCATATTGCTGTAATTGATAATCAAGCAAAGATTCTGAACCGAGAATCAAATCTATTTTATTTTTAAAAAATAAATTAATGTACTCGTAATGATGGGCAAAGTTTAAGAGGTTTTTATCTTTTACAAAACCAATGTTATGCACTAATGGCTCATACACATCACCACGTGCCAATCCTAACGTGTAAGCACTTAATTGACTCAGCTCAGTCGGGTTTATGTGGTCGCTACTTGCAAGTCGATAAAAAAATGTACGTGAAGAGGCTAAAGGACCGACCCATTGAAATAATGACTCCCGCTCAGGTGAGCGTGCTGTCGAAACTAGTCCTGATGCTTGATTTTTTTGAGCCAAATAATAAGCCCGTGTCCACGGTAATAACTCAAACTGGCAATCAACGTTAACGCGTTTACATAAGGCACGAGTGATATCAAGGTTAATACCTTGCAGCTGACCTTTATTGGAAAAATTATACGGTGGGAAATGCTCTGTATATATAGTAATTAAAGGCTTGGCATAGCCTATAGCCGGAAAAAATAAGCAACAAAGAAATACAAAAACGTTACGGATAATTTGCTCCGACAAACACACATTTAATTATTAATAATAGGCAGTGAGCGTGATATCGTCAATTTTTAAGCACAAAAAAAGCAAGCCTTAGCTTGCTTTTTGAATTCTACCTAGAAGGTAAAATTATACAGCAGTGATGTTCTCTGCTTGAGGACCTTTTTGACCTTGTGAAAGAGTGAACTCTACACGTTGGCCTTCAGCAAGAGTTTTAAAACCTTCGCTTTTGATTGCTGAGAAATGTGCGAAAACGTCTGGACCATTTTCTTGCTCGATGAAACCAAAACCTTTAGACTCGTTGAACCACTTAACTGTACCTGATACGATGTTAGACATAGTAATATCCTGATATAAAAATAAAAAATTGCCCATGTGGGCGGGTGTAGCAAAAAATGAGATGGTACTTAAAAAAACTTCAGGACGGTACTACAAGTATTACTTATACAACAACGAAATGGAGATTTATAAATTACATGCTTTCTTTCTAGCTGCGGCCTACTATATAGAGTTATAGAGATTAGTCAAATGTTATCTTTGTATTTGTGCAGATAAATAACTACTTCAGTTATAAAAAACTGAAGAGCCCCCTATTTTTAAGCGACTTATGTATCAATACTATTCATATCCAGGGGCAAGCACACATCGGTTGCGCCCAATATTCTTAGCTTCGTAGAGTGCTTGGTCGGCATGTTTCAATATAGATTCTATCGGTAATTCATCAGCAGGCCAGCCCGCTATACCGATTGATATATTAATATATCCCACTGGGGGTATCTCTGTTTGTGCAACACTTAAACGGATGCGCTCAGCCAAGGCATAGGCTGTATTTGCATCAGCATTAGGTGAAATAACAATAAACTCTTCTCCACCTGTGCGCGCAACAAAATCACTACTGCGAGTTACATCAGAAACAATTCCCGCCAACGATTGAAGAACAATATCCCCAATGTCATGGCCATACTGATCATTGACGCGTTTAAAGTAATCAATATCGAGCGCTAATACTGCAAAAGAGGTATTAGTATCTATTAATTGCGCCAAAATAGTATCCAGGCTGCGTCGATTATTGAGTCCTGTTAGAGGGTCGGTACTGGCCTCTTGATGTAATGCACCAATTCGATTGTGCAACACAGCAACACCTTTGAGCATTGCTTTACGTAATTCAGCACTTTCAAAGTACCATGATTTCACATTTTTAAGCGCTGAAGATGCAGCGGGATCATCTAACATATTAGCAGTGTGTGCTAAATCGCGTAGAGGGTGTGCTATAAAACGGGCAAGCAGCAAAATGAAAATAAAAGTGGCTAAACCTATTGGTATCGTGCGGTAAAGTACGCTAACCATTAACCCATCAAGTGGCTCGAGTGTTTTAGCTAACGGACGCTGAGTTATAATCCCCCAATGAGCTTGTGTTAAAGGAGCATAACCGGCCAACACTGTTAAGCCTTGGCTATTTGTTAACTCTTGCGTGCCGCTTTGGCCCTTTAGCACCGCTTCGATGACATTATTATCGTACACATGTTCACCTATACGCGACTTATCAGGGTGATAAAGTAATCGTCTGTTTTTATCAACGACATACAAATATGAACCATCTTCATGAAAGTGAATTTGTAGCAAACTATGCAAAATACTGGCTTCTTTTAAATAAATACTGCCACCAACATACCCAAGGTATTCATTGTCTTTGTTAAAAATTGGGTGTGAAATAAAGATAATTAAGTTATTGGCCGCAGAAATATAAGGTTCGCTTATCATGGGCTTTTTGACTAACCGCGCTTGTTTTGCTCCTTGGCTTTGCAGTTGATGACCCTTTAACTGCAAACTCGCTGGTGATACGTCAAGCACTTTGCCTTTTGCCTCAACAATCACCGTCGAATTAAAACTGTTAGTTTGTAGCCTTAAACGCTCGACCTCTTGCTGGTAGGTTGTAACATTATAGAAATCATCAGCAATAACCTTGGCTGAGTAGGCAAGTTGTTGTTGTGCAGCTTGTAAAAATCGATCCGTTGCTAGCCCCAACTTTGCGGCATAAGCACTTTGGCTTTTAAGAGTTTGTAGCTGCAACTGTTGCTTTTGCACTTGATAGCTAGAATAAAAGCCATTCAAAAATGTCACAATGGTGGCAGAGATAGCTAAAAAAAGGATTAACTTTTTTAAGTCTAATTTAACTGTTAAATGTTTCTTGAAGCGATGCAAAATAATACTCAACTTTTACAGTAATTCGCCTTAACATTCCTTGGCTACAAAGTGTACAAATACTAGCAAAATGTATTAATAAAAGCTATGACAAGCATACCTACAGTTGATTTAGAACAAAAACTCAAGTAATTACTCCCACTTTGTTCAACATATACTTTTTTGATATTTTAATCGTACTCTACGCTATGATCCGTTAGTTTTTAAGCTAGGTTTTAGGATAGAATTAATAAGATATTGCTTTATTCATTTACAGCTGATTATCGAAGCAACTAAAGTTTTAGCAGCGTAAATCATTCAATTTTTTTAAAGTTTAAAGTCTCTCTGTCACGTAGCTTTAAACAAGACAGCTTTGGAGCTAATAGTGTTAACTAAGCTTGCCATTACATCAATTACCTTTGGATTAGGGTGCATTATTTCAATGAAATCGACTATCGCAGCAACAAACTTAACGCTTGAACAACAAATTGGCCAAAAGCTGATGCTTGATTTTCGTTATTACTGTGAGAAAGGCAGTAAAAATAGATGTCGCCAGCCAATGACTGAACTTCCTCAAGATTTAGCGCAAACGATCACCCAACATAATATTGGTGGCGTTATTCTTTTTGCTGAAAACATTGAAAATGTTGCACAAATTGTAAAGCTCAATAATCAAATGCAACAAGCCGCAGCCAAATCAACTTTACGTGCCCCGTTATTTATATCAATAGATCAAGAGGGTGGACGTGTTGCTAGGATACCGCGTCATATAGGCACTTCATTTACCGGTAACATGTCTATCGGCGCTACTTACCCTTCGCACGGTACAAAGTTTGCGTCACAATCAGCGCACGTAATTGCTGATGAGCTCAAAGCAATTGGTGTCAACGTCAATTACGCGCCTACAATTGATGTGAATATTAATCCTGATAATCCTGTTATCAATGTGCGTTCATACAGCGAAGATCCAACTTTAGTTGGTATACTTGGTGGCGCACAAGTAGCTGCTTTTGAAGATAACGGTGTAATCACGTCGCTTAAACATTTTCCAGGCCACGGGGATACAAACGTGGACAGTCATACTGGTCTGCCTAGAGTCAAGCACGATAAAAATACAATTTGGCAGCAAGATTTACCACCATTTAAAGATATTATTAAAAGCCAAAATCCTGGCATGATCATGACAGCTCATATTCAATATCCCGCGCTTGATGACAGCACTTTTGTAAGTAAAGACGGCAAAACCATGATAAAGCCGGCCACAATGTCACGTAAGATCATAACTGACCTTTTACGGGGTGAATTAAACTACCAAGGAGTTGTTATAACTGATGCGCTTGATATGGCCGGGATCAGCCACTTTTTTGAACCCGTTGAAGCCGTCGTGAATACATTTTCGGCAGGTGTTGATATCGCTCTAATGCCAATCGAAATTCGCCAACCTGATGACTTAATCGAGCTGAAAGAACTAATAGAACGCCTTGTTAAAGAGGTAGAAAAGGGTAACTTAGATGCTCAGGAAGTCGCTTTATCAGCACAAAGGATTTTACACCTAAAAGAAAAGTTTAAACTAACCACTGTGCTCGATGAGTCTAGTGCCATTAAAGCAGCGCAACGTACTTTAGGTAAGCCAACGCATCGTGCGGTTGAAGCTCAACTAGCCTTAGCGGCTATCACTGAGGTTAAAAATGAAAACCAAACACTTCCTTTAAAACTAGCTAACAATCTAAAAATACACCTTATTATGCCTGACACGCGAAAGTGTATAGCTCTTGAGCAGGCTATCAAAGAGCATGCCGATAACAGTTATGATTTCTCTTGCACAAGCCTTCAGGGCTTTGATCCTAACACGACACTTAAAGCAATCAATCAAGCAGATGTCATCATTGCTGCAAATGCATCGCCTGCGCAAAGTGCTGTTGAAATTGGCGGTATAGATGATTTAGCTGATGACCCTGAATTTAAGGTTGCTAAATCGGAGCAAGGCGCTGTGCTAGAAAAGCTGTTAAAGCAATCACAGCTGGCGAATAAAAAAACGGTGTTTATTAGTCTTCGTGCTCCTTACGATATTGCAAAATTCAGCCAATATGCTGATGCAATTCTAGCAACTTATGCGTATAACATAGATGTAGATAATAATGTTAAAGTAGCAGGACCTGCTTTTACGGCTCTTGCTAAAGTATTAGTTGGAAAACACATTGCAACAGGTAAATTACCTGTCACGGTAAACGGCTTTAACCGTAATTAGAGGACTCTATGCAACATAACGCTTCACTGACAACCCCTTACGCTATCCGCAACATGATCCGTAATGAAGATTATACAGGCAGTACATCAGGCTTTGTACCCGGCTTCGTGCAGGCAAGTTTAGTGATTTTACCTAAGCGTTACGCATTTGATTTTTTACAATTCTGCCAAGCCAATAAAAAAGCATGCCCTATCATTGCGAGTAGCCAACACCCTGGTGCAGTTAACATTCCTAATGTTGCACATGATTTAGATATCAGAACAGATCTTCCTCGCTACCGGATTTATAAAAAAGGTCAGCTTGTTGATGAAGTTACGAATATCAAAGAGTACTGGCAAGATGATTTAGTTAGCTTTTTGATAGGCAGTTCATTTTCATTTGAAGACTCTTTAAAAGACGCTGGCATTGAAATACGCAATGTGACTGAACATAAAAGCGTACCTATGTATATCACCAACATTCCAAGCGAAAGTGCCGGTATTTTTCACGGTAATATGGTGGTTAGTATGCGACCAATGAAACCTGCCGATGCTATTCGTGCAATCCAAATTTGCAGCCGATTTACTGATTTTCATGGCGCCCCCATTCACTTTGGTGACCCTGCCGCTATTGGTATTAAAAATATAAATCGGCCGAACTATGGTGAGTCTGTTAGCATAAAAGAGGATGAAGTACCTGTTTTTTGGGCATGTGGTGTTACAGCGCAAGTTGCAATAGCTAAAGCTGCACCAGATTTCTGCATTACGCATAGCCCAGGACATATGTTAATTACTGATATTCAAAATGCACATATAGCCTCCTTTTAGTGGCACAGCAGTAAAGAGCCGCCCTGCTGCATGTGAACATTAGTTATGTTTTATTAAATTTATAAACGTTAAGCGAAAAGTTATGAAGCTCAATTGTGATTTAGGTGAAAGTTTTGGTGCATGGCAAATGGGGCTTGATGATCAAGTAATGCCACACATTGATATGGCCAATATAGCCTGCGGCTTTCATGCGGGTGATAGTGACGTGATTGCAAAAACATTAATACTTGCAAAGCAGAACGCTGTAGAGATTGGCGCGCACCCAAGTTACCCAGATAAACAAGGGTTTGGTAGACGCTCAATGAGACTTTCAAAAGATGAGTTAACCAACTGCCTACACTATCAAATCGCAGCCTTAGAAGGTATGGCGAAAGTACATGGTCTAACACTGGGTTATGTTAAGCCTCATGGCGCACTTTATAATGATATGATGATTGATGACGCTATTTTAAACACAGTCATGGAGGCTATAGCTCGTTACTCGACTTCATTAAAGTTAATGATTTTAGCAACCAACGAAGCAAAACAGCATAAACAGCTAGCACAACAATATGGCATCACGCTAATTTTAGAAGCCTTTGCAGATAGACAATACACAGACGAAGGCCGCCTAGTATCGCGAAATGTGGCAGGTAGCGTACATAATAAAGCCGCCATGCTGGCTCAAGTAAATCAGCTGCTTAGTGAGAGAACGGTCACAACGAATAGCGGTAAAAAAGTAACCTTAAACGCAGATAGTTTGTGTGTTCATGGCGATAATGCAAATGGCATCGCTTTAATACACGAAATTAAAGCACTGTGTATAAACGCGAAACGTTAATCAGTTAACGGGTTTTTCATACCCCCTGTTTAGCCGTTGGAAACCCCCTTTACAACTTAGTAAAACAAACAAAAACCGCTTTTCATTTTTGAAAATAAATGTGCAGCACTAAAAAAGCAAATAGCACCACACCCTCATGATATTAAAATGGTTATACCTCAAGACCACATTAGTCTTTTTTGCTTTGACTTTGATAAGGCCATACTTCAAGCGTACCATTGCTGTTATGTGTGAAGATTCGCTGAGTGACTTCATCAAACCCGACGGCTAAAATTGAGCTACGTTGGCCTTTTTCCGCCGCACCGTATTCAGCCAATAAATTACCACTGGCAACCTGCCATAAATAAATTTTGCTTTTAGGCGAGCCAGTTAAAAACCATTTATCATTATTAATGAACTGTGAGTCGTTAAACTCAATAAAGTTAGCAAAGATATTTAGTTCCGCTAGTTCTTCACCTGACTTTAAATCAAGAAAAATGCGATCATCCACAGAGTCAATCGCAAAACCTATGCTACCTTGTTCATTCATACTGACATGGTTAACGCGTGTCGCAAGTTTATATTCTTGCAAAATTTTACCATTGGCGGTTGACCACAAATAAGCATGTTTATCACTTGAGCCACTTAACGCAGTGCCCCCATCAGCTGATAGGGCTACAGAATTAATATCAAGTCGATGGATTTTAAATACCGTATTGTGTTTAGTTTGTGTATTGATCACATCCGCTTCGCCAGTGCGATAGCCAACGAGTAATAAATGCCCATCAGCAGATATAGCAATGTCGCGCGCTATATTTTGACCTGTAGACCAACTGCCAATTAACTGCCCTGTTTGCACTGAAAAAACATGTATCGCCATTCTATTTGAGATATAGAATGTGGTTTTGTCGTCACTCAACCCGACTAACTCAACATAATTAGCGTCATCACCAGTGATACATTCAAAGATAAGTGTATTGTTGGTATTATCCCATACACACACTTTGCCGTGCTCTGATACAACACTCAGCTGCCCATCACTAGACACAGCTGCGGATTTTACGGTTTCGTCTGTATGTTGAAACTGTGATATAGGTGGAGATTCAAAAACAGCTTCGCCTGAACAGGCTGCAAGTGTTAGTAAGCTGCCTGCGAAAATTAGTTTTGCAATACGTAACTGCACGCTGATCCTCTTTTTTATTTTTATTCATTTATCTAAAGCAATATTCTCATTTCATTGCCTTTTTTGCTATCTGCTTAAGCCACTTTTTACGTTGCTCAGGGGATGACGTTACAATAGGCCCAATATAATCTGTTGAACGCACATTGATACCACAAAATCCTAAAATAGTGTGTTTGAGCTGCTTTTTAACCGGGCTGCCTTGGATAAAGCGATAATACCAAGCTGGTGTGTCCAGGGTTAAAATGATCTCTGCAGTACGCCCCTTCAGCAGCTTGTCGGGAATTGTTTTATTTGGCTGATATTGAAAAGCAAATCCAGGTAAAAACGTTCGATCAATCAAACCTTTGAACTTTGCAGGCAGGCCACCCCACCAGACGGGTATAAACAACACGATGTGTTCAGCCCTTTGTAACTGTGTTTGAAAATCAACTAAGTCAGCTTCTAGCCGTTGCTCATTTTCATAGCCATTAGTTAAATTGGGATCAAATGTCATAGCACTAAGAGAGAGCGTATGTACCTCACACTCACTATTACAACTTTGACTATAGCTCTTTGCTAAAGCGTCGCAAAAGCTAGCTTGTTTTGGATTTGCATCAATCACTAAAATACGTTTTTTCATACTAACTACTCCATTAAAAGTAGCAGCATACACCCTACCCTAAAGGGTAGAGTCAAGCACCGTTAGCCTAATACTTGGTTATCCAGACAAATCTTTATATCGCGATGATAAAAATCTAGCAGCTCTTTTTGTTGCTCAAGCGCAGTAATATCGATCAATACTTGCTGCTTCTTTTCCTCGAGTAAAGCCATTACGGCAGGCCAATCCAAATCATGTCGACCAATTTTAAGCTGTTTAAGTTGAGCTAAGCTCAACCCCAATAACTGCGCTCGTTTTATTAGTGTGACAAACTCTACATCAGCGTTTTCATAAATACGGTAACTACCTAGTCGCTTAATGTCACTTAACAAACCAATCGCTTCATAATGCCGAACGGTTTTTACGGATACACCACAACGGGTTGCGATCTCACCAATATACACACTTCACTCCTTTGTTTTTCCAAAATATTGATTTAAAAATCAGTACACTAGTTTTATATGTAGCTAATAACTGCGCGTGAGTCATGACTCAAATGCTCAGCATCTACGCCTTAAAAGAGAGGAATATCAGCTGTACTTTTACAAAAACGTTTTAATACACTCTATTACTTGTTGCTTAGTCAAACCTGATGCTACCCACAGAACAAAACGCTCTTTAATTGCCATCAAGTGTTTAAAACATATTTGCAGTGAGCACTTCGCGTATCACCCGTTTAACAGTGTAATTATTTAACCTGAACTCTGG